>CAYPAX010000008.1:0-71701 GCA_964408735.1 uncultured Rhodospirillaceae bacterium | reverse complement strand
CCGGCCTTAGAGTTTCAATATTCTTAACCAGCTCTGGCGTTGATTTGGTGCGTAAGGGCGCCGCCGATACAACCCATGTGCACCCCATGGAGCCACTGCCCGATCTGATGAAGGATTTTCTCGCCCGGGGCGGTACTCTCTGGGCTTGCCCGCCTTGCGTGAATGCGCGCGGCTATACGGAAGACGATTTGATCGAAGGAGTGACGATAGTTGGTGCCTCGGCGATGCATGCCCTAATTCTGAAAGGTGCTGCCACGCTCAGCTTCTGACGTCGAACGCCAGCGCTTGTTGAATCGCTGCCGCGTACTTTCGTCGGAGTCATATGGTCTGCTCAGGGTCACTTCTTCGCGTTCTCCGACCTGTCCGGATACGGCAGAAATCGGAGCCGAAGCGGTCCTCGCCGCATGCCGATCGAAGGTGCGCCCGCAGATTGCGCGACTACCGGGATGGTCGGGGAATACAGCGGCGGTGGCGTGGGGCGCGTTTGCGAAGCCTGCATTTCGGCCCCGACACCGAGCACGGCACGCTGATCGACACCCGCATCTCCTCCTACCAGCCCAAGGGCTATGTCGCGCGCCACACCCACAGCGTCCAGGAGCAGATCACCCACGTGCTCGACGCCGAAGGCGTCATGGAACTCGACGGCAACCGCCAGGTCGTGCGCCGCCACGACGTCATCTTCATCCCGCCCGGCATCGAGCACCTGATCAGCAACACCGGCCTCGAGGATCTCGTGTTCCTCGTGATCACGGTGCCGCCGCGGGACGACTAGGCCGCGCGAACCGTCAGAATTCGCCAATAGCCGTCATTCGGGCGTACCGCTCCAGCATGCTCTCAACGCTGCTTACCTTGAAAAGACCCCGGGGATCACGATCGGTGTCCATCGGGCATGGTTGAGACCCACGGCAGCACGGCGTATCCTGCCCGGCAAAGGCCAGTGACGTGGAGATCATTGGGGGGGTGCATAATGGCCGAGAATGTGGTCAGGCAAAGGCTGGCGGCAATTCTCGCGGCTGACGTGGCCGGCTATTCGCGCCTTATGGGCGACGACGAGCGGGCGACGATAGACGCCATCAACCGCTGCCGGGCGATATTCCGCGAGCACATCGAGGCCAATGGCGGCCGTGTGGTGGACATGGCGGGTGACAGTGTCCTGGCCATCTTCGACACGGCTATCGGCGCGTTTACAACAGCAATGGTATCCCAGGAACAGCTGACCGACCTCAATACAAAGTATGCCGAAGACCGACGCATGCTTTGGCGCATCGGGGTCAACCTCGGCGATATCCACGAGCAGGACGACGGCACGGTTTATGGTGACGGCGTCAACGTTGCCGCCCGCTTGGAGGCACTCGCGGAGCCCGGTGGCGCCTGCGTCTCCGGCAAGGTCCGCGACGAGCTTCGCGGCAAGATCGACCGCAGCTTCGCCGACCTTGGCGAACACGAGGTCAAGAACATCGCCGAGCCGGTGCGCGCCTATCGCGTGCTGGCCGAAGGCGAGCGCGTGCCCATCGCGTCGGGACCAAGGCGCCGCCGCCTGATCCTGGCCGGCGCGGCGGTGGTGGTGCTGGCGCTCATCGTCGCCTTTCTGTGGCCGGCGGATCACCACGAATCGCCAGTCGAGGTGGTGACGGCGGCGCCTCACGACCCGACCCCCGCTTTGCCATCCGGCCCGTCGATTGCGGTGTTGCCGTTTACCAACATGTCCGAGGATCCCGATCAGGAGTATTTCTCGGACGGCATCTCCGAAGATCTGATTACCGAGCTGTCGCGGTTCGAGGGACTCTTGGTGGTCGCCCGCAACTCGACATTCCGTTTCAAGGGGCAGGCGGTCGATATCACCGAGGTGGCGGCGGCACTTGGCGTGCGTTACGTGCTCGAAGGCAGCGTGCGGCGCACTGGAGACCGGGTTCGCGTCACTGCCCAGCTTATTGACTCCGAGACCGGCGGCCACCTCTGGGCCGAACGCTATGACCGCCAGATGACCGACATCTTCGCCGTGCAGGACGATGTTACGGGCCAGATCATAGCGGCTCTGAAATCCGAACTCGGCAATGCCATCCCCAGCCGTGCGAACCGACCGTTGACCAGCAGCCAAGAGGCCTACGACTTGTACCTGCGCGGCCGGGCTAACCATAACCGCCGGACACGCGAGACGAATGCCCTTGCACAAGACCTGTTCGAGCAGGCGGTTGGCCTGGATGCGACCTTTGCGGCTGCCTACGCCGCCCTTTCACACGCACAAGTCCTGGCCTGGATCTACGGTTGGGCCGAAGGCCCTGCGGCGCTGGAGAACGCCGAGGAAGCGGCGCGGCGAGCCGTCACCATCGATCCATCGTTGCCGCAGGGGCACGCCCAACTTGGGTGGGTGTTGACCTTTCGGGGAAGACTTGACGAGGGTATTGCCGCGGCACGTCACGCCACGGCGCTGGATACGAATTACGCGACCGGCTACACATACCTCTCCGTTTTCCTGAGTTTGAGCGGCGAGGGCGCAGAAGCCCTGGCTGCCGGAAACGTTGCGGTACGGCTCGACCCTTTCGCCTTCAACGCCCAATTGGGCCGGGGCCTGGCGCAATTGATCTTGCGCGACTACGAGAAGGCGGCGGCCAATTTCCAGACCAGCTTGGAGATCAACCCCGATTTTGGTGCCGGACATCAATACCTGGCGGCGGCCTACGGATTGCTCGGCCGTGAGGAAGAGGCGCGCGCCGAGGCCGCCGAGGCGCTGAGCATTTCACCCGATTTCGCAGACGTTATATTGGGCCTACCCTTTAGAAACCGTGCCGATCTGATGATGATCGTCGATGGCTTGAGAAAGGCCGGGCTCGACGTTCCGGACCCGCCTTCGGCAAACTGAATGCAGAGCGAACAATGACGAAAGCTGGATTTCAGTCCTTTTTTGTTGCATCACCAACTCCTGCTCGGAGTCACCTCTCAATGAAACGCATCCTGATCCAAGAGGCCAAAATGAACCGCAAGTCCGGAATGCGACTCTCCTGTCCGATACTGGCGATCCTCATGCTCGTAGTATCGGGCGCCCCTGCGATGGCTGACGAGGGAACGCGCATCGCCGCGTTGGCGCCGGTCGTGGCAAAGGACGTTCCGGCGGATCAGGTCGGTGCCATCACCACCCGGCTGCAAGAGGTTGTCGGCATGGATCACGACCTTGTCACCGAGAGCCGCTATGTCTCGATAGCGCAGGAGATGGCGCGTCGGCTCGGGCTCGAAAGCTGCGACAGCGAGGCATGTCTGCGAGAAACCTTGGCGGCGACCGACGCTGATATCCTCTATCGCATGACGGTGGCGCGGGAGGGGTACTTCTCCACCTTTCATCTGACCAAGGTCACTCCTGATGGGCTGGTCACCAGGAAGGCCACGTGTGGCCGATGCAGCGCCAGGGAGATGGCCAACACGGCCGAGAATATGGTCGAGCGGATAGAGTAGGTCCGGAGGCGGTGACGGCCTCTGCTGTCGTATGAGGGAGATTTCGGGACTCACTTCAGTTTGACCAAAGTTAAGGCAGCCGAACCCACCGGGCGCCCACAATCCAGCCGCCATGGAAGCCGCGACATTTTTCATTCAGCTGGCCGGGATTCTCATCGCCGCGCGCGTGGCGGCGGAGGTCGCGGTGCGTTTCGGCGCGCCTTCGGTGATCGGCGAGCTTGCCGCCGGCATCATCCTCGGCCCCAGCGTGCTCGGCTGGATGGAGCCCAACGAGGTCATTCGCCTGCTGGCGGAGATCGGCATCATATTGCTGTTGTTCGAGGTCGGCCTGGAGACCGATATCGGCCGCTTGGCCAAGTCCGGCGGGCGCTCGGTGACGGTGGCGCTCGGCGGTTTCGTCATCCCCTTCCTGATGGGCTATGCGGCCGGGCGCTTTCTGTTCGGCTTCGACGTGTTGCTGGCGCTTTTCATCGGCGGCACGCTGACCGCCACCAGCATCGGCGTCACGGTGCGCATCCTGCGCGACGTCGACCGCCAGAACAGCCGCGAAGGCCAGATCGTGCTCGGCGCCGCGGTCATCGACGACGTGCTCGGCGTGCTCCTGCTCGCCTTTCTCTACGAGTTCTCCCAGACCGGCGACCTCAGCGCCGCGAACTTGGGCCGGCTGGTGCTGTTCATCGGCGTGTTTTTTGCCCTCGCCCCGGTGGCAGCGAAGCTGATCTCGACGGTCATCGCGCATTATCACCGCGCCACGCAAATGCCGGGCCTGGTGGCGACGCTGATCGTCTCCCTGGTCATGGTCTTCGCCTGGCTGGCGCATGTTGTCGGCGCGCCGGAGCTGCTGGGCGGCTTTACCGCGGGACTTGCCTTGTCGCGGCGCTTCTTCCTGCCCTTCGGCGTCTCGCTCGCCCGCGACCACGACCTGGCGGACGAGGTCGAGCGCGACATGAAGCCCATCGTGCAGCTCTTCACACCCATCTTCTTCGTCGTGGTCGGCCTGTCGCTCGATCTGCGCGAGGTGGAATGGACCTCCGGCTTCATCTGGCTGTTCTCGCTGTCGGTCGGCTTCATCGCCATCGTCGGCAAGATCGCCGGCGGCTATCTGCTGCTGCGCGAACATTGGCTGATGAGGAGCGCCGTCGGCATGGCCATGGTGCCGCGCGGCGAGGTCGGCTTGATCTTCGCCGAGCTCGGCCGCGCCGCCGGCATCTTCGACGGCGAGGTCTATGCCGCCATGGTTCTGGTCATCGCCTACACGACACTGTTCTCGCCATTCTGGATCAAACTGTTCTATCGTCTATTCGGAACGCAGCCAGCACTTGTCGAAGCGCGGGGCGCGCCCGAAGCGGAGAAAGATCCATGACGACTATCAGCCGACTGCGCGGCTACGTGCAGGACATGACGCGACTGACCGAGGCCGCAGGCGACGACGAGGCGCGCATGCTCGACGAAGGCCGCGAGCTGCTGGCCGCCCTGATCGCGCAAGACGACTGGCTGCCCGAAGCCTTCACAGTGCCGCATGCGGAGCACTTTCAGCAATATCTGCTCTATTGCGATCCGCTTGAGCGCTTCTCGATCGTCAGCTTCGTCTGGGGCCCGGGCCAGAAAACGCCGATCCACGACCACACGGTATGGGGCCTGGTCGGGCAGCTGCGCGGCGCCGAGCGCGAGACCACGTTCGACCGTGCCGCGGATGGCGCCCTGACACAGGTGGGCGAAGGCAGGCTTCGCCCAGGAGAGGTTACCGCGGTCTCGCCCACCATCGGCGACATCCATATCGTCGCCAACGACCTGCCCGACCGGGCGTCCGTCTCCATCCACGTCTACGGCGCCAATATCGGCGCCGTTGCCCGCCACACCTTCGCGCCCGAGACCGGCGAGGTGGGGAATTTCGTGTCCGGCTATTCGTCGGACGTCGTGCCCAATCTGTGGGACATTTCCGAGGCCGTGCGCGCCGCCCTCTAAGCACGGCGATATGCAAGAGCCTGTCTCACATGTCCGTGAACTGCGGCCATTCCCCCAATTGAGTCGCCGCCGGCCCCTTTCGCTTGAGCAACAGTCTGCTATGGTGGCCCGTGGAGCGGTTTCACAAAAGGGAGCCAAATCGTGCGCTGGTTGTTTTTACAGGGACTTCTGCTGTTTGCCTTGGCAACGCAGGCGGTGGCCGAGGATGCGATCGGAATCATCAAGACCCGCACCGGCGAGGCAATGGTCGAGCGGGCCGGCGACACCCTGCCCATCGGCGAGGGCGACGAGGTCTTCCTCAACGATGTCATGGTCACCGGTGCCGACGGCTCGCTGGGTATTACCTTCAAGGACAACACGCGCGTCTCGCTCGGCAACAACACGCGCCTGACGATGGACGCCTTCGTCTACGCCCCGGCCGACGAGAACTACTCCTTCGTCGCCCGGATCGGCCGCGGCACGATGTTCTTCACCTCGGGCGTTATTGCCACCGTGGCACCGGACGAAGTCGCGATCGAGACCCCGAGTGCCACCATTGGCGTGCGCGGCACCCGTTTCCTCGTTCGCGTCGGAGGCTAGACGGTGCGCCGCAGGCTGAGCCTGGGCTTTGGGCTTTGGGCTTATGGCGGTGGCACTGCTGTCTGCCTGCGGCATGCAGCTCGACTCCGCACGCCAGGCGCCGCCCCCCGGCGGCACCTTCGAAGCCGCCTTGCACCAGGGCTATCTCGATCTCGCCGCCACCGAACGCGCCGAGCAGGACACGCTTGATTCGGACCTCTTCGCCGAGCGCGCAATGGCCCTTTCCGCGGGCCAGGCCGTTCCGCCCGAGCCGCTGTCGGCGCGCAACCTGTCGAACGAAGAGTTCGGCACGATGTTCGCGGCCCGCAGTCGCCTGCTGCAGGCTTTCGACCATGGCGCCAAGGAAGTGCTCCCGGCCCAGGCAGCGCGGGCGCAAGTCATGTTCGATTGCTGGATGCAAGAGATCGAGGAAGGCAGCCAGCCTGATGACATCGCCGCCTGCCGTTCGCGCTACGAGGCTGCCATGGCCGAGGTCGACGAGGCGCTGCGCTACCCGGCGCCGCCGCAGGCGGGACCAATTCCCGACAACGTCGTGGTGCTGCTCGAAGGACCGGGCGGACGGGCCAGCGCGATCGAGGTTCGCACCGATCGTGGCCGCAGGTTGACCCTCGACGAGCCGGGCGAGGCGTTTGAGCTGGTTGGCCTCGCCAACCGCATTTTCGTGCCCGCCACGGACGACGTCGAAGAGGTGTTCGCGCCGGCACTCGCGGCCGAGCCCGAGGCGCCTGAGATTTTCCTGCTCTATTTCGCCAGCGACCAGACCACGCTGACCGCCGACTCCGAGGCCGTCTTGACACACGCCCTGGCCATGATCCGCGCTCGCGACGTGACCGACGTCTCGGTGATCGGCCATACCGACCGCCAAGGCGCGGATGACTACAATTTCCGCCTCTCGAGCGCACGCGCCAAGGCGGTGCGCGACGCCCTGATCTCAGGCGGCGCCGAGGATGCCGTCATCGAGACCGACTTCCACGGCGAGAGCCTGCCGATCATCCCCACGGCCGACGGCGTCGGCGAGCCGCGCAACCGTCGTGTCGAGGTCACCGTCCGATAGAGGGCGCCGCAGCGGATCGCGGCTGCTGCGCAGCGGCCCGATCTGGGCGCCAACGCTGGTGCTCCTCGGCGCCATCTTCACCATCATTCTCGAGCCGGCACCTGTCGTGGCGCTGCGTAATATCGCCTTCGACGCCTATCAGCGCTGGCTGCCGCGCGAGGCGCCGGAGCCGTTCGTGCGCATCATCGACATCGACGAGGCAAGCCTCGATCGCCTCAGCCAATGGCCCTGGCCGCGCACGGTCATGGCGACTTTGGTCGAGCGCCTGCGCGACGCCGGCGCCGCGGTCATCGCCTTCGACGTCGTATTCGCGGAAGCGGACCGCACCTCGCCTTCCGTGCCGGCCGATATCGAGCCGCCGCCGCCTGCCGGCACCACGGCCTACGATCTCGTCTTTGCGGAGGCACTGCGCACCGCACCGGCGGTGACGGGGTATATTCTTACGCCCGAGCCAGGCACGGGACCGCCACCGCACAAGCCCGGCGGCATGGCCAATGCCGGCGACCCGCCCGAGCAGTTCCTGCCGGCGTTCCGCGGCGCCGTGATCAACCTGCCGGTGATAGAAGCGGCCGCCGTCGGCAATGGCGCCATCAACTTCATGCCCGGGCGCGACGGCATCGTGCGCCGCGTGCCGCTTCTGGTGCGTCTCGACGACACCGTCTATCCCACCCTCGCCGCCGAGGCGCTACGCGTCGGGCTCGGCGGCGGCGCCATCCTGATCCGGGCCTCCGGCGCCAGCGGCGAAAGCCGCTTCGGCGTCGCCACCGGCATAACCCAGCTCGTGATCAGCGGCATGCCGGTGACGACGGACCCGCAAGGCGCGGCTTGGCTGCATTACGCCAAGCTCGACCGCAGCCGCTACATACCGGCCTGGCAGGTTATCGACGGCTCGATGCCGCCAGAGGCAGTGCGCGGTCGCATCGTCTTTGTCGGCCCCTCGGCCGCCGGCCTGCTCGACCTTCGCTTCACGGCACTGGACGAGGTCGTTCCGGGGGTGGAGATCCATGCCCAGATCATCGACCAGATCGCCGACGGCAGCTACTTGTCGCGACCGGACTGGGCCGCGGCGGCGGAGCTGCTTGGCCTGCTCGCCAGTGCCGCGGTTCTGATCGTGCTCGCCTTCAGCCTCGGTGCGGCCTGGTCAGCGCTGGTCGCCGTGTTGGTCATCGCCGGTGCCAGCGCCGCCGCGACCTACGTCTTCGTCTCCGAACGGCTGCTGCTCGACCCGCTCAACGCCTCGCTGGCTCTCGCTGCCGTCTTCGTGGCCGGCTCCATCGCCAGGCATCTGCAGACCGAGAGCGAGCGCAGCTGGATACACGAAGCGTTCGCCAGCTATGTCTCTCCCAACCTCGTCCATCATCTGATGGATGATCCGGGTGCGCTCGGCCTCGGCGGCGAGCGCCGCGAATGCTCCTTCGTCATGACAGATCTCGCCGGCTTCACCAGCCTGGTCGAAGGCGAGGAGCCGGAACGCGTCGTGGCCCTGCTCAACGACTATTTCGGCGAAATGACCGAGCTCGCCTTCCGCCACGGCGGCACGGTCGAGAAGATCGTCGGCGATGCCATGTCGGTCATGTTCTCGGCACCCGTGGAGCAGATCGATCACGCCCAACGGGCGGTCGCCTGCGCGCTCGACATGGATCGCTTCTCGCAAGCCTTTATCACGGCCAAGTCGGAAGAGGGCATTACCCTTGGCACGACCCGCATCGGCGTCAGCTCCGGGCCCGTGATCGTCGGTAATATCGGCGGCAGCCTGCGCCTCGACTATCGCGCGCTCGGCGATCCCATCAATACAGCCGCCCGGCTGGAGGCGGCAAACAAGGTGCTCGGTACGCGGATGCTGGTGAGCGAGGCCACCGCGCAGGGCTGCGAGAACTTTCAGGGACGCCCAGTCGGCACCCTGCACCTGCGCGGCAAGAGCGTCGGGGTCAGGGCTTTCGAGCCCCTGCCACCGCAGGCGAACGGCGGCGATCCGCTGGCGGCCTATCTTGAAACCTATGCGATGATCGAGGCAGCTGATCCGGCGGCTACTGCGAGAATGGCGGCGCTAGCCGAAAGCGATCCTGCCGACCCGCTGCTGCACTTTTACGCGACACGCCTGAGCAGCGGCGAAACTGGAATCGATATCGATCTCTCGCGGAACTGATCCCGTCAGAGGGCCTTCCGCATAGCAAGGGCGAGCGCCTGATCCTGCGGCCGCTCCGAGTTTGACAGCGCCGCTTCCACCCCGTCCCGGTCTTCTTCCGGCCGGTTCTGGTTGAGCTTGCGCTTGCCCTCGAGGCGGCTGAGGCGCAGGCGGATGCCGACGATATGGCCGAGCATGGCGTCGGTGAAATCGGCCGGCGCGTCGTCGAGGGACCAGGGCTCGGCGAAGCGCGCCTCTTGCGCGTCGGTCAGGCGGGCGACGACGTCGCGCAGTGCGGCCGGGTCGTCGAAGGTCTCCGGCCTGCCGTAGGCGTGCAAGGCGACGTAGTTCCAGGTCGGCACGACCCTTGCCGTCTTCCGCTTGCTCGGGTACCAGCTCGGCGAGACATAGGCGTTGGCGCCCTGGAAGACGACCAGTACCTCCCTGTCCGCCGGCAGCGCCTGCCAGTGCGCGTTCGCCTTCGCCACATGCCCGACCAGGCAGCCGAGCGGCGCCGGCTCGGGCTCACAGAGCCAGGGCAGATGCGTCGCCTCGAGGTCGGGCGAGACGAGCACGCCCATGCCGATCTCGCCGATCAGGCGATGCAATTCCTTCGGGTCGGTTATGTCAAATGCGGCAGGTCTATACATGGGGCCAGACTATCGCATTCGGCCGGCCCACGCGCTAGGCTGTCGCCGACGCATTCGGGGAGAGGGCCATGGCGACCAACGCATACAATCTCGACTATCAGGTGCTGGAAGGCTGGGAGCAACTGCCCGAAGGCTGGTCGTTCGTCGAAGTGGCCGGGGTGGCCGTCGATTCCCGCGACCGGGTCTATGTCTTCAACCGCGGCGCCCACCCGGTCATCGTGTTCGACAAGGAGGGCAAGTTCCTCGACGCCTGGGGCGAAGGTATCTTCTCCTCCGCCCACGGCATCTTCATCGACCGCAACGACCACGTCTGGTGCGCCGACAATTTCGACCACACGGTGCGCAAGTTCACCACCTCGGGCGACCTGCTGATGACCCTCGGCGAGGCCGACCAGCCCGCCGACACGGGCTTCGTGCTCGGCCAGACGCCGGTGCAATATTCGGGTGGCCCCTTCAACATGGTCACCAACGTCGCCGTGGCGGAGGATGGCGATCTGTTCATAGCCGACGGCTATGGCAATGCCCGGGTGCACCGCTTCAGTGCCGACGGCCAGCTGCTCGCCTCCTGGGGCGGCCCTGGCAACGGACCGGGCCAATTCAACCTGCCCCACGGCATCGTCGTCGACCGCTCGGGCCGGGTGCTGGTCGCCGACCGCGAGAATTCGCGCATCCAGTTCTTCTCCAAGGACGGCGAATATCTGCACAGCTGGGACTGGGTGAACCGCCCCGACGACCTTTTCCTCGACGAGCAGGAAAACCTCTATATCGCCGAGCTCGGCTGGAACATCCCCTTCCCCCACCGGCCCGAATTCTGCCTCATGAACCACCCGCCAATGGGGCACGCGCCGATCGCGCGGGTAACCATCTGCGACCTCGACGGCAACATCCAGGCCCAGCTCGGCGGCGCCGATTCGCTGCTGCCGGGCAACTTCATCGTGCCGCACGGCATCTGGGCGGATTCCCGCGGCGACTTCTATGTCGGCGAGGTGGTCAAAGCCTCGGGCTCGATCGACCACTTCGCGCCGCTCACCTGCCACGCCTTCCAGAAATTCATTCGCGCCGGCTGACCATGAAAATCGCCACCATCAAAGCCTTCCCTATTTCCTTTCCGGTGCCGCCGGAGCACCAGGTCAGGCTCGGCATCGGCCAGGCCATCAAGCGCGATTCCGTGCTCGTGCGTATCGAGACGGACGACGGCGTCGTCGGCTGGGGCGAGGCCCATCCGGGGCGCGCGCCGGGAGCCATTGCCCAGCTCATCAATACGACCTTGAACACGCTGGTCCAAGGCATGGACGCCAGCGACGTGAACGGCGTTTGGGACCGCGTCTATCGCATGCAGCTCGCCAGCCACGGCATGGGCTCAGCCGCCTGCCTGGCCCTGAGCGGCGTCGACTTGGCGCTCTGGGACATTCGCGGCAAGGCCACGGGCTGGCCGCTCTACAAGCTGCTCGGCGGCGCGGCGAAAGCGGTCCCGGCCTATGCCGGCGGCATCTCGCTCGGCTATCAGCCGCCGGCTGAGTTGGCGGAAGAGGCGGCGGGCGTGGTCGCAAGCGGCTATCGCGCGCTGAAGCTCAGGCTCGGCGATACGGCACAGGCGGACATGGCGCGCGTCGCCGCGGTACGCGAGCGCCTGGGCGACGACATCGACATCCTGACCGACGCCAATACCGCCTATACCCTCGACGACGCCCGCCGCGTCATGCCGGTGCTGGACGAGGCGAACGTGGGCTGGCTGGAGGAGCCTTTCGCGCCCCACGACCACCGCCGCTACGCCGAGGCCAAAGGCTTCGGGCGTACGCCGCTGGCAGCCGGCGAGAACCACTACACGCGCTTCGAGTTCCACCGTGTGATCGAGGACGGCGTCATCACCATCCTGCAGCCGGACCTCTCGAAGACCGGCGGCATCACCGAGGGCATACGCATCGCCGCCCTGGCCTCGGCCTGGAAGCTGCGCATCAATCCGCATACCTCGGCCACGGGCCTGAATGTCGCGGCCAGCATCCATTACCTCTGCAGCATCGACAATGCGGGCTATTTCGAGGCCGACCTCTCGGCCCACAACCCCTTCCGCGACCAACTCTGCAATTGGCAGGCGGAAGTCGACGAGAACGGCAATGTGCGCCCACCGGAAGGCCCCGGCCTCGGCGTCGAGATCGACGAGGCGGTGCTCGCCGACCTGCCGCTGATCGACGGCCCCGGTTACGTCTGAGCGTCAGTACTTGCAGGTATAGACGAACCGCTCCGTCAGCGAATCATAATGCATTGAGTGCGGCATGTAATTGAACGACCCCGTGCATGTCGGGTTCCAGCTCTTGCAGCGATAGATCGCAACAGAGCTGGTAACGCTCAAGGTCTCCACGATGAACGGCAGGCGACAGACGCCCGCGGCCGGCGCCGGGGCCGACGGCGACGTCTTACAGCGATACTCGGCAATGTTCTGCGACACCGTGGGCGAGTGGTTGATCGTCGTGTAAACGGCACGTTGCAGCCGAATACGCCGGTGACCTGCCAGCTGCGGCAGAGGTATTTGTGCCCGTCATTGGGATCGGGCTCGCCTTCGAAACCGAATGCGCAATCGCCACTGATGCTTTCTAATGAGGGAACATCGCGCTCGCGCATGATTTCCGGCCGAATGGCCTCCGGTGCGGCCCGAACGCCCGGGCCGTCATCTTCCTGCGGCGTGACGCGCTGGATCTCGGGTCCTGCCCGCTCGCGCTCGACCGACGGCGCAACCTCTATGCGCTCGCGCCGTTCCGCCGCAAACGCAACACTACTGATCCCCAGGCATGCGGCCAAAGCCAGATGGGCGGCATTCCTCGCAATCCGAGCCATATCAAGTCTCCCCATCCAAGGTCTTTTTTTCCACGATTCCACAAGCGGCGCGCGAGCCGAAGTCAGGCGCGCCGCAGGACGGCGACGTAGAAGCCGTCTGTGCCGTGGCGGTGGGGCGTGAGCAGCAGGTCCGGGCGTTCGCCCGGCGGTGGCGCGGCAAGTGCCCGCCGCCAGATTTCGCGCACTTCGAGACGCTGAAAATCGCTTCGTGCGGCAAGGAACCCGTCGACCCGATCCTCGTTCTCGCGCGGCAACAGCGAGCAGGTGGCGTAGATCAGCCGCCCGCCGGGTGCGACCAACGGCGCTGCGGCGGCCAGGATCTCGTCCTGGCGCGCGGTATAGGCAGCCAGCGCATCGGCTGTCAGCCGATGACGATCATCCGGATTGCGCCGCCAGGCACCGGTGCCGCTGCACGGCACATCCACCAGCACGCGCTCGGCGAGGCCTTCCGTCAGCGGATCGTCACTGCCTATGACATGGCTTTCGACGCCGGCGATACCGGCACGTGCAAGCCGTGGGGCAAGCCGGCCCAGTCGCTTGGCATCACTGTCGCAGGCGATCAGGCGCGCCTCGGGCGCCAGGGCCGCAAGCGCCAGGGTCTTGCCGCCCGCGCCGGCGCAGTAATCGACAATGCAGCGCGCCTGCGCCGCCTCGCAGAGCAGCGCCACGAGCTGCGCGCCCTCGTCCTGGATCTCGATCGCGCCATCGCGCCAGGCCGGCAGGCCGTCGATGCGCGGGCGGCCCCTCACGCGAATGCCATGGGGCGACAGCGGCGTCGCCTCGGCCGCCATGCCCAGCGAGGTCAGCTGCGCCATGATGGCGTCACGGTCGTGCCCCGCCGCGACGCGCAGGTCTAGCGCCGCCTCGCTGTCGAGCGCGGCAAGCTCCTCCTCCATCGCCGCACCGAAACGCCGGCGCATCTCGGGCTCCAGCCAGGCGGGGACGTTGGCGGGCGGCTCTGCATCGTCAGCCGCTACAGCGCTGAGCAGGCTGCGCTCGTCTTCGCCAAGCTCTGACGGACCGTAGGTGCTGCCATCGCAAAGGCTTGCCATGTGCTCGACGTCGTCCCGCGCCAACCCGGCAAGCACGCGCAGGCGGGGGCTTGGCGAGCCGCCGGCCTGTGCGATGCGCCAGTCGAGCGCCAGGCGGGCGCGAATGGTCGCAAAGACGAGATCGGCGACGGCGCGGCGATCCTTCGAGCCCATGTAGCGGCGTTGGCGTGTATACGCCCTGACGGCCGCGTCCGCCGGCAGGCCCTCGGCCTCGATCTGCGACAGCAGCTCGATGGCTGCCTGGGTGCGCGCGGCCGGTGTCATCAGCCCGCCTTGATCCGGGGTTGCACGAAATCCATTATCCTTCCCGTCTGAAACTCTGACGAGGTGAGGCTCATACACCGATTTCGGCTGCCTGGCATCACTTTGGCCGATGCCCTGACGCTTGCCGCGCCGGTATTGGCAGTGGCGATCGGCGCTCCCCTTGTGGCGCTGTCGCTCACGGTCGCCTACGCGCTGCTGCTGAGCCAGCGCCGAAGCCGCTTGTGGCGCCATTTCGGCCGCGGCTTTGCCGTGCTCGCCGTCATGCTCACGCTGCACCATGGCGCAGGGCTGTCGGCGCTCCTTGCCTATCTCTGCCTCACCATCGTGCTCGGCCTGCTGGCGCGCCCGCCGGGCGAGAAGCGCCGATTCGTCGACGGCCTGGCGCTGGTCCTAGCACTCGCCCTGCTGGCGCCGCCGAGCCTGCCGGTTGCGCTGGCGCTCTATCTCTGCCTGTTCGATCTGCGCTTTCACCGTACCCGCGGGCTGGTGCTGGTGCCTGTGGCGGTGCTGGCGGCCTGGGGGCCGGCGCCTGTTAGCGTCGCTCTCGGCACGGCCATCGGACTTGCAGCGCGCACCCTGACGGGGCGAGGCGGGCGGCCAAAGCTGCGCGGTGGCAGCGGCCCCATCCAGAACGCCGTCGCCCATTTCTACCGCCTGCTCATGGGCATCTATTATCGCCGGGTCGAGGCCGCGGGGCTCGCCAACGTTCCCGCAGACGGGCCGGTGCTGATCGTCGCCAATCACGCCAACGCCTTCATCGACGGCGGCATGGTCGCGGCCTGCCTGCCTCGCCAGGTGACGCTGACCGCGCGCGCCAGCCTGACGCAGAAACCGCTCAACCGGGTGCTGCTGGAAGCCCTCGGCATCATCCAGCTGCACCGCGCCCAGGATAAGGGGGCGGACATGAGCGCCAACAAGACCGCGCTGACCGGCGCCATCGACCGTCTGGCAGACGGCGGCGTGCTCTGCCTGTTTCCGGAGGGCCAAAGCAACTCCGACCCGGCCATGCGCAAGTTCCGCTCGGGCGCCGCGCGCATCGCGCTGGCCTATGGCGAGCGCGCGGCCGCGGAAGATCTGCCCGATCTCACGATCATCCCTGCGGGCCTGCTCTATGACGACAAATCGCGCCTGCGCTCGACCGCCCTGGTCGAGTTTGGCGCCCCGATCAGCTTGCGCCAATGGTTGGCAGACCAAGGGGCTGACGCGACCCCGAAGGCGCTCGGCGAGACCTTCTTCAAAGCCATCGCCACCCTGGTACCGCAATATGGGCGGGCTCGCGACGCCAAGCGCCTGCCCTACCTCGCCGATCTGGCAGCCCGCGGCAACCGGCCGCCGCAGCCCCTCGGCCACCCCGAATCCCGCCTGCTGCGCGCCTGGCACTGGCGTCGCCGGCTGAGCCAGGCAGATGCAGGCCCTGTCCTCGCAGACGCCATGGCCCTTCGCCGCGAGACCCGCCGCCACGGCATCGCCACCGAAGACCTGCTGGTGCCGCTGTCGCGCTGGCGGGCGCTGCTCTTTGCCCTGCGCGAGATCGAACTGCTCGTGGTCGGCTTAGCCCCGGCGCTGTGGGGCGCAATCAACTCTCTGCCCTCTTTGCTGGCGCTCTGCTATGAGACCCGCCGCGCGCCACGCCTCGAGGACCAATGGGCGACCCATTTCGTGATTCCGGCGCTAATCGTGCTGCCGCTCTTCGCCCTCGCCCAGACAGTGCTCATCGCCGCCCTCGTCTCACCACTCGGCGCTGCCCTCTACCTCGCCACCCTGCCCTATTTCGCCCGCGTCTCGCTGCATTATGCCGACCGGGCCCGAGCATCGTGGCGACGAGCACGGAGCTATCTGAGCCTGACACGCATGCCGGCAGACGACCGGCAACGCCTACGCCGGTCTTTGCGGGATGTCGTCGCGGCCTGCCGCAGGGACATCCTGAAGCGCCCGGCGTAAGGAGAGCCGGCATACAAGGGGTGCTCGCGAGTGCGTCAGCGCGTCGGGTTGCTGGTGACCAGGCCGCGTAGCATGCCAACGGATTCGCGAAAGAACATCCAGATATCGATATAGATATCGCGGATCAGATTCCCGGAATTGTGTTTGCTTTCCTTCACGCCGAGCTCGATCTCACCGTGATCGGCGCCGATCCAGGTGCCGAATATCTTGTCCCACAACGTCGCCATGGCCAGGTTCTTGCCGTAATGCTCCGGATTGCAGCTGTGATGGACGCGATGCGCCGCCGGAGACACCATCACCCAGCGCCCGAACCAACCCCAGTCGGTCTGTATGCGCGAGTGAACCAGGAGTTGGTAGGTGTGGTTGAGCGCTATGAAACAGGTCAGCGTAATCACATCCGGCATGAACAGCACAAACGGCCAAACGCGAATGAAAGGCTCCACCACATAGGCGATGGGGTTGTTTCGCGTGGCCGTGAACAGAGTCAGGTTCGTGGCCGAGTGGTGCATGCGATGAAAGTACCAGAGCGGCTGCATATGCACGATGCGGTGGTTCCAGTAGTCAAAGAACGTCCACAGCACCGCGAACACCAGAACATCGACGGGCAATATTCCCGTTGCCAGGCCAAAGCCCTTGGCCTCCCCGTAGGCGACCATGGAGTCGTGGAAATCCGCGGCGTAGGTGATCAGCCCCAGGCTCACGACCAGCGGCAGCCAGGCCCAGATTCCCAGCAGATGCACGAGATAGAAAAAGGTGTCGTAGCCTGTGGACTGGTCGTCTTGCGCGATGATGAGCTGTCGGACCGAGCTCTTCTCAATGCCGATCGTCAGAATCTCGATGGTGACGGCGCAGACGGTCGCGATCACGGGCAGAAAGACCGCCCAATAGAAGCTGAAGCTGGGATGCACGGGAATGCGGTCGTAGAGAAGCGCTATCGCGAACATGGCGACCAGCACGATGCAAATCTGCTTGGTCTGAGCGGAAATGATTTCGTCTGACATGATGGCAATGGCGCAAGGCGCGCCCTCCGGAATGTCGGTTGCTCCGGGAGCTATGGCGACCCGGCGCCTGCCGTCAGTCTAGAACATATCGGGGCTACTTACACGCACCCGTATCCAAATCCCGCAGCCAGCGCTTCGCCGTGTCCGATATGTAGTTGGCAAGGTATCGACGCGCGACGTCGGTCTCTATCCGCTCGAGCCTTTCGGGATCCGGCATGAAGTGATGCGGGTCGTTGCCGTCATCATAATAATAATAACTATGACATTGCGGACAGCGCAGGACGCTGTTGCAGCGGTCTAGCCTGTCCACCGCAGGCGGCAGGCTCTCGCCTTGCATGGCGTCCGCCTTGCTGCTCGCGGGAAGATCGCGACAGATTTCACATGTTTGCCACGGAGCTTTCGGCATTCGGCGTCCTCCCGCCGAGGCATGCTCTAATTGCCGGGAATGTAGTTCGGCGCCTCACGGGTCACGGTGACGTCGTGGACGTGGCCCTCGCGGATGCCTGAGCCGGTGACGCGCAGGAACTCCGCGCCTTCGCGAAGGGCGGCGATATCGGCGCTGCCCGTATAGCCCATGGCCGAGCGCAGGCCGCCGACGAGCTGATGCAGGACGTTCGAGACCGGGCCCTTGAAGGGCACGCGGCCTTCCACGCCTTCGGGCACGAGCTTGAGGGCATCCTCGACCTCGGCCTGGAAATAGCGGTCCGCCGAGCCGCGCGCCATGGCGCCCATCGAGCCCATGCCGCGATAGGCCTTGTAGCTGCGGCCCTGGTAGAGATAGACCTCGCCCGGGCTCTCTTCCGTGCCGGCGAGCAGCGAGCCGATCATGGCGCATTCGGCCCCGGCAGCGAGCGCCTTGGCGAGATCGCCGGAGAAGCGAATGCCGCCATCGGCGATCACCGGCACGCCGGCCGCAAGGCCGACCTCCGCCGTCTCGCGCACGGCCGTGAACTGGGGCACGCCGACGCCCGCGACCACACGCGTGGTGCAGATCGAGCCCGGTCCGATACCGACCTTGATGGCGTCGGCACCCGCATCGACCAGCGCCCTGGCGCCGTCGGCCGTGGCCACATTGCCGCCGATCACCTGGGTATAGTTGGAGAGATCCTTGGCCTTGGCCACGGTCTCCAGCACGCCGGCGGAGTGGCCATGCGCGGTATCGACGATGAGCACGTCCACATCCGCTTCCACCAGCGCCGCGGCACGCTCGAGATCGGCCTCGCCGACACCGACCGCCGCCGCCACCCGCAAGCGCCCCTTCTCGTCCTTGTTGGCGTTGGGAAACTTCTGCGCCTTCTCGATGTCGGTGACCGTGATCAGGCCGACGCAGTTCCCGGCCGCATTGGTCACCAGCAGCTTCTCGATGCGGTGCTGATGCAGCAGCAGCTTGGCCTGCTCGAAACCCGCGCCCTCGTCGATGGTGATGAGGTCCTCGTGGGTCATCAGTTCGCGCACCGGCACGTTCGGGTCGGTGGCGAAGCGCACGTCGCGATTGGTGACGATGCCGACCAGGCGGCCGTTGTTTCCTTCGATCACCGGAAAGCCGGAAATGTTGAGCCGCGTCTGCAGCGCCTGCACTTCGGCGAGCTTGGTCTCCGGCGTCACGGTGACCGGGTTGACCACCATGCCGGATTCAAACTTCTTCACCCGGCGCACTTCGTCGGCCTGGACGTCGGCGTCCATGTTCTTGTGGATCACGCCGATGCCGCCGGCCTGGGCCATGGCGATGGCCAGACGACTTTCGGTGACCGTGTCCATGGCCGCCGATACCAGCGGAATGCCAAGGCTGATCGTCCGCGTCAGACGGCTGGAAACGTCGACGCTGGCTGGCAATACGCTGGATGCCGCCGGCTTGATCAGCACGTCGTCGAATGTAAGGGCTTCGGTGAGTGTCATGCCGCCTCCTGAAGGCCGCTCACTATAGAGCCTGTGCTTTCCGTCACCAAGCGCCGCTTCCGCGGCAAAGTGTGACGGCCGTCACAAGGGCCTGGGCTGCTGTGTGACGGTCGTCACTCCCAGCCGCGGCCGCGCGGCGCATTCTCCTAGTCGTAGGCCGGCGGATGGGACCGCTGGCAAACGGAGCGGAGGAATATGATGATTATTTGGACCCCGGCTGACAGCGGACGTGGCGGCGGTGCGCGCATGGCTCAGACCACGCAATTCAGCGAATCGCCGGTGCGCAGCCCCGTTACGACCAAGACGAGCTCGGCCGATGTCATGGTCATCGACAGCCCCCGCAACCCCTGCGAGCCACGCGCTATCGCCGACGAAGACTGGTGCAGCCTCGGCGAATCCGCACTACCCGGACGCTCCTAATCCTCCTCGGCCCCCCGGTAACCCATCGCCAGCAGATAGAGCTCGGCGGAATCGGCCCGGCTGGCTGCCGGCTTGACGTGGCGGACGGAGCGGAAACGGCGCTTGAGATGCGCCACCAAAGACGCCTCGCCGCCGCCCCGCAAAACCTTCGCCAGAAAACAGCCCCCCGGCGCCAACACGCTCTCGGCAAACTCGGCAGCAGCCTCGCATAAGGCCATGATGCGCAAGTGATCCACATTGGGCGTGCCCGTCGCCGGTGCCGCCATGTCGCTCATGACCACATCCGCCGACCCGCCGAGCGCTTGGCGTATGGTCACATCGGCGCCTTCGTCGAGGAAATCGAGGGTGAGATGCTCGGCCCCGGGCACTGGCTCGAATTCGACCAGGTCGACCGCCAGCACGCGCGCGCCGCACGCCACCGCCACCTGGCTCCAGCCGCCAGGCGCCGCACCAAGGTCGACGACCGTGGCGCCACGCTTGAGGAAGCGGAAGCGCTCGTCCAGCTCCAGAAGCTTGAAGGCCGCGCGGCTGCGATAGCCCTCGGCCCGCGCCCGTGCCACATAAGGGTCGTCGAGCTGACGCTGCAGCCAGCGCGACGAGGATATGGAGCGCCCTTTGGCCGTGCGCAGCTTCTCTTTCGGCGGCGCCCGCCCCGGCCCGCGCCCTTTCTTTCGCGACGATCTCGCCATGCCATTCCACCCGGCCCACCGCTTGACACACCGCCGGGCCGCTCCTAGTTTCCTCCCCCTCGTATAGCAGACCCCGCTGGGGGATAGTTTAACGGTAGAACTGTCGGCTCTGACCCGACCAGTCCTGGTTCGAATCCAGGTCCCCCAGCCACAAAATCTGCTTTTCCAGAAGTCCCAAGACCTTACGAGCCGCCAGAGGCCGATGAGAACCAATGGTTCTCGTTGTTGGTTCTCACGGTGGTTCTCATGGGCGAGCATATTACACGGCGGCGGGGCGTGTTCTACTGGCGGCGACGACTTACGATCCGATCACCCACACCTTCTGGCAAGTCAGCCAGTCGGGCCGCACGCTCGGCGTTGATCAACGCCCGCCGACAAAGGTGGATTACGACTTCCTGCTCAAGCAGTGGCGAGTCGATACGAAGGAGATGGCTTGCAGGTTGCTGGCTGGCACCTTCCCTGATCTCGATCCTGACCAGATGACAGAGATCGTTCAGAACCACTTCCACCCACCAGCGGACACTCCCTCCGCCGCTTCCAACCCATCTGAAGGTGACGACTAATGCCCAACGAAACAGAGACCATCCGCATCGACCCCACCACCACCAACACACATGAAGTGAAGGCACCTCCCAGGGACAACTCACATGGCATCCTTGCGACGGCTCGTCAGTCGAACGGCTCAGCCCTGCGGGACCATGCTAGCGCCGATGACCTCGTGGTCGTGCGTGGCGTGGACATGACGGTGGCTGATGCGGAGCGGATGGGATTTCTGCGTCTGAACTCCTTTGGCCGCTACGAAGACGTGACCGCTGCCCAGGTGGAGAAGGCCATGCCTCAGCCCGAGGCTCCCGAGGAAGCCGACATGTCCGAGGCGTTGGCGTTCGACCGTCGCACCAGCGAGGCGTTCGTGAACCTCTCTCGTGGCGTCGAAGCTGTCGGGGCGAACCCTGCCGCAGCTATCTCCCAGCTCTTGATGAACCCGGACAAGCTCCCTCCTGCCGTGAAGCTCGCAGCTGACCACAGCGGTATCGATGAGGCCGAAGCGCTTGCCGTGACTCGGCAGCTGGCGGCGGAGGTGGAGGTCGCGATTGTCGACTATGCCCTCGAAAAAGGAATTGCAGCTGAGCAAGCTGATGCGTTCTGGAGCTACCTGAAGGCCAACGTTCCGGCCAACACTCTCGCCTCGATGACCACGGAAGCCCTGTTCAACGGCAACGCCCGTCCTTTCGCTGATCTCGTGTCCCGCTTCCGCATCTCTCATGGCTCCGGTCATAACGGAGCGGACGTGCACACGGTCGGCAAGGGTCCGAACCAGAAGGAAGTGGTGAACGTGGAAGGTATCGGCGAGGTTGCGTGGACGGCATTCGGGGCACGTCTGTCCAGGACAGCCTGACCAAGGTCGCGGCACTGGTCCACGGCTACTACCCGTCGAAGATCGTCTGTGAGGCGAGAGCGGACTCACTCTTCCCAGGTCAGGTCGCCAGCGTCTTGGCGCGTCGCGGGTATCCCATGCTCGTCGAGCCGGTCCAGAGTGGGGCACGGAAGGGCGAGCGCATACTGGACGCGTTGAGTACTCCTCTTGCCGACAATCGTCTCGTGCTCCTGGAGAGCGTCGTGAGCGGTACGAACGCGATGGAGACCATCAAACAGATCACCCACGCCACAGCAGACGGCAGATCGCTCCCACATGATGATCGCATCGACGCCTTGGCGTGGGCCGTCTCGTCCATCGCACAGTTCCTGATCGGTGACGAGGCAGACAGCTTGCGGATGGAGGCGAGTCTCAAGCTGGAGGAGCTATTCGAACTCCCGTTCCGCAAAGGGGGCATCACCCCCAACAGCATGGAGGCCCAGATGTTCAAGACCAATGAAAGCGAACAGCGGCTCCAGTGGAAGCTCGACCGGGCACTTGAGAAGCAACAGCAGGAGCTGCGGCGAGGCATCGTTGACGAAGCCTTCGGCAAGTACATCGAGAAGCTTCAAGCCGAGGTCGCCAAGTTGCGGCCCAGACACACCTACATATAGGAGACCAACGACCATGCCTTACGTCAACGGAATATTCCAGGTCACGTATCCGCGTGACCGGCTACAAGAGGAGCTTCACGCGGCCTACCGGTCGGGACGAGTGACCATGCGCTTCGAGCAGGGGAAGCTTCAGTACCTCGGCACCGAGGCCGACAGGATCATCGCCGAGCATCGCAAGAAGACAGGCGGTTACTGATGGGCGCCGCGACCACCCTCATGAGGGCACCCAAGACGGCAAGCGATGTTGTCGCGAAGACGGTCGTGTCTGGGCTCACGACGGTCATGATGTGGCTGAGGGCGGTCGTGAAGTGGCTCAAGCGGCTGGCACTCGGTGCCCAGGCAGGCCACGCGCGGCTTGCCGACATCTTCGCCAAGGCCGGCTTCAAGCGCTTCCAGCGCGCCACCGAGACGCCCTTCAACCTCGTCCTCGAAGCCCGGCTGTAGGCCCGCCATGCGTACCGGATTCGTCTGGCACGAGCGCTTCGCCTGGCACGATGCCGGGCGCGCCTCGCAAAGCCCCTGGTCAGAGCCATACCCGGCCCTCGACCGCCCCGAAAGCAAGCGCCGCATCCACAGCCTGCTCGCGGCGAGCGGCCTGCTCGACAGCCTGGTGCCGATCCCCGTGCGGGAAGCGAGCGAGACGGAGCTCAAGCGCTTTCACACGCCCGACTACCTGCAACGCGTGCGTCTGGCAAGTGCCGACGACGGCGGCATGGTCGGCGAGAACGTGCGCATCGGTCCCAACGGCTATGACATCGCCCTGCTGGCGGCCGGCGGCTGCATCGAGGCGGTGGACGCGGTGCTGACGGGCCGCGTCGACAACGCCTATGCCCTGGTGCGCCCCTGCGGCCACCACGCCGAGGCCGACAGCGGCCGCGGCTTCTGCGTCTTCGGCAATGTCGTGCTCGCCGTCCGCCATGCCCAGGCCGTGCGCGGGATCGAGCGCGTGGCGGTGGTCGACTGGGACGTGCATCACGGCAACGGCACGGAAGCCGCGTTCTATGACGACCCCTCGGTGCTGACGATCTCCCTGCACCAGGAGCGCTGCTACCCGCCCGACAGCGGCGCGCTCGAGGACATCGGCAAGGGCGCGGGCCGGGGTTTCGCTCTCAACCTGCCCCTGCCGCCCGGCAGCGGCCACGGCGCCTACCTCGCCGCCTTGGACCGGGTGGTGCTGCCGGCGCTGCAGCGCTTCCGGCCCGAGCTGATCGTCGTCGCCTCGGGCCTCGATGCCTGCGTCGGCGACCCCCTCGGGCGCATGCTGTGCCACAGCGAGACGTATCGCCAGATGACGCGACGCCTGATGCAGGCCGCCGAGGCGCTGTGCGGCGGCCGCCTGGCGCTTTGCCACGAGGGCGGCTATGCGCCGAGCTACGCACCGTTCTGCGGCCTCGCGATCATCGAGGAGCTGTCGAGCCGGCGCACCAGCGTCGCCGACCCCATGCTCGGCTGGTACGAAAGCCTGGGCGGCCAGGCCTTGCAGCCGCACCAGGCCGCGCTGCTGAACGAGGCAGCGGCCCGGCTCGAAGGCGTGGCGGCATGATCGTCGCCCGCTGGCGGATCCAGGCCCGCTTCGGCCACAAGGCCGAGGCGCTGGAGGCGATGCGCCGCTGGTGGCTGGAGATCGCGCCACAGATCGGCTGGCAGCCCAATCAGGTGCGCATCCTCACCGGCGCCGTCGGCACCCGGGAATCCGCCATCGAGGTCGAGGTCCAACTGGCCAGCCTGAGCGCCCTCGACGAGGCCTGGGAACGCCTGGCCGAGGCCGAGGACCAGGCGGCCTGGGCCAAGGCGCTGGCGCCCCACATCGTCTCCGGCACCCCGCGCTGGACGGTGCAGCGGGTGGTGGCTATCTAGTCCTGGCCGGCGAACGCCTCGCGGCCGGGATCGGGCGGCACATCCCAGCCGCAGGCTTCGAGGCCGGATGCAACAGCCTCAACCATCGGCCTCACATCTGGGCCTTTGTTCCAAAAGTAGAAATCCCGCCAATAGACGTCGGCAAGATCGGGATTAAGCTGCAATGCCGTCTCCAGCGACTTTCGGCGACTCTCAATGTCACCGTTTTGACAATGCGCCGCTGCGATGAAAGCGGGTGTCCAGTACTGCCAGTCCATCTGTGTCTGTTCGAGCCGCGCGATGGCTTCGGTGTATTCGCCGCGAGCCATATGGACAATTGCGATATCCCAGTTCATCCATGGCGGATAGTTCGGATTCAGCTGTTGCACAAGCTCCAACATCTCGAAGCCGCGTTCAAACTTTCCAATCCGCACCAAGATGTCACTGGCGACGGCAATCACGTCTACACTATTGGGCTCAAGCTCAAGCGACTTTTCCGTTGCCCGGTAGGCGCGCTCGACATCCCCGTTAAGGTAATAAGCACGCGCTAAACGGATTAGCGCTGAGCCGCTGTCAGACTCGATTGCAACAGCCCGCTGAGCGAGCTCGAGGGCTCTTTGCACGGAAGAGTTTGGTGAGGCGCCGAAGCCGAACGCGACATCGTCCAAATATACTTCAACAAGAAACGCCATCGCCTCTGCGTAATCGGGCTCAACTTCGACCACCGCCTCAAGGCAATCGATCGCCACGCGATGCGTATCGGGTGAGAGCATCCTGCCGTACTCGAAAAATCGAAGGACGCATTCGTATGACGACAGGTGATCAGGGGCCTGTTTAATCGTGCGCTGGAACTCGGCCTCGCCGATCGCACCGTAATAGTCGCCGATGCGGCTTGCGATTGCACTTGTGATCTTGTCCTGCATGGTGAACAAATTTTCTGGATCAAGTGCCCTGTCATACGTCTCTGCCCAGACGTGCGTCCCACCCTCCGCACCCAGCAACTGCGCCGTCACCCTCACCGTATTGCCGCCGCGGCGGATGCTGCCCTCGACCACGTAGTCGGCGCCGAGCTTTTCGGCGATGGCCGGGATGTCCACGGCCTGGCCCTTGAACTGGAAGGTCGTGTTGCGCCCCAGCACGAGAATGTCCGGGTATTGCGCCAGACGCGTGATGATGTCCTCGGTGATGCCGTCGGCGAAATACTCCTGGCTAGGATCGCCGGAGAGATTGTCGAACGGCAGCACGGCAATCACGGGGCGGGAGGGGGCTTCGGGCTCGTCGAAGAGGCCGGCTTTTTCGAGGCCCTCCATCCAGTGATGCGCCTTCGCGTCATCGCCGAAGGCCCAAAACTGAAACTCAGCCCACACGGCATCCCTATCAGCCATCTCGGGATTGAGTTCACGCATCTTCGTAGCCGCATCACGACCCTCTTCGAGGTTCCCAAGCTGACCCTGGACCATGGCTAGCTGAAGATAACTCCAGAAGTATCCAGGAGTTTCGGCGCGTTTTGCGTATTTCAAGGCCGCCTCATACTCCCGCCGACCGTAGTGCTCCACCGTGAATGTCATCCAGTAAGTTGGCGGCGGGTCTGGTGTCAACGCAACTGCCTTCTTAACCAATGCAAGAGCCGTTTCCGAATCCCCCATAAACGAGAACTTGTCTCCCAGCACTTGGATAGTGGTAGCATCATTCGGGTTGGCCGCAATCGCCTCTTTCGCTGTTCGGAAGAAGGCCTCACGGTCCTGGCGCCAGAAATGTGCAGACGCCAAGACATACAGTGCCCAAGGATGTCGCGGTTGGAATTCCAACGCCTTCCTCGCGGCATCGATCATGCGATCGACGGGATCGCCAGCGTCGGGTTCGGGGTCGATACCGTACAGCTCTCCTTCGTAGAGATTGGCGAGCGCAGCCCAAGCATCCGCAGAACTCGGGTCGGATGCTATAGCCTCCTTAAGGCATGTCTTTGCCCGTCGATGGTTCTCGTCACTGGTAACATGCATTGCATGCTGTGCTAATAAAACGCAGTCATAGACGAAAAGTGATCCCGGAGCTCTTCGCTCCATTTCTCCCAGCTCGCGACCAACGATCACGCCCGCGACACCTGCTATAGCTGCCGCTACGTGATCTGTAATTTCATCCTGCGCGGCGAAGAGCTGGGCCGCGTCTGCTATCCGGTCGTATTTCTTCGCCCATATGTGGGAGCCGTCTACTGGGTCCAGGAGCTGAACCGTGACACGAATGCTTTCCGCTGTGCGCCTCACGCTCCCTTCCAGCACATAGTCGGCACCCAGGTCGGAGGCCACCTCGCGAACGTCGACCGCTCTTCCTTGATACTTGAATGTCGAGTTCCGCGCGATAACGCGAATGCCTTGGAAATGCGACAGGGCCGTGATGATATTTTCGGTCAAGCCATTGGCAAAGTAATCCTGGTCCGCGTCGCCGCTGAAATTGTCGAAAGGAAGAACGGCAATCGCGGGGCCTGTCGGCATTGCAAGCGCCGGGCTCTCTGTCGGAACCCCATCCGCTGTCAACATAGGCGATGGTTCCGGGCTCCCCGTTTGCCACCACACAATTCCTGCAAGCACGATGACCCCCGCCAAGGCAGCCGCGATGACTCCCAGACGTTTGCGCGAGCTGACGCTGGGCGCCGAAGCCTTCTCACTCCCCGACGCCACCACGCGATAGGCCCGCACGGGCCGGGCGATGTTCTTGACCTCGTGCTCGCCGATATCGACGAAACCGACATCCACCTTGCCTTCGACATCGTCGTGGACGCGGGCGGAGATGTTGATGCTGCCGGGCTCGGCCAGGCCCTCCAGGCGCGCGGCGACGTTGACGCCGTCGCCATACAGCGTGCCGTCGGCCTCCTCGATGACATCGCCGGTGTTGACGCCGATGCGGAACAGCATGCGGCGATCGTCGGCGACGGGGGCGTTGATCTCTTTGAGCTTATCCTGCACCTCGACGGCGCACTGCACCGCCTCGACATCGCTGCGGAACTCGGCCAGCACGCTGTCGCCGGCGGTATCCACGAGCCGCCCGCCATGGGCCTCGATACGCTCACGGAAGACCTCGCGCGCCTGCTTGACCGCCGCCACCGTCGCGCGGTCGTCCTCGGCCATCAGCCGCGAATAGCCGGCCGCATCGGCCGCCAATATCGCCGCCAGCTTCCTCTGGCCTTCGTCAGCGCTCATCTCGCCCCCCGGGTCGTTGCGCACAACCGCCAGTTTGCCACGCCGGCCCCGCCGGCGCGAGTCAAACCACGCGCCATGTGCCCCGGATAGTGCCGCCTAGCAGTACACCCGCGCTTCGTCGAACATGGCGATGATGTTTTTCGGCGGCACGTCGCTTTGCAGGTTGTGCACGCTGTTGAGCACGTAGCCGCCGTCCTTGCCGAGGCAATCGATGATATGGCGCACATCGGCGCGCACCTCGTCGGGCGTGCCGAAGGGCAGGGCCTTCTGGGTGCTGATGCCGCCCCAGAAGGCGAGGCGGTCGCCGTAGGCTTCCTTGAGGCCCGCCGGCTCCATGCCCTTGGCCGTGACCTGCACGGGATTGAGCGCATCGACGCCGATCTCGATAAGATCCTCGATCAGCGGCGCCACCGCACCGCAGCTGTGATAGAGAATTTTTGGCTGACCGTAGCTCTTGACGCACTCCATGATGCGGCGCTGGTGGGGCTTGATCATGGCGCGGTAGATCTCGGGGTCGAACATGGTCGCCTGCTGCGAGGCCAGATCGTCGCCCATGAAGACGATGTCGACATTGTCGCCGACCGCCTCCAGGGCATTGCTTGCCACCCTCACATACCAGTCGGTGAGGATGCCGTAGAGGCGCTCGAGGAAGGCGCGGTTCTTGTAGAGGTCGGTGAGCGACTCGGCGAAGCCGCGCACGAACTGGGCGTTGTGGACGATGCCGACGGGCATGTTGAGAATGATGGCGTGATCGCTGTTCTTTCTCAGCGCCGCCGCGCGCTCGGCCAGGCCGCGGGTATAGCCGGGGTTGTCGGGATCGGGCCAGTCGTAGTCGTCGAGCAGGGCGATATCGGGCTTCTTGATGCCGAAGAAGGGGCCGTTGACATAGAGATAGGGGCCCTCGCCCGACTTGCGCCAGGTCACGCCCCACTCGTCGAAATAGGTGTCCTCGTCGATGACCTTTTGGTCGCCCTCGTATTGGCCGAGGGCGAGATAGCGGGTGTCCACGTCGAAGCGGTCCTGGACCTCGGGCTCGACCACCGCCAGGCGGCGCACGGGCGAGACATTGGCGGCCTTGACCGTGGTGGCGATGCCGAGCTCCTGCTTCAGCTTCTCATAGGCCGAATACCAGATCGTCGAGACGAAGGTGCCGCCGAAGTCGATCGGCACGCGATCGGTCGGCTCGTGGTCGAGGGCGGCAAGAACACGATCCCGATGGCTGAAGCCGGTCATGGTCGGCACCTCATGCTTGGTGGGTTTCGAGGAACTCCTGATAGCCGCCATAGCCGGTCGGGCGCGCCTCGAAAGCGAGACCCAGCGTCTCGGCAGCGGCTTCGGCCCTGGCGCGCAATTCCGGGGTCTCGTTCTGGCTCAGATAGACCAGCTTGCGGTATTTGCCGAAATAGATGTCGCGCAGCTTCGGATGGCGATCGAGCGCCAGGCCCTTGACGACAAGGCGCTCGAAGTGGCGGGCCAGGAAGTCGGTCAGGAAGAAACTGCCCGGCTCGTCCCGCATCAGCTCGGCATACGCCTCAGGCCCGGCGTAGACCTCGTAGCAGTGGCTGCCGCCGATGCGCGCCACGCCTTCTTCCGCAATCACCTCGTCGAGCTTGCCGCCGGTGCCGCAATCGGCGAACAACACCAGGATCTGCTCGAAATCCTCGCGCCCGGCATGGATCAGCCTGCGCACGCCGTCGGGTATCAGCTCCGGCGTATTGTGGATATGCGCCGGCAGGCATTTGACCTTCATGCTGTCCCAGCCGTTGTCGCGCACCAGGGCAACGACCTCCGCGGCCAGGGCACCGCAGGTGATCAACAGGGTGCGCGGCGGCTCGGTCATGTCAGGCCGGCACCAGGTAGCGGTGCGCGAGCCCGGTGTCGTACATGGCGACGACGTTTTCCGGCGGCACCTCGGGCTGGATGTTGTGCACCGCGTTGAGCACGTAGCCGCCGCCCTTGCCGAGGACATCGATGACGTGGCGGGTCTCGGCGATGACCTCCTCGGGCGTGCCCTGGGGCAGGGTCGCTTGCGTGTTGATGCCGCCCCAGAAAGCCATGCGGGTGCCGAACTCGCCCTTGAGGCGCTCGACCTCCATGTTCTTCGCCGCCACCTGGACGGGATTGAGGATATCGACGCCGATATCGATCAGATGCTCGATGAAGAGATAGGCGGAGCCGCAGCAGTGGAACAGCGACTTGCCGCCCGTCAGGCCCTTCAGCGTCTGGATGATGCGCTCGTGGCGCGGCTTGATCATGCGGCCATAGGTCGCGTCGGGGTCGAACATGCAGCCGTTCTGGGTGCCGAGATCCTCGCCGAAGAAGATCACGTCGATGTTCTCCGGCCCGGCCTCGCGGATCATCTTCTCCGAGGCCTTGATGTTGTAGTCGGCCAGGCGGTCCATGAGATAACACGCCGCTTCCGGCGCCTTGAACAGATCCATCAGGAAGGCCTCCATGCCGCGCAGGCCGTAGGCGCGATGGATGACCTGATCGGGCACGTTGAAGACCAGGCAGTAGTCGCCCTGCGCCTTGTAGGCGGCGACCCGCTCCTTGATGCCCGCGGACATCAGCGGATCTTCGGGGTCCGGCCATTCCATCTCGTCGATGCGGTCGATGGTCAGCTTGCCGCCGCAGAGCGGGCCGTCCTTGTAGAGGAAATGCTTGTCCGCCGTGCCGACGGTGCCTTTGAAGGTGACGCCGAAATGGTCGATATAGGTCAGCTCGTCGACCCAGTGGCCTTTGCCGCCGCGGCGCCCGTGCGCCATGACCGGGCGGGTATCGACGCCGAAGCGCTCGAGCACCGTCTCGTCCGGCGCGGCGAGCTGGTTGAGCTTCGACATCATCACGCTCTCGTGCTCCAGGCCGAGATGCGCCTTGAGGGCGTCATAGGCATCGATGGTGATGCCCGTGGCGCCGGCGGCGGCGAGATCGATGGGAACCCGGTCGGGCTCCTCGTGGTTGATCGCGGCAAGGACGCGGTCGCGGTGGCTCCAGCTCATCGCACGTGTCCCCTTATACCGCGACCAGGCTGCGGGCTCTGTCGACCGCGGCGGGTGCGCTCTCGCCATAGCCGTCGGCGCCGATGCGCGTGGCGAATTCGGTGTTCAGAGGCGGCCCGCCGACCATGACCTTGACGTTGAGGTTGCGCGCCTTGTTGGCCTCGGCGATGGTCGCCACGGCGCTCTCGATTTCCGGCATGGAGGTGGTCAGGAGGCCCGAGATCGCCACCAGCTCGGCTTCGTTCTCCTGGGCCGAGGAGATGAAGGTCTCGGCATCGACATCGACGCCCAGGTCCACGACCTTGAAACCGGCGCCTTCCAGCAGCATCGCCACCAGGTTCTTGCCGATGTCGTGCAGGTCGCCCTTGACCGTGCCGATGACCACGGTGCCGACGGGCTTGGCGCCGGTCTCGGCCAGCAGCGGGCGCAGGATATCCATGCCCGCCTGCACCGCCTGGGCCGCCATCAGCATCTCGGGCACGAACAGCGTGCCCTCGCTGAAGCGGGCCCCGATATCATCGAGCGCGGCTATCATGCCGTCGTCGAGAATGACCTTTATGTCGGTGCCGGCTGCGAGCTCCGCGTTTACCAGCTCAGGCACCCCCTCATCATCGTAATCCAGAACAGCATCGTAAATTTCCGCGACAGACACGTGCGTCACCCATGGCTTGGTTGGCAGGGGAGGTCGATATCGTGAGAATTCTCGAACCCCAGTGTCCGCCATTCGGCTCAAGTGCGGCAATGACGGCAATAACCCATGTTAAGGGCGTCAAGGCTCAGGCGGGCAGGCGGGCGCGCAGGAACGACTCCATGTGAAACTGTGCCTGGGCCGGCTCGTAGCGTGCCCCACGCCCGATCGGACAGGCACGCCGCGCCCGGCAGCCCAGCGAAAGGCAGTCGCCGTCCCCGTTTTCCGCGACATGGACGGCGCAAGCGGGAACGTCATAGCCGTCCTCGCTGAAGGCCGACACCGGGCAGGTCGTCAGGCAGAACCGCTGCGGGCAGGCCTCGCAGGGGTTGGGGCGCTCGTCCGGCGGCGGCAGATCGAGGCGCTCGGCAAATGCCAGGCCGCCGCGAAAGGCGTGCCAAAGGCCGTGATCGGCATGAATCAGGATACCGAGGGGCGAGCTGAAGCAGGGTCCTGCACGGCAGGCCCAGCGCTGAAACGGCAGCGGCGGCTTGCTGAAGGGGAAGACGGCCATGGCGCCACACTGCTCGGCGGCCCGGCTCAAGACTTCGTCGGACCAGCCGTCGAGGCCGCCGGCCGGCGCCCCCGTCGCCGCCACGAAGGCGCGCCACATCTCGGGCCCCGCATTGCCCGCCAGCACCAGGGTGCCGGTCGGCCGCCCCGGTGCGATATCCGGCACGCCGTCGGCGGGCTCGGGGTGAAACGCACCACGCGGCGCCAGTCCCGCCGTGCGCAAGGCCTGTTCGACATCGGAGATTTGCATGCTGTCGCCTCAGCGGATGATCGTCAGCTCGTTCGGGCTCGTCCGCCGGTAGAGCTTGGCGGGACGATGGGCGCCCTCGGCCCGCATCTCGCCCGTTTCCTCGATCAGGTCAAGAGACAATAGCCACTTGCGGAAATTCCGCTTGTCGCGCGGCTGCCCGGAGACGGTCTCGTAAAGCCCCTGCACGTCCGACAAAGTGAAGCTCTCCGGCATGAACATCAGCCCGAGGTCGGAATACTCGATCTTCGCCCGCACCCTCTCTCGCGCCATGGCGACGATATCCCGGTGGTCGAAAGCCAGCTCCGGCAAGGCATCGATGTCGTGCCAGGCGGCAGCCGCGGCGTCCGAGCCGGCCCTGAGCGCGAGACCGTGCAACGGCGCAAGCGCGTAATAGGCGACGCTGATCACCCTCTCCCGCGGATCGCGATCCGGCGCGCCGAAGGTGTAGAGCTGCTCGAGATAGATGCCGGCGAGCCCGGTCTCCTCCGCCAGCTCCCGCGCGGCACAGGCATCAATGGACTCGTCGATCTCGACAAAGCCGCCCGGCAGCGCCCAGCGCCCCTGATACGGCGCCGCCTTGCGCCGGATCCCCAGCAGCTTCAGCACACCTTCGTCGACCGTGAACACGACGATATCGGTCGTCACGGCGGGATGGGGATAGTCGTAGGTATGGCTCATGTGACTTAGTGTCTTGACAACACGAATACTAAGTGTCATATACACACTATCGCAAAGAAGCCTCGGCGGCAAGCCGCAAGAAGAAGAGGAGTTCCCGACATGGCACAGATCACATCCTACCCGACCCTGCGGCAGTTCCGGTCGGACGCTTCCGCCCACGTGCAGCTTTTCCGCAACGGCCGCCGCGTGCGCTCGGGGCGCGGCCTGGCCTTCTGGTGCCGCCCCGATGGCGCCTCGATCAGCGAGATTCCCATGGCCGACCGGCAGCTGCCGTTCGTGCTCAAGGGCCAGTCCGCGGATTTCCAGGAGCTCACCGTGCAAGGCATCGTCACCTGGCGCGTCACCGATCCTGAAGCCCTCGGCGACCGCGTGGATTTCACCCTGGATCTGAAGACCGGTCAACACATCGGCGAGCCGCTGGATCAGGTGAATACCCTGCTTGTCTCATTGGTCGGTCAGTTCGCCAATGCGCGTCTCGCCCAATTCGGTGTGCGCGACCTGCTCGATGCCGGCGTGGCGCCGTTGCAGGCCATCATTGCCGATGGCTTCGATGCCGACAGCTCGCTTGCCGATATCGGCCTGGGCCTGGTCGGCATTCGTGTCGCTAGCCTGCAGCCCAGCAGCGAGCTGGCGCGGGCGTTGCAGGCGCCGACCTTCGAAAGCCTGCAGCAGCAGGCGGACGAAGCGACATTCGCGCGCCGGGCGCTCGCCGTCGACAAGGAGCGCGCGATCACCGAGAACGAGCTCAACAACCGCATCGAGCTTGCCGCCCGCGAACAGGATCTGATCGCCCGCGAGGCCGCCAACGACATGGCGAGAGCCGAGGCCGAGGCCGAGGCGCTGAAGGTCCACGCCGAAGCCGAGGCCGGGCGCATCCGCACCGTCGACCAGGCCGCGGCGGACATGGAGCAGGCGCGCATGGCCGTCTATCGCGAGCTGCCGCCCGCCGTGCTGATGGGCCTTGCCGCACGGGACTTCGCCGGCAAGCTGGAGCGCATCGACAATCTCAGCATCACGCCCGACATGCTCTCGAGCCTGCTCGGCCAGATGCGCGGCGCCCTGAGCCACGCTGCGACAGAGTAGGGAGCGAACCATGAGCGGCCTGGCGGCAAGAGCGGTGGTGGTGACCCGGCAGACGGAATTCGACCGCCTGCTGGCGAGCCACGCGACGCGCGGCCAGACCGAGTTCTTCCTCGAAAGCCGCGGCCAGAGCCTGGCGACGCTCGACAAGCAAAATAAGCGCCAGCTGGCCGCCGAGGGCCAGGTCAAGCGCGCCGTGCCCGACGACTGGTCGATCGCCCAGGTGCTGCGCGACGACCTCGACCGTTTCCTGTTCGGCGACAACGACATCGTCATCGCCGTCGGCCAGGACGGCCTGGTGGCGAACCTGGCCAAGTATCTCAGTGGCCAGCCCGTGCTCGGTGTGACACCCGATCCACAGACGACCGAGGGCATTCTCACCGCTTTGTCGGCAGACGCCCTGCCCGCCTTGCTACCGCGCGTCGCCGCCGGCGACGTCGACTTGCAGCGCCGCACCATGGTGCAGGCGAGCCTCGACGACGGCCAGTCGCTCTCGGCGCTCAACGAGCTTTTCCTCGGCCACCGCTCGCACCAGTCGGCGCGCTATGTGCTGCGCGACGGCGAGGTGGAGGAGTACCAGTCGTCCTCCGGCGTGATCGTCTCCACAGGCACGGGCCTGAGCGGCTGGGCGCGCTCCATCATGACCGCGACCCAGCGGCAAGAGGCGCTGGCGCCCGACGAGCGCCGCGCCCTCTATTTCGCCCGCGAGCCCTGGCCCAGCAAACAATCCGGCAGCACCCTCGCCTTCGGCGCGGTGGAACAGCAACACGGCCTCTCCCTGACCTCGCGCATGAACGACGACGGCGTCATCTTCGCCGACGGTATCGAGCAGGACTACCTGCGCTTCGACTGGGGCATCACCGCGCAGGTGACGCTGTCGGAGCGCACGCTGAACCTCGTCACCCCCTGAACGCGCATCCAGATTGGGGTCAAGTCTTTCATTTCATCCAGATTGGGGTCAAGTCTTTCATTTTAGCATTTTAGAAAAACATAATATGCTAAAGGGAAAGACCTGACCCCAAAACCCGCTGACCCCAAGACGGGCCCGCGGACAGCTATGCCCCCAGGCGCTTGAGAAGGCGCGAGACGGTGGTGTAATGAATGCCGAAATGCCGCGCTATGGCCTGCTGCGTGTGATCGCCCGACTGCCAGGCCGCGAGCATGGCGGCGTTGCGGTCCGGCGTCTCGGCGGCATACCAGTCGAGGCCATGCGCCGGCGCCCGCCTTTGCGCTTGCGGCACCTCGGTCAGGGCATCGGTATCGCCGACGCGCGCCTTCATCTCGGCAGCGAAGCCGGCCGGCCCGAGAAAGACCTGATCGACCAGATTGTCCCAGGGCCGCCTTGCCGCCCCTTCCGCCACGAATCGCCGATACCGCGCCCTGGCGGTGCGCGGCGCGCCGCCGAACAGGCTCAATACTGCATCGCTATGCAGCCACGCCGGCCCGCGCGACGCTCCGGCGGTGGCGCGGTAGCTCGACCACAGATGGTCGCCTGCGGCGTCGGCCAGGCCGGCCCTGACCGGGTTGAGCACGATGTAGCGGCAGAGCTCGAGCAGATGGCTCTCCTTGTGAACCAGGATCGAGGCGTAGCGCCCCTGAAAGAGGTGCCCGACGCGATCATGCACGCGATTGACGTATTGCGTGTAGACACCGTTGACTTGCCGCATGCCGCGGGCGAGGCCGCCGGTCGGCGTCTCTATCAGAATATGATAGTGGTTATCGAGCATACAGTAAGCATAGCATATCCAACCGAGTCGTTCACAGACCTTCCCCAAATTGTCGAGAAAATGCTGCCTGTCATCGGCCGTGAAGAAGATGTCCTGGCGCGCATTGCCCCGCGCCGTCACGTGGTGAAGCGCGCCGGGAAAGTCGAGCCGCAAGGGACGTGCCATGGCGTTCGGTCCGGTTGTTATGATTTGGCCGTCGACAATCATAGAATCATCAACGCTAAAATGAAAGACTTGACCCCAATTCGGCGTGACCCCAATTCGGCGGCGGACCCCATTCCGGCGGCGCAGGCTATTTCGCGCAAATCTCCGCCAGCACCGGCATCAGATATTCGTGGAAGCGCGCCGGGTTCTCGCTCATGGGGAAATGGCCGAGTTCCCTCATGATGGTTGCCTTGGCACCGGGGATGGCGGCAGCGGTGCGCAGGGTGTCCTCGGGGGTGCAGGAGAAGTCGTATTCGCCGGTCAGCAGATAGAGTGGGCAAACCGCTGTGTCGATCAGGGCGGCGCGGTCGCGGAAGTCGGAATCCTCGCGGTAGAAATGCAGGTCGCCCTTGAAGATGCCGGGGCCGCTTTGCAGGTAGCCCCAGAGGGTCTCCCAGCGGTATTGGGCGGGCGACTGGGGCGCGACCAGGCCTGAGATCATGGCGGCGCAGACCTCGCCGCCGTGCACGTCGCCGCGGTGCAGCCAGTCGGTGTCGTACCAGGGCGTCTGGTGGTCGGCGCACTCGACGCCGATCAGGGCGCGGAAGCGTTCCGCGTGGCGGGCCGCAATCTCCAGCACGATGCGTCCGCCCATGGAGCAGCCCATGAGCACCGGGTCCTGCAAGTCGAGCCCGACGGCAACGGCGAGGATGGCTTCGACATAGGACGCGGTGGTCAGGCGATATTCCTCGTCCTCGTAGCCGGGCGGCGGCAGGGACTTGCCGTGCCAGGGAAGATCGAAGGCGATCACCCGAAAGCGATCCGTCACGGCCTCGTCGAGCATCAAGTGGCGATACTGGCGGCTATCGGCGCCGGCGGTGTGCAGGCAGAGCAAGGGGATGCCGCTGCCCGCCTCTTCCAGATAGATGCGGCAGGGCCTGCCCGCCAGGCTCAGCGTGGCGTAGCGCCCCGTGATGGGCTCGAATGCCAGGCTCATCGCGGCGCCTCCAGCAACTCCTTGACGTAGCGCAGATGCGCCATCAGCGGCTGCAAATCGCCCTCGATGGTGGCATGGCCGAACCGTGTCATGGCAAGGATGTCGTGGAAGCCGGGCTCCGGCATGGGCTGCCAGAAGCGCCCCCAGGCCTCGGCACTTGCCCGGATGGCGAAGCGCCACGAGCGCATCAGCACCGGCCCGCGCGCCACCTCGGCGACCTCGCCGCCGCTCACCGTGACATACACCGGGATATCCCCCGCCCCGACCAGAATGGTCTCGTTGAGGGTCCGCCCGCGCCGCACCAGCGCCATATTGCCGTTGACCAGCGCCGGCAGGTGACCCAGGCGCGCGGCTACCTCATTGTCGGTCATTGAATCTCCTCCTCCGCCGCCGCGAGCCGGCGGATCTCGGCAACGATCTCCGCCGCGCTGTCGGTGGGGCCGAACGCCGCCGCAACCCCTTGCGCCAGCACCTTGGCCTTGTCGCCCGGCGTCACCACCGAGCCGCCGACGACCACCGGAATGTCCGCCCCCGCCTCCGCCAGGCCGGCGAAGATATCGTCCAGGTAATGCAGATATTCCCAGGAATGGGCGCTGATGCCAATCACGTCCACATCCTCCTGCACGGCGCTGGTGACGACTCCGGCGGGCAGGTTGAAGCGGCCGCTGTAGATCACCTCCATGCCGGCATCGCGCAGCAAGGCCGAGACCGCCAGGGCGCCGACCTCGTGCTGGTCGGTGCCGAGGATGGCGACGAGGATCTTGATCGGGCGCGCCATCTCAGCCATCGAGCGGCGACGGCAGCCGCGCCAGGGGATCGTAGGGCTGGCCGTAGGCCTGGCGCAGCACGCCGGCGGTCTCGCCAACCGTTGCATCGGCAGCAAGTGCGGCGACATAGGGCGCCATGAGGTCGCGGTCGGGCTCACGCGCGGCATCGTGCAGGGCACCGAGCGCCTGCTTGACGCTTTCCTGGTCGCGGCTGCCCTTGAAGTCGCGGATGCGATCGATCTGCTCGCGATAGGGCTCGATCTTCACCTCGGCGGCGTCCTTGAGCATGCGGTCCTCGTCCTCGGGCACGGTATGGCAAGTGTCGCCGACGCGCTGCAGGGTGCCGTCGGCGAGATCGCGGCCCAGGCGCTCCATGGCAGTGGCGAAGATGTGCCGGAAATAGCCCTGTTCGGCAAGCTCGGCGATATCGCCCGCGGCCTCGATACGCGCGACCTCGGCGGCAATCCGCCGCTCCATCTCGTCGGTCAGCGCCTCGACATAGTAGGAGCCGCCCAGGGGGTCCGCCACCTTGGTGACGTTGGTCTCCAGCTGCACGATCTGCTGGGTGCGCAGGCCCACCAGATGGGCCTCCTCGCTCGGCGTGCGGTAGGCCTCGTCGAAGGTCGAGATCTCCATCGCCTGGACGCCGGCGAGCGCCATGGCCAGCGCCTGCATGCCGCCGCGCGCGACATTGTTGACCGGCTGCTGCGCCGTCATGGTGAGCCCCGAGGTATGCGCGGTCACGGTCAGCGCCATGGAGCGTTCATCGCGGGCGCCGAACTCGTCTTTCATCATGCGCGCATAGAGCCGGCGTGAGGCGCGGATCTTGGCGATCTCCTCGAACAGGTCCATGCGGCAGGTCAGCAATATGCCGATGCGCGGGGCGAAGGCGTCGACGTCGATGCCGCGCTTGATCAGCTCGCGGATGTAGAAGCGCAGCTCGACGAAGCCCAACGCCATTTCCTCGACCGACTCGAGGCCTGTCTCGCTGAAATAATAGGTGTCCTCCAGCAGGGCGTGGAATTTCGGCATCTTCGCCGTGGCAAAGGCGATCGAGTCCGTGGCCAGGCGCGTGCGCAAGGCCAGCGGCAGGTGGCGCGAATAGCAGCAATCGTCCTCGTACAAGGCGACCTGAATGGCAGAGCCGCGCAGCTTCTCCGCCGGCACGCCGCGCGCCGTGGCGACCAGATACAATCCGGCGATCGCCGCCACCGAGGGCAGGGATTGCGAAAAACTCAAGCTATCCAACGGCAGGTCGCGGTAGAGCGCCTCGTAGTCGGCGCGGCAGCACAGCGAGACGCCTTGCGTGCCCACCGCGTGCACGGCGTGGGGATGGTCCGCATCGAGCATGGCCATGGTCGGCGAATCGCCGATGACGTCTAGGCCCTGCTGGCCCTTGGCGATCAGCGACTTGAACTGGGCATTGGAGCGCTCGGCCGTGCCCTCGCCGGAAAGCTCGCGCAATATCCACGACTGGCCCGGGCGCGGCAGGCGCTTGCCGCGGGTGTAGGGATAGGCGCCGGGGGCCTCGCTCTCGCCCTCGGGCGCATAGAAAGGCTCGAGCGGAATGCCGGAATAGCTGGTTTGTTCGCTCATGACTCGCTCTCCTCGAGTGCCCTGGCAAGGGCTTCGGCGCGCTCCTTCAACTCGCTGCGGCTGCCGAGCGTGATGGCACTCAGACGCGTGCCGCCGTCGATATCGATCTCCGCGCCGCTGATGTAGCCGGCCTCTTCCGAGGCCAGGAAGGCGACGAGATACGCCACCTCCTCGACCTTGCCGAGGCGCCGCGCCGGCGCGCTGGCGATGACCGAATCCCGTATGGCCCGCGGCATGGCCTTGACGTTCTCGGTCTCGATCACGCCCGGGAGGATCGCGTTGCAGGTGATGCCGTGGCGGGCATATTCCAGGGTCACGGTGTGGGTGAGGCTGAGCAGCCCGGCCTTCGAGGCGCCGTAGCCGGCCTGGTAATGCAAGCCCCCGCGCGCTGCCACGGACGATATGTTGACGATGCGCCCCCAGCCCGCCTCGACCATCGGTCCGATGACCGCCCGGATGAGGTTGAACGGCCCGCCGAGATTGACCGCCAGCTCCGTCTCCCAGGCCTCGCTGGTCATGCGGCCGACGGGCGCGATGTTCTTCACCAGCCCGGCATTGTTGACCAATATCTCGACGGGACCGACCTCTCGAACCGCCTCGGCCACCGCGTCGGCGTCGCTGACGTCCGCCTGCACGGCAACGGCCGCACCGATAGCGTCGGCGGTCGCCGCGACATCGGGGGCGATGTCGATAAGCGCGACACGGTCGCCGCGCTGCACCAATCGTGTCGCGATGGCGCGGCCGATGCCCCGCGCCGCCCCCGTCACCAGTGCCGTCCTGCGTTCTGCCATGTTACCCCCGAGGATGCCGCCAGCCTGTGCGCACCACCTTAACCGAGGTTATCCCGCCGGCGTCAAAAGGTGCCGCGGAAGTTGCCGCCGTCCATCAGGTAGTGCTGGCCGGTGACATAGCCCGACTGCGCGGCACAGAGAAAGGCGCAGGCGTCGCCGAATTCCGCCGGGTCACCGAGCCGGCCGGCCGGGTTCTGTTCCGCCGCCGCCGCGGCGAAGGTCTCGAAGTCCATGCCCTGCTGGGCGCCGGTATAGGTCATGTGCTGGCGCATGCGGTCGGTAACGAAGGCGCCGGGCAAAAGCGAGTTGATGGTGACGTTGCGGCGCACGGTCTGGCGCGCCAGCCCGGCCACGAAGCCGGCCAGCCCGGTGCGCGCGCCGTTCGACATGCCGAGGTCGGGGATCGGGCATTTGGTCGAGGCCGAGGTGATGTTGACGATGCGCCCGAAACCGCGCGCCATCATGCCGTCGACGGTCGCCTTCATGAGCTCGATGGGCGCGAGCATGTTGGCCACCAGCGCCTCCTGCCAGTCCTCCCGATCCCAGTCGCGAAAATCGCCGGGCGGCGGCCCGCCCGCATTGTTGACCAGAATATCCGGCTCGGGACAGGCCGCGAGCAGGGCCTGCTGGCCCTCGGGCGTCGTGGCATCGCAGGCCACAGCGGTCACCGCCACGCCGCTCTCGGCGCGAATATCCGCGGCGGTTTGCTCCAGCGCCTCGGGCCCGCGCCCATTGACCACCAGATCGACCCCCTCGCGCGCCAGGGACTGGGCACAGGCGCGCCCCAGCCCCTTGCTGGATGCACAGACAATGGCCTTGCGGCCGGCAATCCCCAGATCCATGTCGTTTCCCTCCTTGGCGATGACGCGGGCTATGACAAGGCGTACCATCATGGCCCACAGCTGGAAACGATCATGAGACAGCCACCGCTCATAGCACTGCTCTGCTTTGCCGCCCTGTGGACCACACCAGCCATTGCCGACGATGGCTGGGCGGAGGCGCGGGCGCTGATGGTGCGCGTCATCGAGCGCCATGCGGACTCTCTTGCGCCGTCCGGCGAGCTGATCTCGCCGGAAGTGCTGGCCGTGATGAAAACCGTGCCGCGGCACCTTTTCGTGCCCGAGGCCTACCGCCGTGACGCCTATGCCGACACGCCGCTGCCGATCGGCCACGGCCAGACCATCTCGCAGCCCTTCATCGTCGCCCTGATGACCGAGCTGCTGGGTGTCGGGCCGGAGGCCAGAGTGCTCGAGATCGGCACCGGCTCGGGCTACCAGGCGGCGGTGCTGGCGCCGCTGGTAACGGAAGTCTGCAGCATGGAGATCATCGCGCCGCTCGGCGAGAGCGCCGCCGCGCGCCTGGCAGAGCTCGGCTACGACAACGTGCGCGCGCGCATCGGCGACGGCTACATGGGCTGGCCCGAGTGCGGGCCCTTCGACGGCATCACCGTCACCGCCGCGGCGGGCCACGTGCCGCCGCCGCTGGTGCAGCAGCTCAAGCCAGGCGGGCGCATGGTGATCCCGGTCGGCGACGTCTACGGGCCGCAATTCCTGACACTCGTGGAGAAGGATGCGGCAGGCGCCGTCACCACGCGTCAGCTGCTGCCGGTGCGCTTCGTGCCGCTGACCCGCCCGCGCGAATGACCGCGAACCTGGCGCTGGCGCTGGTCTCCGCCGCGGTGCTCGCCTACGAAGTGCTGCTGGTGCGCCTGTTCGCCATCGTGCAGTGGCATCACTTCGCCTTCATGGCGATCAGCATCGCCCTGCTCGGCTTCGGCGCCAGCGGCAGTGTCATCGCCCTGACCCAAGGCTGGTTGCACCGCCACGCCACGGCGGGCTTCGCAGGCACGGCGTTGTTGTTCGCGATTACCGCCCCGCTCGCCTTCCTCGCCGCCCAGGCCATTCCCTTCAACGCCAAGGCGGTGCTCTGGAATCCCTGGCAGCTGGCCGCCCTGCCAGCGATGTATGTCGCACTGGTGGTGCCGTTCTTCTTCGGCGCCGGCTATATCTCTTCATCGAGATCGCCGTGATCCAGACGCTGGTGCTGTTCCTCAGCCACCCGGTCTATGCTGTGGCGGCGGCGCTCGCCGGCTTCCTGGTCTTCTCCGGCCTGGGCAGTGCCGTCTCGCAGCGCTTCGCCATCCCCCTTGCGGTCGCCGCCATCGCCATTCTGTCGCTCTCCTATCCCTGGCTGCTGCCAGAGGTCTTCGCTGCCTTGGCAACCGTTCCCACCGCCGCGAAATTCGCTGTCGCCATCGCCGTCATCGCGCCGCTGGCCTTCTTCATGGGCATGCCCTTCCCGCTCGGCCTGGCACAAGTGCGCCAGGCGACCCCGGCGCTGGTGCCCTGGGCCTGGGGCGTGAACGGCTGCGCCTCGGTGCTCAGCGCCATGCTGGCGACGCTGATCGCCATGCGCTTCGGCTTCTCCGCCGTGATGTTGATTGCCGCCGTGCTTTACGTTTCCGCCGCCGCGCTCGCCCGAGACTGAACGCTCAGATAATCGATGAAGGCGCGAACCTTGGCGGCCGGATGGCGGCCGTGGGTGTGCATCGCGTAAATCGGAATTGGCTTTGTTTCGCAATTCTCCAGCACGCTCTCGAGCCGGCCGTCGGCAAGCGCGGCGTCCGCCAAGAAACCCGGCGTGTAGCAAACGCCGAGGCCGGCGCAGGCGGCATCGATGAGGACGTCGCCATTGTCCGAGATCATGGCGCCTTTGACCCGGACAACGGTATCGCCGGCAAAGCGCCACTCGCCGAGCGGAGCGGCGCCGCGATAGACCAAACAATGATGGTGCTTGAGATCGACCGGACGTGCGGGCCGGCCGTGGGCCTGCCAATAGGCGGGCGAAGCGCACACGACGACCCGGCTTTCGGCGATCTTGCGCGCGACCAGGGTCGAGTCCGGCAACTCACCGATACGGATCGCCAGGTCGTAGCCCTCGCCGACGAGATCGAGAAATCGGTCGCTGACCGTGACGTCGACGCTGACCTCGGGATATTGCGCCAGGAATGCCGGCAGCAACGGCGAGACCCGGCGCAAACCGAACGAAGTCGGCAGCGTCAAACGCAACAACCCCCGCGGCTCTTCGGTGAGAGCCGAAGCCGCGGCGTCCGCTGCCGCCGTCTCCTCGGCCACACGCGCCGCGCGCTCATAGACCGAGCGGCCCGCTTCCGTAAGGCTGAGCCGGCGCGTGGTGCGGTTGAGCAGACGCAGGCCGTAGCGTTCCTCCAGCCGGCCCACATGCTTGCTGACACCGCCCTTTGAGAGGCCGAGTTGCCTGGCAGCAGCAGAGAAGCTGCCGCTGTCGACCACACGGGCAAATACGATCAAGGCGAAGGCATGATCCATTGTTCATAATTATAAACGATAATGTTCGATTTAGGGGGATTATCATTCTTCAGTGAACCACTTACACCTACAGCAACGGCAATCACCCCTTAAGTCGAATGGAGGTTCCCTATGACCACACAGGCTTCCGCCGCATATGGCGCGTTCGTTCTGCGCCTGGCCCTCGGCGTCATGTTCGTCGCCCATGGCCTGTTGAAGGTTTTCGTCTTCACGCTTCCCGGTACGGTTGGCTTTTTCGAAAGCGTCGGCTTTCCCGGCTGGCTCGCCTATGCCACAGTCTTTGCCGAAGTGGCTGGCGGCGCGCTGCTCATCCTCGGCGTTGGCACCCGTGCGGTCGCCCTGGCCCTGGTTCCCGTGTTGCTCGGCGCCACTGCCGTGCATTGGGGCAATGGCTGGCTGTTCAGCGCCCAAGGCGGCGGCTGGGAATATCCGCTCTTCCTCGTCGCCGCAGCCCTCGCCCAGGCCTTCCTGGGCAACGGCGCCTGGGCGCTCGATGTGAGACGCTTCGTCATGACACGCCCGCTCGGACAAGGCGCCTGAGCAGTAAGGAGAGGCGACATGGGATATTTGGAGAGTGGCGTCTGGTCGGAAGGCTGGTACGACACGCGCAGCACCGACGGCCACTTCGTGCGCAAGCAGAGCGCCTTTCGCCAGGCCATCGGCGACGACGGGCCCTTCCCTGCCGCGGCGAGCCGCTATCATCTCTATGTCTCGCTGGCCTGCCCCTGGGCCCACCGCACCCTTATCGTGCGGGCGCTCAAGAAACTGGAAGAGGTCGTCTCAGTTTCGGTCGTGGCGCCGGTCTGGGGCGAGGGCTGGGGCTTCAATCCCGACGACGGCGGCACGCTCGATCACCTCTACGGCGAAAATGCGCTACACCGCCTTTATGCCCGCGCCGATGCCGCCTATAGCGGCCGGGTCACCGTACCGGTGCTGTGGGACCGCGATAGCGAAACCATCGTCAACAACGAATCCGCCGAGATCATTCGCATGCTCAACGGCGCTTTCGATGAATGGGGCGACGCCACGGTTGACCTCTATCCCAGCGCCCTGCGCGAGGAGATCGACGAGGTCAATGCCTGGGTCTATCGTGCGGTCAACAATGGCGTGTATGCCTGCGGCTTCGCCACCACGCAAGGCGCCTACGAGCAGGCATTCGACAGGCTCTTCGAGGCCCTCGACCGGCTTGAAGAGCGGCTGGCCCGGCAACGCTATCTGGTGGGAAATCGCCTGACCGAAGCCGATATCCGCCTGTTCACAACGCTGGTGCGTTTCGACTCGGTCTATGCCGGACACTTCAAGTGCAACAAGAAGCGAATCGTCGATTATCCGGCTCTCTGGGGCTTCACGCGCGACCTCTACCAGACCCCGGGTATCGCAGCCACTGTGGACATGGATCATATCAAGCGCCACTACTACATCTGCCATGACAGCATAAATCCAACCGGCATCGTGCCGAAGGGTCCGGACCTGGATTTCACCCTGCCTCACGACAGAGACGAGCTTGGAGAGGTTTAGCATGACCAGCAAACCGCGTTCCGTCACGCGCACCATCACCGCCATGCCCACCTCCGACGGCGCCGGCGTCAAGCTCAAGCGCAGCATCGGCAGCCCGATGTTGGACCACCTCGACCCTTTTCTGCTGCTCGACAATATCGAATCCGATTCCGCGACCGACTACATCGCCGGCTTTCCCGAGCACCCCCATCGCGGCTTCGAGACCGTGACCTATATGGTGGAGGGCCGCATGCGCCACCGCGACAGCACCGGCGGCGAGGGCCTGCTGGAGTCCGGCAGCGCGCAATGGATGACCGCCGGGCGCGGCGTCATACATTCGGAAATGCCCGAGCAGGAGGACGGTCGCCTGCACGGTTTCCAGCTTTGGGTCAACCTGCCCGCCGCGCGCAAGATGATCGCGCCGCGCTATCAGGACATCCCGCCGCAGGACATTCCCGAAGTGGCCCTGCCGGACGGCGGCAAGGTCCGTGTCGTGGCCGGCGAGGCCAAGGGCGTCACGGGCCCGATCTCGGGGATCGACAGCGCGCCGCTGTTCCTCGATGTCTCGCTCGGCGAGGGCGAGACGACGACTTTCGACGTGCCCCAAGGCCACAATGCCTTCGCCTATGTCTTTGCCGGCACCGCGACCATCGCCGGCACGGCCGTGCCCGCGGACAATCTCGCCGTGCTCGGCGAGGGCAACAGCGTGCACCTGGCAGGCAAGGCCCGCCTGCTGCTGCTGGCCGGCCGGCCCATCGGCGAGCCTGTGGCCCGCCATGGCCCCTTCGTCATGAACAGCCGCGAGGAGCTCATGCAGGCCTTCGACGACCTGCGCGCCGGAACCTTCCTCGACCGGAGCTAATCGGCGACGCGCTCCGCGCGCAATTGCGAGCGGCGTACCTTGCCGGCGTCATCACGCAACGAATAGTCGACGAATTCATAACTGCGCGGGGTCTTGTAGCGCGCCAGGCGCGTCTCGGCGAATTCCGCCAACGCGGCGTCGTCCAGCCTGTCCTGCCAGCCGTCGTGGGGCTGCACGATGGCGTGCACCACCTCGCCCATATCCTCGTCCGGCAGGCCGATGGCGACCACCGTATCGACGCCGGGATGCTCGGCCAGCGCCGATTCCACCTCGGCCGGGTAGATGTTGGCGCCGCCGGCGATGATCATGTCGCCGCGGCGGTCGCCGAGATAGAGGTAGCCGTCCTCGTCGAGCCAGCCGACATCGCCGAGGGTCTCCCAGCCGCCGTCCGCGACCTTGGCCTCGGCGCCGATATAGTGGTAGCTGCTGGCCGGCCCGGCTTCCGGCATCAGGAAGACCTCGCCCATCTCTCCCGGCGCGCAATCCTTGCCGTCCTCGTCGAGGATGCGCACCCGCGAGCCGCGCACGGTCTTGCCCACCGTGCCCTTGTGGGCCAGCCACTCCGTGCCGCTGCACCAGGTCGCACCCGTGCCTTCCGTGCCGCCATAGAGCTCCCAGACCCGATCGGGCCCGAGCCAGTCTACCCAGTTCTGCTTGAGCCAGACCGGCATGGGTGCCGCGACATGACTGACAATGCGCAGACTGGATAGATCGAAAGCCTCGCGCTCGGCCGCTTCGAGGCGCCAGATGCGGTGCATCATGGTCGGCACCATCATCACCCATTCGACGCGATGACGCTCGATCAGGCGCAGGGACTCCGCCGCATCGAACCGCTGCATGCCGACAATCCGGTTGCCGCGAAACAGGCCGCGATGGGCCATGATGAAAGGCGCATTGTGGTAGAGCGGGCCCGGGTTGAGCAGGCAGCCCGCGCGCGGCATATCGAGGAAATCCTCCTCCTCAGGGTCGATCGCCGCCGGATTGTGGTCGACGATGATCTTGGGCCGCCCCGTGGAGCCGCCGCTCGACATGGCCTTCCAATAGCGCGCCACCTTGACCGGCATGGGCCCGTCGTCGTGACCGTCGGCGGCGAAATCCTCGGGCAGGGTCGCCGTGCCGGGCAGAATGTCCGCATCGACGCCGATGACCAGGCGCGGCTCGGCCACGGCGACGATCTCGCGCAACTCTGCGGGCGGCAGTTTCGACGACACCACATGCGGCGTCGCGCCCAGCTTCCAGATCGCGAAAGTGGTCTCGAAAAAGCGGTTGCCGTTGGGCAGCGCGATGGTGACCAGGTCGTCGCCGCCAACGCCGAGCTCGGCAAGCCGGCGAGCGCGGCGGTTTGCCGCACGCTCCAGCCCGCCCCAGCTCAGCTCGCCGTCGGGGTGAATCAGCGCCACCCGGTCGTCGCCCAAGGCCTCGGCGTAATGGGCCGGAATGTCGCCCAGTGCGATTTCGCTCATGCTATGAAACCCGTACTTCCAACAGCGCCAGACGACGCTCCTTCAACACCACCTCGGCCGCCCGCGCAAGGGCTGCCGGCAGCTCGCTACCCACCTCCACCGCCTCCGACCAGGCACGGTGGGCCTCGGCCAGCTTGGCGAAATCCGGCGATGGCGACAGCGAGGTCAGCGGCATGGCGTTGGCGCGTGCGGCGTTGCCGTCGGGAAAGATGTCGAGCGTGGCCCGGCGCACCGCGTTCCAGGCACCGTTGTTGAGCACCACGAGCAGGATCGGCAGGTCCAGCGCCTCGGCGATCTGATGGCAGGCGACGGGATTGGCAAAGATGTAGGAGCCGTCGCCGACGGTCGCCACCACCAGGCGATCGGGTTCGGCAAGACGCCTGCCGAGTGCCGCCGGAAAACCCCAGCCGAGGCCGCCCGAATGGGGCTCCTGGTGGAAGGCGTCGGCACGGCTCAGGGTCATGTTTGCAGTGGGGCAACCGAGCTCGGTGATCAAAACGCTGTCATTCTCTGCCAGCAGATCCGAGACGCATTTCGCCGCCCAGGCCTTGGTCATGGGTGAGCCGTTGCCGGCCTCGGCTTCGGATTGTGCCGCCGCACGGATATCGCGGCAGCGCTCTGCCGCACTCTGCCAGCCTGCGTGCGGTGCGCCCATCTCGGCCTCCAAGGCGGCGAGGACGGCCGCCACGTCGCCGGTCACGGTCGCGTCAGCGCGGTGGCCGCGTATCGGATAGCGAGCGAACAAAGGATCCGGCCCGACATGGATGACCTTGCAGCCCGGCGGTGGCGAGGCTTGCGACGGCGCCCAGGGCGTCAGCGCATTGATGACCAGCACCGCGTCGGCCTCGGCCAGCCAAGGCGCCGGGTCGGGGCCGCCATTCATGGCATGGTCGCTGGCAATGGCGAGTTGCAGTGGCCAGAACTGGGTGACGGGAATGGCCCAACGCTCGGCGAGCCGGGCCAGGGTGGCGAACCCTTCCGCCCCGCCAGCGCCACGCTGGGTGACGATCAGCGGCCGCTCGGCCGCGGCCAATATCGCCGCCGCCCGGGCGACATCCTCTGCCGCCGGGCCTGCCTGGGCCGGCACCAGCGCCGGGCCGGCCGTGGGCGGCGGGCACGGTGCGCTCAGCACCTCGCGCGGCAAGCTGAGATAGACCGGCCCGCGCGGCGCGGACATGGCGATGGCCCAGGCGCGATCGAGAACGTCGTAGACCTGCTCGGGAAAGCGCAGCTCGTAATCCCACTTCACAACCTCGCGCACCAACGCCGCCTGGTCGCGCATCTCCTGGCCCCAGTTGATGGGGTTGTTGCGCGAGCCGAGGCGACCGTGCTCGGTAGCCGGGGTGCGGCCCGAGCAGAGGATCATCGGGATCTGGTCGTAGGCCGCATTCAGCGCGCCGATGGCGGCATTGGCCAAGCCAACATTGGTGTGCACCATCACGGCCTGGGGCCGCCCCGTGGCCTGGGTGTAGCCGTGCGCCATGCCCATTGCCGCATGCTCGTGGGGCATGACAAGGGGTTGCGGCATGGCATCGGCGTCGCCGCCCGCCAGCGCCTCGATCAGCGGCGGGAAATCGGTGCCCGAATTGGCGAACAGATAGTCGATGCCGAGCGTCTTGAGGCGCCGCAGCAGGGCTTCGCCGGTGCTGATCTCGCCGCTCACACGTCCTCCCAGCCGCCGCTCTCGTGGGAGCGACGAATGGCGTCGAGCACGCGCATGCCGGCGTATGCCAGCTCCAGCGGCCGCTCCGTGGTCGGCTCGCCGCGCACCAGCCGCGAGAAGCGCTCGCCTTGCAGCGTGTACTGGTTGACCGCCGGCACCTCGATGCGCCGGATGTCGAAGCCCGGGCTGCGGCAGTGATGCAGATAGGCCGTGCGCGGCTGCATATGGGCGAAGGGGAACTCGACGCGGAGCCAGCCTTCGGACCCGAGAATCTGCGCCTGCTGGTAGCGCCCGGTCTGGGTGGCGACCGTCATGCAGGCCTGACGCGAGGCGCCGAAGTCGAGCATCACCGAGGCCAGCCGGTCGGTGCCGAAATTCGGGTCGTGGTCGACCAGCGCCACCAGGCGCTTCGGCTCGTCGTCGAAAACCAGGCGCGCGATGGTGCTGGTATAGACGCCGAGGTCGTAGATGCCGCCGCCGCCGGTCTCGACCTTGTTGCGGATATTGGCGGGGTTCGGATTGTTGTAGGTGAAGGCCAGTTGCATGGCGTGCAGCTCGCCGATCTCACCGCCATCGATCAGCTCACGAACGACTGTCCATTGCGGGTGGTCGCGGGCCATCATCGCCTCTTCGGCACAAAGCCCTGTGCGGTCGCGCACGCGGATCATCTCTTCCGCTTGCGCCGCGTCCATGGTCAGCGGCTTCTCGCAAAGCACGTGCTTGCCCGCCTCCAGCGCCTTGACGCTCCATTCGAGGTGGAGATTGTTGGGCAGGGGATTGTAGATCGCGTCTATGCCGTCATCGGCGAGCAGCGCCTCGTAGCTGCCGTGCGCCCGTGGAATGCCAAGCGCTTCGGCGGCGGCACGCGCCTTTTCGCCATCCCGCGAGGCGATGGCGACGACCGGCGTCAGCGCGCTTTGCTGCATGGCCGGTATGACGGTCCTCATGGCGATGTTGGCACAGCCGAGCACGCCCCAGCGAACAGGCTCCATGGCTCGTCTCCCCTATACGGCGGTCTGATAGCGTTCCTTGATGATGCGCACCACCTCGTCCGGGTCGCGCTGCCACCAGTCGCGGCTGGAGAATATCTCGACCTCGCGATGGCCGGCGTAGCCCGTGCTCTCGACCATGGCGCGGATGCCCGGAATGTCGATCACGCCATCGCCCATCATGCCACGGTCGAGACGCAGGTCTCGCGTGTCCTCCAGCCAGTCGTTGATGTGAAAGGCGACGACGCGCTTGCCGGCACGGCCGATCTCGCGCGCCAGATTGGGGTCCCACCAGACGTGGTAGACATCGACCGCGATACCAAGCTCGTTGCCGGCGCCAAGCTGGTCGCACCAGTCGTTGGCCTCGCCGAGGGTGGTGAGCACCGCGCGGCTGGCACACATCATGGGATGCAAAGGCTCTAGCGCGATGGTCACACCGGCCGCCTTGGCCTCTGGCAGAAGAACGTTCAACCCTTCCAGGCAACGCGCCCGGGCGCCGACCAGGTCTTTCGAGCCATCGACCAGGCCGCCGGCGACGAAAACGATGCATTGCGCCCCGATCGCCGCCGCTTCCTCGATGGCACGGCGATTGTCGTCGAGCGCCGATTGCCAGGCCGCGTAATCGGGAGAGGTCAAGAGCCCGCCGATGCAATAGCCGGTGACGGTCATGTCGTGCTCGCGCAACAGGCGCACGCCCTCGGCCAGGCCGGCCTCGCGCAGCTTGTCGTGCCATACCGCAATCCCATGCACGCCATGTCGCGCATAGCCCGCCACCGCTTGCGACAGCGACCACTGCTCGCGCGTCGTGGCCTGGTTTATCGACAACAGCGCTTCGTCCAGCATGACCTCTCATTCCTCCGGTTTCGCCGCCGCAGAACTGAGCACGCCACCGAGCCCGGGGCAAGGGCGAAGAAGGCGGTGATATTTCGCAAGCGGACGCGGTTCTGGTAGACTCCTGCGACAGCGCAAGGAGGGGACGGCCATGCAAGTTCGGGCAATCGGTCTCTGGGGAACGGTCTTGGCGGCCCTGCTGCTGGCCTATCCGGCCTCGGTCTTTGCCCAGGAAGACCTGTTCGACGCTTTCGAAGACATTTTCTCCGACGACGAAGAAGACGCCCCTGCCCCGGCGGCCGAAGAGCGCCGCGGCCCGCCCGAGGATCGTGGCGGCCCGCCGGAGGATCGTGGCCCGCAGGCGCAAGGCGGAGACCAGGGCGGTGGTGGTGGTGGCCGTGGCCGCGGTCGTGGCCACCAGCGTCAAGCCAAGGACAGCGGCCTGGCAAGCGTGTTCGATGAAATCGGCGTGTCCACCTCCTCGGAAAACAGGCCCCTGGGCGAACCCTCCGTGGCCATGGTGCAAAGCATAGCGGCCGCGCCACAGAGCGAGCTCAATGAGCTCGATTATCTGTTTGCTGGTGACAGCATCGCCCTCGGGAACGACGGCGAATTGGTGCTGGAATATCTCGATTCCTGCCGCCGTGAGCACATTCGCGGCGGCACAGTTACCATCGGCATGGCGAGCAGCGAGGTCGCCGGTGGGCGCATCACGGCGGAAACGACCCAATGCCAGCAACTGGCGCTGTTTATCCCCGAGCAGGCCTCCGAGGCCGGCGCCACGGTGGACCGCATCGACATCAACGATAGTCTCAACTGGCGTGAGCAGGTGGTGAACGTGGCGCAACCGACTTTCGCCTGGCATGACAACGACACAGTCTTGCTCCAAATAGTTGATGCGGATCTTGCTGTGCCCGAGGTGCTCTGGCAGGTAGAGGCGGCTGGCGGGCAGGCCACCTATCCCGACGACGCGCCGGCGCTGGCGATCGGCCGCCCTTATGCTGTGCGAATCGAGGGCGCGGCCGGCGTTGGCGAGGCCCTGTTTTCGATCGATCCTGGGCTTGAGGTCGGCGAGGTTCTGACCGCCCGTGTCGTCGCCATCCGTCCATAGCCAACGCGACATCTGGCGCCGGCGACTGGCACTGGGGCTGGGCCTCGGCGCGGTGCTCGGCGGCATCGCCGCCTCGCCGCTGGCCGATTATGCGGGGCGCCTCGGTATCGACCTGCTGTTGCCGCAGCGGGACGCGCTGTACGGGCCGCTACGCGCACCGCAAGACTCGCCCGTGGTTGCCGTGGTCATCGACGAACAGAGTTATCGGACGGAGCCATTCCGGGACACCCCGCGGGTTGCCTGGACCCCGTATCTCGCGGGAATTCTTTCTTTGGTCGATGGCGTCGGCGCCAGCGCCATCGGGCTCGACATCATCCATCCCACCAGCCTCGACCGGCCCGACCTGCTGGCCGACTACGACAAGCCCTATCGCAAGGCCCTGCGCCGGGTCGGCGAAAAGGGCAATCTGGTGATGGGTCAGGTGCGCCTGTCGGGCGAGACCATCAGCCCCTATGCCGGGTTGGTGCAGGCAGTCGGTGGCTGGGACAATGTTCGCCTGCTCAACTTGCTGGTCGACAGCGACAACGTCATCCGCCGCTATCCCGGCGGCTGGGAGGCGGAGGACGGCAGCCGCGTCTCCAGCTTTGCCGTCGAGCTGGCGCGACGTGCCGGCAGCGACGTGCCGGACGAGAATATTCTCATCAACTACGACACCGGGCCGGGCGACATCCCGGCCTACAGCTTCGCCGACCTCTGGGCCTGCGCCCAGGCGCGCGATGCCGACTATTTCCGCTCAGCCTTTGCCGGCAAGATCGTGTTGATTGGCCTCGCCTTGGACCTGGAAGACCGCTCGCTGACCGCCAAGCGCTTCGCCACCGCCGAGCACAACACCTGGCAGCAGCCGCGCTGCGCCCTGGAAGCGGATCCCGAGCGCTTCGGCGCCATTGTCGATCGCCGCACCATTCCCGGCATCTATGTCCATGCCGCGGCCATCAACACGCTGATCGCCGGCAATGCCCCGGCCATGCTGCCGCGCGGCGGCGTCTTCGCGCTGGTCGGGCTTGCCACGGCGCTGCTGTTCCTTGCCTTCACGGCGCTCTCGCCGCTTGCCGGCTTCGGTGTGTTGTCAGCTTTCATCGCCGGCAGCGATCTGCTTTCCGTGCTCGCCCTGCACCATCTCAGCATCGCGCCGCTGCTAGCGCTGATGGCCGCCGCCGCCATCGCCTATGCCGCCGCCTATGCCTATCGCTTCGTCGTCGAGGACAGGGCGCGGCGCTGGGTCAAGCACGCCTTTCAGCATTTCCTGGCGCCCGAGATGGTCGAGCGCCTGACCAGTGACCCGGAGGCGCTCAGGCTCGGCGGCGAGGCGCGCACCGTCGCCATCTTCTTCTCCGATATCGAAGGCTTCACCACGCTCTCGGAAGCGCTCAAGGACGATCCGGAAAAGCTGGTCGACATCCTCAACGCCTATCTCACCCTGATGACCGACGCCGTCGAGGCCAATGGCGGCTATGTCGACAAATATATCGGTGATGCGGTGATGGCCGTCTGGGGGGCGCCGCTCGGCGACGAGCAAATGAGCCACAATGCCATCCACGCGGCGCTCGACTGCCAGCAGGCGCTGACGCGCTTCAATGAAGAAGTCCTGGAGCGGACCTACGGCCTGCAGGGCATCAACACGCGGATCGGCATCAACACCGGTATCGCAGTGGTCGGCAATATGGGCTCCGAGCGTCGCCTCAACTACACCCTGACCGGCGATTCGGTGAACCTCGCCGCGCGTCTCGAAGGCGCCAACAAGCAATTCGGCACGAGGCTCATGATCGGCGAAAACACCGCGCGCGCGGTGCGCGACACCTTCCTGCTGCGCCGCCTCGACCGGCTCGTGGTCAAGGGCAAGACCCAGCCTGTGCGCGTCTACGAGGTGTTATGCCGCCACGAAAATGCCGGGGCGGCACACCACGAACAGGTCGCGGCCTTCCACGAAGCCCTGGCGCTGTACTACCGCGGCCGCTTCGCCGAGGCGGCCGAGGCGTTCGAAGCTTTGGCGGAAAGCGATTCCGCGGCTATACTCTATGTTGAGCGCTGCCGGCACTATCACGACAACCCGCCGGCACGCCCGTGGAATCGCGCCTTCGAAATGAAGACCAAATGAGGCCGATCATGACAAACGCCGCATCCTCCATCAGCCGCCGCCAAATGCTCGCGGGCGGCGCCAGCCTGTTGGCCCTGGCCGGCTGCGAAGGTGCGCCGGGGGTGACACCCGAGCTGCTGGCGCAGACGGGGCTCTCACTGGCGACGACGCTGGCCCAGGACCTGAACATCACCGAGCAGGACGAGATCAATATCGGCAATCAGCTTTACGGGCGGATGGTCGACATCTATGGCGGGGCCTACCGCAACCGCAAGATCCAATCGGCGATGCAAAGCTTTGCCGAGCCATTGATAGCCAGCAGCAAGCGGCAAAACCTGCCCTGGGAGATCACGGTGCTGGATGACGACACGGTCAATGCCTGGGCCCTGCCCGGCGGCAAGCTTGGAATCAACAAGGGATTGCTGCGATATGTCTCCAGCGACGCCGAGTTGGCGGCCGTGCTTTCTCACGAGATCGGCCATATCGAGCTGCGCCACGCCGTTGGCGAGATGCGTACCGAGCGCTTTACCAAGGCGCTGACCGATAGCGGTCGCACCCTGCTGCAAAGCCAGATCACCGATTCGACCGTCGCCACGCTCACCGACATCGCGATCGACGAGATGGCGCCCGCCTTGCGAGGCATCGTCACCGCCGGCTATTCCCAGAATGCCGAGCTCGAGGCCGATCAGCACATACTCAGTGTGTTCGACATTGCCGGCTACGATGCCGTTGCTGCGCCCGGCTTCTTCCGCACCCTGCTCCAGCTCTACCCCGCTGATACGAAAGGCACCACTTCGTTGTTCTCGACACATCCCGGAACCGTCGAGAGGGTTGCGGCGCTGGAGCTGGCGGCGGCGGGCCGGGCGCCGGTGCAATTGCCGGCCGCCAGCCGTGGCTATGCGGAGATCAAGGCGACCTTCCCGACGCGGCGCTATTTCCGCCGCCATGGCGCCTCCAGCACCTAGAGAAGCGCGGTCGCGATCTCTCGCCATTCCTCGGGCAGCGGCGCCGCACAGTGCGGTCGCCCGGCGCGGCGGTACCAATAGCCGGCATTGCCCTCATCGCCTTCGACCCGGTGCAGATAGGCATGCACCCAGGCACCGTCGCTGTCGTCCTGGCTTTGTGCCAGGCCATGGGCGGCATGCCAATCGCCCTTCGCCGCCTGCCACAGCGCCGCCACCGCAGCCGAAATCCCGGCCGGTGGAGCCGCCTCGTCAAGTGATGTCTCGAATTGACTCAGATCCATGACCGGCCCTCCTCGCGCAGCATGATGACATAGAGCGCATTTCGGTGATACTGCTTGGCGATGGAGACAGCGCCTCCCTTTGAGATCTTGCGGCCGCCGCGGCAAACGCGGCCGCTGGTCGTCGCCTCGCCTCATAGCGGGCGCCGCTACGACAGCGCATTCCTCGCCAGCTGCCGCCTCGGGCTTGCCGAGCTGCGGCGCTCGGAGGATGCGCATGTGGATGCGCTGGTGGCCGGGCTGCCGGAGCTTGGCGTTCCGGTCATCCAGGCTCTGTTTCCGCGCACCTATGTGGATGCCAACCGCGAGCCGCTCGAGCTTGACGCAAACATGTTCGACGGCCCGCTGCCAGCTTTTGCCAATGCGGATTCGCCGCGCGTGCGCGCCGGGCTCGGCGTGGTGCCGCGCGCCGCGGCCAACGGCGTCGCCATCTACGGCGGCAAGATGCCCGTCAGCGAAGCGCGCCGGCGATTGCACCGTTGCTACTTCCCTTACCACAAGGCGCTTACGGCCCTGCTCAAGGAGACCACGGCGCGCTTCGGCTTTGCCATTCTTGTCGACTGCCACTCCATGCCGTCGCAAGCGGTGGTGCACCACGGCGGACCCGGCCCGGATTTCGTGCTCGGCGACCGCCATGGCGGCGCCTGCATGCCCGAGCTTACGGCGCAGGCGGACTCCGTGCTCAGCGGATTGGGATATGCCGTCGTGCGCAACCGCCCCTATGCCGGCGGCTTCACGACGGTTCGCCACGGCCGCCCGCACGATGGCCTGCATGCGCTGCAAATCGAAGTCAACCGGGCTCTGTACCTGGATGAAGCCGCATTGCGCCCCCATGACGGCCTGCGGCGTTTGGCCGGCGTCCTGGCGCTGCTCGTCGATGCCCTGGCCGACGTCTCTCCCTACGCCCGCGCGGCCGAGTAAGTAAAAAAGGCCGTGGCAGAGTGCCACGGCCCAAGTTCAGGGAGGAATCACCCGCAAATTCGTGCGGGGGCCGGCGAGGGGGGTCGCCAGCCAAATGTGATATAGGAGCGCTGATGCTGCATTGCAATATCTATCATGCGGCGCACTATGCAAGGCAGATATGCCATGCGCGCAGTGCATGGCCGAAAGTGCCGATTCAGCTGACGGTGATCGACCTTTCCGGGCGCCTCGTCGCGCCGGAAAGCGCTGCTTTCAAGGCCGGCTGCGCCGGTGTGAGACTAGCTGCAACGGCGATTTCCAGCAGTCTTTCCACCTCGGCCTTCAGGTTGTCATCAGCTGCCCCTGCCCGCCCGATCGCAGCCAGCGCCCGCGCCCGCTCGATCCAGAACGATGGGCCGGCCAAGGGCTCCTCCGCCATGAACGCGGCGAGCGCGTCGCCATAGCGTTCGCACGCGTCCCACTCGCCCTCGCCAAGCGCGATCTCCATCGCATCAATGTAGAAGCCATAATAATTGTGCCCGACGCAGGATCCGCTCAGTAGCTCTTCGCCTTCGGCTAAAGCGGCCTGCCGAGCCGACCCGCTACCGCCGACCAGCGCCATAGTGCCGAGCATCCACGGTCCGAGAAATCCCAAGCCGGTCTCGCGGGAGATAGCCAGGTCCGACTCCAGGCCCTCCAGAAGCGCAGCCTCCGCGTCGCCTGCCGCAAATCCAATGCGCGCTTCGAATATGGCGTAGAAGGGCAGGAAGCGGTTGGCACCGATGCCACGCACCAGGGCGCGACCCTCTTTCAGCATGGCAGCCGCGTCCGCATCCTGGCCCGCCGCGAGCAATGTTCGCCCAAGGGTCAGTCGTGCCACCACTTCCGCCCGGCGATGACCGATCTCGACGGCGACGCTGACGGCGCGCTGCGCCTCCTCCAGCGCCCCTTCGACCTCATTCCGGTAAAGCCGGCACCAGGCGATCATGTAACGGTTGCCCGCCTCGATACGGCGTATGCCGTTGGCCTGGCAGAGGGCGACGCAGCGCTCGAAATAGTCGAGCGCCGTGGCCATGCGCCCGCGCGAATAATAGGCATCGCCCAGCCCGCTCAAGGCACGCGCCTCGTTCTCGACCGAACCGGCCCGGCGGGCATGCTCCAAAGCCAGCTGCTGCTCGCTCAGGCAGCCTTCGATATTTCCCATAGGGAAATAAATATTGCCGCGATAATAGTGAATCTGCGACAGCTCGAAGGTCAGCACCAGCTTCTCGGCGATCTGCTGGGCCTGAGCCAGGGCATCAATGGCCTCTTCATAGCTGTCCGAGACACGCATGCCTGCTGCAATGCCGATCCAGGCACGGCAGCGCGTGGCATCATCGCCGGTAATTTCCAGGATACGCCGATAGCCCGATACGGATTCGGCCACCATGCCGACCTCGCGCATAAGCTCGCAACGGACTTCCAGCAAGGCGATCTCGTCGGACGATTCCGTCACAATCGCCAAACCGCGCCCGAGCAGGTCGATGGCGCGCGGAAAATCGGCCTTGTCGCGCATACTCTCGCCGGCAGCCAGGTACGCCCGGGCAGCGCCAGGATCCTCCGCCCGCTCCAGATGCTCCGCTTCCAGCACCTCGTCGCGTGCGCCAAAACTTATGGCCGCCCGGCGATGCCAATCGTGGCGCTGGTCGTCGAGCAAGGCACCGTAAATGCTGTCGCGGATCAAGGCATGGGCAAAGCGATATTCAGAGCCTTCCGGGCGCAGCAATGACAGGGTTACCAGCTCTTCGAAATACCCTTCGCCAACCTCGGTAAGCTCTGCAACGATCTTCGGCGAAACCCGTTGGCCAAGCACGCTTGCCGCCTGCAGCGCACGCTTGAGAGGCGGCGACAGCTTGTCGAGCCGTGACAGGACAATGCTGCGGATCGAATCCGGCACCGCCTCGTCCTCGCCGGCGGCGGCCCCGTGCAGCAATTGCTCGAGGTAGAGCGGATTGCCTTCGGCGCGCGCCACGCATTCGGCCAGCGCGTCGCCGCTAAGATCCGGAAATCCCGCCGCAAGGGCCAGGGCGTCGTCCTCTGGCAGCGGCCCCAGCTCGATCGTGCTGAGCGCCACCGAGCCTGCGGCGGAGCGCCAATGGCGATTGAGCGGGTCACCCTCGGGCCGCGACGTGAGCAACAGCAGCAGCGGCGCATCGACGCTGGCACCGGCCACCGCCGCCAGGGCTTGCAGCAGGGCGTCGTCGGCCCAATGCACATCCTCGACGATGGCACAGATCGGCGTGCGCTCGGCGCTCCTTCGCATCAGCGTGACAAGACAGGCGTGGCGCCCCTCCGCACGCGTGGCGCTGTCCATGGCGTCATAGGTGGGGCGGACGTCGTCGGACAGGGGAACGTCGAGCAGGACATGAAGGAACATCAGCGCGTCGTTTCCGACCAGCCCGCCGCGCACCGCCCGTTCCGCCGCTTCGGCCCGCACCGGAATTGGTGCATCCGGGTTGGCGCCGAGCACGGTCTGCACGATACGGCCGATGGCATCCTGACCGCCGCCCAAGCCAAAATCGAGCACGAAGCCGTTGTGGCAGGCAAAGCCGCTGGCCCCGGCGATGGTCATGAACTCTTCCGCCAGGCGCGTCTTGCCGATACCCGCCTCGCCGCGCAAATGCATGACCTGGCCACGGCCGCGCTGTAAGCAGGATTGTGCCGCACTGTGAAACTGCCCGAGCTCGGCTTCGCGACCCACCAGGCCATGGCGGTCAGCGGCACCTGCCTCACTGTCGAGTTTCCGCGCCCGCCAGGCTCGCACTGGCCGGTCGACGCCTTTTACGCTGACCTCGCCCATCGCCTCGCCCGCGACATGCCGGATCACCGAGCGATAGACCGCATCAGAGATCACGGTCTCGCCGGCACCGGCAAGTGATACCAGACGCGCCGCCAAGTTCACCGAATTGCCGACCGTGGTGTAGTCCTTGCCCTCTTCGTCCGGGCGGCTGGCGACGATCAAGCCGCTGGCCACCCCGGCATGGACGCTGAGCGAGAGGCCGAATTCGCTGCCCAAGGCCGGCATTGCGTTGTGAATGGCGAAGGCGGTTCGTACCGCACGCTCGGCGTCATTGTCGTGGGCGACAGGCACGCCGTATATGGCCATGATGGCATCGCCGATGTGACGCTCGACGATACCGCCGTGATCGCTGACCAAGCCGTCGACGAGCTCGAAGAAACGGCGCACCAGGGCGTGGGTGCGCTCAGCCCCCAGGCTGCCGGTCAGGCGCGTGTAATCGGTAAGGTCGACGAAAAGGATGGTGACCTGCCTGCGCTCGATATCGTCTCCGGCTTCGGCTTCGGCCGGCACTGCAGGCTCGTTCGCCCCGCCGAGCGCGGCGCCGCAACCGATGCAGAACTTTGCCTGGGCAGGGCTGACCGTGCCGCAAGAGGCGCAGGGGCCGGGCAGCGCCGTGCCGCACTCGGCACAGAACCTCGCTTCCGCAACGTTGGCTGCGCCGCATCCCGGGCAATCCATGCTCTGGCTCCTGTCCGCGGTCATTCTACGCCGTGGCGCAGCATCAGAACAAACCGACGACCTGGCCGTCGCCATCGACACCGATGTTCTCCGCCGCGGGGTGGCGAGGCAGGCCGGGCATGGTCATGATATCGCCGCAGACCACGACCAGGAATTCCGCCCCGCCGGCCAGGCGCAACTCGCGAACCGGCACCACATGGTCGCTCGGCGCGCCTTTGAGGCCCGGGTCTGTCGAGAAGCTGTACTGCGTCTTGGCGATGCATACGGGAATATCGCCGAAACCGGCGGCTTCCAGCTCGCGGAAGCGGTTGCGAATGGCTTTGTCCGCAATGATGTTGTCGGCGCCGTAGATGCGCTGCGCCACGGTGCGCGTCTTTTCCCAAAGCGACAGGCCGTCGGGATAGAGCAGCTGGAAGGCATTGTCGTCGCGATCGATGGTGCGTACCACGAGCTCAGCCAAATCCGTCGCCCCTGCACCGCCCGCCGCCCAATGGTCCGCCAGCACGGCCTCCACACCGAGCTCGGCGCAAGCCTCGAGCAACACCGTGACTTCGTCTTCGCTGTCGGCGGAGAACTTGTTGATCGCCACCACCAGCGGCATGCCGTAGCCACGCAGATTGGACACATGCCGGGCGAGATTGCTGATGCCCTCCCGAAGTGCCGCGACGTTCTCCGTGCCCAGGTCCTCGCGGGCCACACCGCCATGCATCTTGAGCGCCCGGATGGTCGCCACCAGCACCACGCAGTCCGGGGTCAGGCCGGCCTTGCGGCATTTGATGTCGAAGAACTTCTGCGCCCCGAGATCGGCGCCGAATCCGGCCTCGGTAACCACATAGTCGGCAAGCTTGAGTGCCGCCCGCGTGGCGACCACCGAGTTGCAGCCATGAGCGATATTGGCAAAGGGCCCGCCATGGACAAAGGCGGGATTGCCCTCCAGGGTCTGCACCAGATTGGGTGCCAGCGCGTCCTTGAGCAGCGCCGTCATCGGTCCCGCCGCTGACAGGCTGGAGGCCCGCACGGGTGTGCGGTCGCGGCGATAGCCGACGATGATATTGCCGACGCGGCGCTGCAGATCCTCAAGGTCCGTTGCCAGACAGAAGATTGCCATGACCTCGCTGGCGACGGTGATATCGAAACCGTCCTGACGAGGAAAGCCGTTGGCGACGCCACCAAGCGAGCAGGTCGTCTGACGCAGGGCACGATCGTTCATGTCGACCACACGTCGCCAGGTGATGCGGCGCAGGTCGAGCTTCTCCTCGTTGCCCCAGTAGATGTGATTGTCGACCATCGCGGCGAGCAAGTTGTTGGCGACGCCGATGGCGTGGAAATCGCCGGTGAAATGGAGATTGATATCCTCCATCGGCACGACCTGGGCATAGCCGCCGCCCGCGGCGCCGCCCTTCATGCCGAAACACGGCCCGAGGCTCGGCTCGCGCAGCGCCATGACGGCACGCTTGCCGATGGTGTTCAAGGCATCGCCGAGGCCGACCGTGGTCGTCGTCTTGCCCTCGCCAGCCGGTGTCGGTGTAATCGCGGTGACAAGAATGAGCTTGCCGTCGGGACGGTCGGCGAGGCTTTCGATATGCGACAGCGACAGCTTCGCCTTGCTGCGCCCATAGGGCTCCAACGCCTCCTCCGGCAGGCCGAGGCCGTTGGCGGCGACTTCGGCAATCGGCCTCAGGGATGCGGCCTGGGCGATCTCCAGATCGCTCTTCGGTGCCGCGTGCTGTTGGGCTGGATCAGGCATGGTATTGCTCTCCCGGTCGGCGGACTATCGCGCCGCGGGGCCGGTCGTAGCGATTTTTCACCAACAATCAAGGGATTTGCTACCCTGTTGCGATCGCCATTGCCGGGGAGCTGCGACAGGGATGGCGATAGGCTGGACCAAGACGTTGAGGACAAGCGCTGATGTGGTCTTTGAGCAAGCAGATCCTGGTGGGATGGTACTGCCTGGCGGCAGCGATGCTTTGCACGCCTGCCGCCGCCGAGCCCGGGATCGAGGAAGCGCTCGGGCTGGCCTGGGGCATGTCGCTCGACGAGCTTCTCGAGAGCGATGCCGACATCACGCTCGACGACATGTGCCTCGACGAGAACGATGGCCGTGGCTTCCTGGTTCACGGCTTGCAGGCTTGGTTGCCGGATATCGCCCAGGTCATCGTGTTCCTCGGCTTTGACGACCGGCTCTGGCGCATCTCCGTTCAAGGCCAGTCGATACGCGACACCAGCGGCGAGGGCAGCGAGCTGTTGGCCCGCTACGACGAGCTGCGCGACTTCCTGGTCGAGCGTTATGGCGAGGGCAGTGCCGAACACTACCGCGAACCCTGGGTGGAAGAGCGGCCGTCGGAATATCTCGGCTCGCTGCAGATGGGAAACTCCTGGCACTACAGCCAGTTCGACGCAGACGCCGTCTCGGTGCAGCTCGGCTTGCGGGCGGGCAACGTTGTCTCGGGGTATTATCAGATCTACGCCAAGCAGCTGGAGCTGGAAGCGGAGACGGATGCGATGGCGCAGGCCATGCGCCTGGGCGAAGCATTGGAGATCATGCCGGAGCTGCCAGCCGAGTGCGAGTAATGTGCAGGGAGACCAAGTCATGAAAGCGAGATGGATCCTGCCTGCCATCGCCGTCTGCGCCTTTCATGGCCCGGCCGTGGCGACCGACAATCTTCTCGACGACGCCCTGGATATCTTGCGGGAGGTGCAGCCGAGCGACGGCGGCAGCGCCGCGGCGGTCGGCGCGCTCAGCACCGTCGAGGTCGCCGACGGCCTGATCGAGGCCCTGCGCGTGGGCACCGGGCGCGTCGTCGACCTGGTCGGCCGCTTCGATGGCTATAATGGGGATTCCGAGATTCACATCCCCCTCCCCGGCTATCTCGCCGACGTGCATGGCGTGCTTTCGCGGGTCGGCATGGGTGGGTTGGGCGACGATCTGGAGCTGCGCCTCAACCGTGCCGCAGAGACCGCCGCGCCGCAAGCGCGCGAGGTGTTTCTCAATGCCATCGCCGCCATGACCCTGGATGACGCCAGGGCCATCTACAACGGGCCCGACGACGCTGCGACACGATATTTCGAGCGCATCATGACGCCTGACCTGGTCGCGCGCATGCGTCCCATCGTCGATTCCGCCATGGCCGATACCGGTGTGGTGCGCGCCTATGATTCGATGATGGGCCCCTACGACGCCATGCCGCTGGCGCCCGACGTCAAAGGCGATATCGCCAATTATGCCCTGGAAATGACCCTGAGCGGCCTTTTCCACAAGCTGGCGCAGGAGGAAGCCGCTATCCGCAACAACCCGGGAGCACGTACCACTGCCCTGCTGCAACGGGTGTTCGCGGCACCGTAGATTCAGGTTTGCGAAAATTCTCATAAATTTCGGATTTGATTGACAAAATAGGACTTTCGTCACATTTTTGTTCACGCTTAGACCGTAATATGCGGTCAAGCATGGCCGGTTAGAGCGTCCCGGCGTGTGGCGGATAGGAAACTGACGGAGTCTTGCGCATGAGCTTTGCGCGTACGCTGGGGGGGGTGGCCGCTGCTTTTGCGTGCCTTGCATTACCCTCGGCATCCTTTGCCAATGAAGGCGTAATCGACCTGGGCAGTTCCCTCGTGCGCTACGAGGGCGGCGCCAAGGTCTATCGCATCGGCTATCCCGATGATGCCTTGGGCGATGGCACGGCCGTACAAGGGCGCGGCTTCGAGCCGGCTCAGGCGACCACGCGCACGCTGCGGATTACGCGCGGACAAACCCTGGCCGATATTCTCCATGCTGCAGGGGTCGGGCGCAACGAAACCGCCAACGCCGTCGCGGCGCTTGGCCGGGTCTACAATTTGCGGCGCTTGCAGATCGGCCAGCGCGTCACACTGCGCCTCGACCCGATGACCACGGGCGGCGCCAGCAACCGTTTGATCAGCGTCTCTCTCAATCTTCGCAACGACAAGGTCGCCGTCGCATTTCGAGATTTCGGCGATCGCTTCTCGGCCAAGCGCATGACGGCGGCGGAAGCGGAAACGCTCTTGAATTCGATCGTCGAGCTGGCACCTGACGACAGCGGCGGCCTGTCGGCACGCGATATGGTTCTGCAACGCGGCCAGTCCCTTTACCGCCTGCTGATCGAGGCCGGTGCCAGCACCAGCGACGCCTATGCCGCATCCGAGAAGGTCGGCGAGCGGATCAATCTGCGGCGCCTGCAGATCGGCCAGGCCGTAACGGTGACGTTCGAGACCGGCGACGAGGGCTCGCGCCTGGCAGGTGTTGCCCTGACCCTTCGCGGCGGGCGCCAGAGCGTGGTCGGTCGCGGCGTCGAGGGCGGCTGGCATCACGGCCCGGCCGCCGTGGTTGCAGGCGACGAGCGTGCCCAGGAGGCCGCGGAGCAGACGGAAGCAGCCGGTGAAGACGTGCCTGAGCAGACCCTGGTGGTGGGGCTGACGGAGCGCGAAGCGCCAGCCGGTGAGACCGAGACCCGCAGCATCACGCTCGGCAAGAACGAGATCCTTTTCAATCGTCTGGTATCGGCCGGCGCCAACCGCGAAGAGGCGAACCGCGCCGTGCGCGAGCTGGCCAAGATTGTAGACATGCGGCGCCTGCAAATCGGCGAGACCTTCCGCCTGACCTTCGCGGCGCCGCAAAGTGGCGGCCGGCAGCAGCTTGTCGGCCTGTCCGCCAAGCTGCGCGGCAACGAAGCCGTGGTGCTGGGTTGGCCACTGACTGAAGATTTGGCCGAGGTTGCGGCCAGCGCGCCCTCGCCCGCCGTCATTCACGTGCCGGCGGCTGAAGAGTTCGAGGTCGAAGCCGAGCCGGAGGTGGTCGAGACCGAGCCCGCGGTCGATCCTGCGGACCTGCCGCCGATAAGCCACAGCTTCAGCGTGGCGACCATTGCTCGCGGCGACAATCTGTCCGCCCTGCTCGCCGATGCCGGCGCCGGCAAGGGCGACATCGTTCGCGCGCTGATCGGCTTGCGCAAAGTGCACAATCCCAATCGCCTCAATATCGGCCAGCGTCTGGTGGTGGAGATCGCCGGCAGCATCGGCGAGGCGCGACTGATCGGCTTTACCCTTCAATCGGGGCGCAAATCCGCCGTCATCGTCGAACGCAAAGGCGAGAGCTTCCAAGCGCATAAGACAAATATCGCGGCGCTGGAGGAAGCGCTGCAGACGGCCGAGGCACAAGACCGGCGCCTCGCCAGCCTGCCGCCCGAGGAGCGCCAGGCCGCGGCCGCCGAGGAGCCGGCAGGCGACGACCTGGCAAGCCGGGTCAACGGCCACCGCATCGTCGATCTCAACGCCGGAGTGATGGTGCGGAACCTGACCATCGGCAATGGCAATACCCTGATGGGTGCACTGGTCGGCGCAGGCGTGGCGCGCGCCGAGGCGCATGAGGCTATCACCGCCATGCGCGAGCTCTACGATCCACGGCGGTTGCGCGCCGGCAACGAATTGGCGGTGACCTTCGTCGGCGCCCAGCAACGGGTCGGCCTGGCCGGGCAGCCGGAATCGCAATTGCAGCTCGGCGCCATCAGTCTCGACATGGGCGGCGAGTCGCGCCTCGAGGTGGTGCGCCTCGAGGAAGGCGATTTCGTCTCGGGCTATGTCGACAAGGACCTGGTCCGCGACCTGCGCCGCGTCGAGGGCGTCATCGACTCGAGCCTCTACAATGCCGCCGTCGAAGCCGGCCTGCCGCTTTCGGTGATGATGGAGCTGATCCGCATCTACAGCTTCGAGGTCGACTTCCAGCGCGATATCCAGCGCGGCGACACCTTCACGCTGATGTTCGACATGCTGGTGGACGACGCCGGCAACGAAGTTCAGGCTGGTGACATATTTTTCGCTTCGATGAACCTGTCCGGTGCCGACACGCCGCTATACCGCTATCAGCTGGCCGACGGCCGCGTCGACTATTTCGATGCCCAGGGCCGCAGCACGCGAAAGGCGCTGATGCGCACGCCGATCGACGGTGCGCGCCTGTCGTCTCGTTTCGGCGTGCGCCGCCACCCGGTGCAGGGCTACAACAAGATGCACAAGGGCCTGGATTTTGCGGCACCGCGCGGCACGCCTATCTATGCCGCAGGCGATGGCGTGGTAGAGCGCGCCTCGCGCTTTAGCGGCTATGGCAACTATGTGCGTATCCGCCACAACAGCGATTACAGCACTGCCTATGCGCACCTGAAGAGCTATGCCAAAGGCATCTATGCAGGCAAGCGCGTGATCCAAGGGCAGACCATCGGCTTTGTCGGCAGCACCGGGCTGTCCACCGGACCGCACCTGCACTACGAAATTCTACACAATGGCAAGCAGGTCAACCCGCTGAGCGTCAAGCTGCCTACGGGCGTGCGGCTGGCGGGAACGGACCTGGCGCGGTTCGCGGCCGAGCGTGACCGGCTTCAGGTCATGTATGCGGAGCTGCCGGGCATTCGTGCCGTCGCCCAGGACGGCGCCGAGGACGAGCGCTAAGCCGCTTTCGGCTGCCGCCTGGCGATCGCCAGGCCCTCCTCGCCGGCACCGACCGCAACCATGTCGCCATCGTGGATGCTGCCGTCGAGGATCATCGTCGCCAGGCGATCCTGAAGATGGCGCTGGATGATGCGCTTGAGCGGCCGGGCGCCATAGACCGGGTCGTAGCCCGCATCGGCCAGCCATTCCCGCGCGCCACCGTCCAGTTCGAGCTCAATGTCGCGATCGCTGAGCAGCTTGGCCAGGCGCTCGATCTGGATATCGACGATGCCGCCCATCTGCGAGCGGTCAAGACGGTGGAAGAGCACCGTCTCGTCGAGGCGGTTGAGAAACTCCGGCCGGAAGGCGGCACGAACTTCCGCCATCACGGCTGCGCGCGCAGCCTCGGAATCCTCGCCGGCGGGGAGGTTGGCGAGGTGGTCGCTGCCGAGGTTCGAGGTCAGCACGATGAGGGTGTTGCGGAAATCCACCGTGCGCCCCTGGCCATCGGTCAGACGGCCGTCGTCGAGCACTTGCAACAGGACATTGAAGACATCCGGATGGGCCTTTTCGACCTCGTCGAACAGCACCACCTGATAAGGGCGACGGCGCACGGACTCTGATAGCGCGCCGCCCTCGTCATAGCCGACATAGCCCGGCGGCGCGCCGATCAGGCGCGATACCGCATGCTTCTCCATGTATTCCGACATGTCGATACGCGCCAGCGCCATCTCGTCGTCGAAAAGGAACTCGGCCAGGGCCTTGGTCAGCTCGGTCTTGCCGACACCGGTGGGGCCGAGGAAGAGAAACGAGCCGATCGGCCGGGTCGGGTCCTGCAGGCCCGCGCGCGCCCGGCGCACCGCGTTGGAGACCGCCGAGATGGCATCGTCCTGGCCGATCACGCGGCGATGGATGTGCGTTTCCATCTCGAGCAGCTTCTCGCGCTCGCCCGCCATCATGCGCTCGACCGGAATGCCGGTGGCGCGCGAGACGACACTGGCAATGTCGTCCGCATCGACTTCCTCGCTGACCATCAAGGCGCCCTCGCCGCCGCCACCGTCGCCGCTCAACTTGGCTTCGAGCGCCGGAATGACGTCATGCGTCAGCTCGCCGGCGCGCTCGTAGTCGGCATCACGGATGGCATTGGCGAGCGCGATACGCGCTTCCTCCAGCTTCTCCTTGGTGTCCTGGGCGCCGTGCAGCAGGTCCTTCTCCGCCTGCCATTTCGCCGACATGGCCCCGGCCCGGCTTTCAAGGTCGGCAAGCTCGCCTTCGAGCTTTGTCAGACGCTCGGCGGAAGCCGCATCGCTCTCCTTGCGCAGCGCCTCGCGCTCGATCTTGAGCTGCATCAGCCGCCTGTCGAGCTCGTCGAGCGCCTCCGGCTTGCTGTCCACTTCCATGCGCTTGCGGCTGGCCGCTTCGTCGACCAGATCGATCGCCTTGTCGGGCAGAAAACGGTCGCCGACATAGCGGTTGGAAAGTGTCGCGGCGGCAACGATGGCGCCATCGGTAATGGCGACGCCGTGGTGCAGCTCGTACTTCTCCTTCAGGCCGCGCAGGATCGAGATGGTGTCCTCGACCGTCGGCTCCGAGACCAGCACCGACTGGAATCGCCGCGCCAAGGCGGCATCCTTTTCCACATGCTTGCGGTATTCGTCGAGAGTGGTGGCGCCGATGCAATGCAGCTCGCCCCGCGCCAGGGCAGGCTTGAGCAGGTTGGAGGCGTCCATCGCCCCTTCCGCAGCGCCCGCGCCGACCAAGGTGTGCAGCTCGTCGATGAACAGAACCACCTCGCCCTCGGCGTCCTGGACCTCTGACAGCAATGCCTTGAGACGCTCCTCGAACTCGCCGCGAAACTTGGCGCCAGCCACCATCGCGCCAAGGTCAAGCGAGAGTAATCGTTTGTTGTGCAAAGACTCAGGCACATCGCCCGCAACCATGCGATTTGCGAGGCCTTCGACGATGGCGGTCTTGCCGACCCCGGGCTCGCCGATCAGGACGGGATTGTTCTTGGTGCGCCGCGACAGAACCTGGATGGTGCGGCGAATCTCCTCGTCGCGGCCGATCACGGGGTCGAGCTTGCCTACGCGTGCCATTGCGGTGATGTCATTGGCATAGCGGTCGAGGGCGTCGTAGGACTCCTCGGCGTTCTCCGAATCCGCCTTGCGCCCCTTGCGCAAACGCTCGATCGCGGCGGTCAGAGCCTCCGGCGTCACGCCGGCAGCGCCCAGCAGAAGCGTGGTCGCGCTGCCCTTGGCCTCGGCCAAAGCCTGCAACAGGCGCTCGGCGGTCACGAAGCGGTCGCCCGCCTGTTCCGCGATTGCGCCGGCACGCTCCAGCATGCGCGCCGTCTCCGGTGCCATATAGAGCTGGCCGCCGCCACTGCCCTCGACGCGCGGCAACTTGGCCAGTGCGGCGTCGACAAGCTCCAGCGCCTGCTCCGGGCGGCCACCCGCAGCCGACAGCAGATTGGCGGCGAGGCGGTCCTCGTCTTCGAGCAAAGCCTTGAGCAGATGCTCGGGCGTCAACTGCTGGTGCCCGGCGGCAATCGCCTGGGTCTGCGCGGTCGAGATCAGGCTGCGGCTACGTTCGCTATATCGATCGAAATTCATGGCTATCCCCAGCGACTGCGGTCCACCGGAGATATAATGTTGTAATTTTGCAACACAAGCCCCGGGGTCCGTGAATCTTCCCCGGCCTGCACGGTCTTGTGCCGGGCCCCCGGGTGGGCTATTTCTAGCGCCCTGTTAGCAGGGGAACACAGCCCAGGGGATCATCGAGAATGGCATACAACGCACAACAATCGCTTGAGGAACATCAAGTCACGTGGAAGGCGTTCGTGCGCCTGACGATCTACTCCACGGCGGCGGTGGCCGTAACCTTGGCGCTGATGGCGCTATTCCTGACCTAACGGCATCGACGCTCGCGGCAAGCCGCCGCGGGTCGAGACCATGCAGCACGATTTGCCCTTCGGGGAGGCACGGCAGCGGACCAAACGGCCGCTGGTGCGTGCGCATCGTGCGATTCCCGGCAGCCGGCCCGATTTGGCCGATCGGGATCCGGTGAGCAACGGGCTGGCCAGCGCCGAGGACATCACCCGTGGGGCGGCGCGCCTGCTCGGCGATCTCGGCTATCGCAGCCTGACAGAAATGCGCCTCGCCAATGGCCGCCGGGTCGATATCATCGGCCTCGACGGGCGCGGCCGCTTTGCCATCGTCGAAGTCAAGTCGGGCCTGCCGGACCTGCGCGCCGACGACAAATGGCCGGCCTATCTCGATGCCTGCGACCGTTTCTTTTTCGCCGTCGCCGCCGACTTTCCCCTGGGCCAACTGCCTGAAGACACTGGCATCATGGTGGCCGACCGTTTTGGCGGAGAGGTAGTGCGCCCGGCACCGCATTCGCCTATGGCCACGGCGGCACGCAATCGCCAAACCCTGCTCTTTGCCCATGCCGCGGCAGGACGGCTTTCGCGGCTTGACGAAAGCGGGCTATAGTCGCCGCCTGCGCCGCCGCGCTCCGCCGCAAGAGGATCTCGTCATGACCAAGAAACCGACACGCCATATCGCAGCCCTGTGCATCCTCGCCGCCGGGCTGGCGCTCGGCGCGTGTTCGGCCCAGCGCGACGATTTCAATCCTGTGCGCATGATGTGCCCCGGCGACTTCGACCCCAGCAGCAACGAGTGCGTCATCCAGACAGGCGAATAACACCCAATCGAGTGGAAGAACGATGACCGATCTTAGCGAGCGCTTGCGCGCGCTTTACACGGGCGTGGTCTACGACACGCTTTCCGATATGGGCATGGCCGGCCAGGCCCTGCCGCCCGAGATCCAGGCACTCGATCCGGAGCGCACCCTCGCTGGACCGATCTGGACGCTTTCGGGCATCCGCGCGCCTCACGTCAGCCGCGACGAGTCCCTGCTGGGCTGGACAGAGTTCCTCTCTGCCGCGCCGGCGGGCCATGTGGTGGTTTGCCAGCCCAACGACACCTCCATCGCCCTGATGGGCGAGCTGTCGGCCGAGACGCTGAAAGTGCGCGGCGTGCTCGGCTATGTCTCCGACGGTCTCTGCCGCGATGTCGATTTCATCCTCAAGCTCGGCTTTCCCGTCTTCTGCACGGGCCGCACGCCGGCCGATATCGCCGGGCGCTGGCGCGTCGGCGAGATGGGCACCAGCGTGCGCATCGGCCAGCTCGATATCTACAGCGGCGACTACCTGATCGCCGACAAGGACGGCGCCGTGGTGATTCCGCAAGACCACGTGGAGACAGTCATCACCAAGGCCGAAGAGGCGGTCGCCGCCGAGGACAAAGTGCGCGACGCCATCCTCTCAGGCGTCGACCCCAAGGATGCCTATCTCAAATTCGGCAAGTTCTAGGAGCGCGGATCATGGACGACAGACGATCCTTCTCGGTTCTGGCGAGCTTTCGCCTCGACGGCGATGCCGCCATCGTCACGGGCGGCGGCAAGGGTCTGGGGCGCATCGCCTGCCTGGCGCTGGCCGAGGCCGGGGCCAAGGTCGCCGTGCTCGACCTCGAGGAGGCCACGGCGCAGCAGACCGTCGGCGAAATCGCCGAGGCCGGCGGCGAAGCCCGCGCCTGGGTCTGCGACGTCACCGACGAGGCCGCGATCGTTCAGGTCTTCGATGAAGTCGCCGAGGCCTTCGGCGGCATCGATATTCTCATCAACAATGCCGGAACGGCGCGCCGCGATCCGGCAGAATCCATGCCCACCGAGACCTGGGACTTCATTATTTCCGTGAACCAGACCGCGGTCTTCGTCTGCTCGCGCGAGGCCGGCAAGCGCATGCTGGCGAAAGGCAAAGGCGCGATCGTCAACATCGCCTCGATCATGGGGCTGTCGGGCGGCGGCTTCTATCCCAACCTGCCCTATCACGCGAGCAAGGGCGCCGTGGTCAACATGACGCGCTCGCTGGCTGCAGAGTGGGCATCGCGCGGGGTACGCGTCAATGCCATCGGCCCGACCTTCACCGAGACCGACCTGACCATACCGCTGCGCACCAACAACGCGTCGAAGACCTATGTCGAGGAGCGCACGCCGATGGGCCGCTTCGCCCAGCCGGAAGAGATGGCCGGCGCTATCCTATACCTCGCCAGCGACGCCGCCTCTGCGGTCACCGGCGTCACGCTGCCGGTCGATTGCGGCTGGATGGCGATTTAGCGTGATTCTCCACTAATTCGAACCAATCGGAAGCTCGATCCAGAATGTGCTCCCCTCGCCGACCGTGCTTTCGAAGTCGAGACTGCCGCCCATGCTCTCGACCAACTGACGGCTTATGGTCAGGCCGATGCCAGTGCCCTCGATCTTCGACGCTTCGGCACCGATGCGTGAGAACGGGCGGAACACTTCGTCATGCCGCGCCGCAGGTATGCCGGGGCCGGTATCGGTCACATTGATCCGCGCCATGTCACCGTTGCGGGTGACAGGGCAAACGGTCACGGTTCCCTTCGTCCGATTGTATTTCACCGCGTTGGACAAGATATTGAGGAGGACCTGCTTGAGCCTGTTCCGATCGGCTTCGACAAAGATCCCCGACACACCATGTGCGTTTACGGACACATTGATCTGCGCACGCTTGGCCACTGGCTGCACGAGGGTCACGCTCTCCCGGATCACCTGCATCAAATCCACAGTCTCTAGCGACAAATCCAGCCGACCTGCCTCGATTCGTGACAGATCGAGGACTTCGTTGATCAGCCCCAAGAGGTGATTTCCTGCGCTAAGGATATGTCTGATACTCGTGCTTTGCTCGTTCGTGAGCGGCTGGTCGGAATAATCCCTCAACATTTGTGCAAAACCCATGATCGCGTTGAGAGGTGTGCGCAGCTCGTGGCTCATGGACGACAGAAACTCGGACTTCGCTCGATTGGCGACATCGGCCAGTTCCTTGGCTGTTAGCAGGGCCTGCTCATTCTCCTTTTGCTCCGTGACATCCAGGCGAATGGCAACCGTGCCGCCGTCCGAGGTCGAGCGATCCATGGCGCGCAGCGTACGGCCGGCGACAGTGACAAGCTCCGTGTAGGGGGTCTCATCGCGGAAATTGCCAATTCGAGCATTGATCCATTCTTCCTCTCGGCCAACAGCATCCGGGAACCACTTGGCAGCGAGGTTGCGGCGGATCATCTCCCGGGCAGAGGTGCCGGGCTCAAGGTAACCTTTGAGGGCAGGAAAGAATTCCTCGGTAACACTGTTAGCCAAGACAACGCGGTCTTCATCATCATAGATGATGAACGACATCGGCAGGCTCTCGACCGCCTCCACGAAACGGGCTTGGGCGAGACGCAATTCCGCCTCGACTTGCTTCAGCTTGGTAATGTCGGTGTGAACCAGTGTGACGCCACCCTCGCTTGTGCGGCGCTCGTTGATAATCAGCCAGCGGCCATCGCTTAGCATAACCTCGATGTCTTCACCGGGATTGCGATGCTGGGCCAGCCGCGTCTGTATCCTGGCCTCGGCATTATCGCCGGGATGACTGATAATGTCGTCTTCGACGCTGGCTCTAAGCAACGTCTCAAAGGCGACGCCCGGCTCAATCAAATGCGCGATGGGTGCGA
>CAYPAX010000007.1:0-71814 GCA_964408735.1 uncultured Rhodospirillaceae bacterium | reverse complement strand
CATCGTCTGGGAGTGAGAATCAGCAAAGCCACTTAATCAACGGGCTGTTAAGGAAGGCAAGCTGGTCCAGAGCGGCACCCCCGACGGCCTCTATGAAAGCCCGGCCGACGCCTATGTCGCGGGCATGGTCGGCTCGCCGAAAATGAACCTGATTCCCGCGGAAACCTGCCAGCGCAGCGATGGCGCCCGCCTCGCCCTGCCATTCGGCGAGGTCGGACACGGCCCCTGGGCGCAGGCGCTTGCCTCGCTGCCTGCCGGCGCCGACGTGCTGTTCGGTTTCCGCCCACATGACATCCGTCCCTCAGAGGGGGATGCACGTGGACCGCGCTTTGCGGCCCACGTCCAGCTGACGGAGCCACTCGGCGATATCACCGTGCTCGACATGGTCGCCGCAGGGGTTCCGATGCGGATGGTTCTGCCCGAAGACCGCGCGCTTGCTTACGGCGTGGGGTCGGAAGTGGAACTGGAGATAGCTCTCGACTCGAGCCACGTCTTTGCGCGTGAGACGGGAGTTGCGATTCGCTGAGTGAGCGGCGCGCAAGCCGCCGGAGGAAGCGAAAGGGTAGCAGGCATGCACGGTGCATCCTGCCGTATCGAAACACAACAAACCAAGGAGGTTCTTGGTATGACACCCATTTCGAACCTGAAGACAGCGGTTTCGGCTGCGGCATTCGGTGCCGTACTGGCCGGACTCACCGCTGCCGTACCGGCAAGCGCAGAGGACATCGTGCTGCGCATGGCGGTTCCCGACTGGCCCCCGACCCGGATCATGAAGGATCTGGCCGACAGGGGCTACACGGCTCCCAGCGGCAACCATGTCGTGCTCGAGCCGGATTTCATTCCCTGGCCGAACTTCTATGAGCGGCTCGCCGCCTCGCTGACGTCCGGCGAGGAGAAGTACCACATGGCGGTTTCCGACAGTCAGTGGCTCGGTGCCTTCATCGAGGGTGGCTACTTCGCCAAGCTCAATGACGCCATTGATGCCGATCCGGAGCTGCAGGCCATCTTCGCCGACCTGCATCCGAACCTGGTCGATGCCTATTCGACCTATCCGCACAAGACCGACAACTTCTACGGTTTCCCGCAGATGCCTGACGTGCTCGTGGTCTACTATCGCGAGGATCTCTTCTGCGATGCCGGCGAGCGGGCTGCCTTCGAAAGCAAGTATGGCTATCCGTTGCCGTGCACGCCGCAGGAGATGAACGAAGCCAACTGGGGCAATGTCGCAGATATCGGCGAGTTCTTCCGCCGCTCTTCCGGCGAGAGCCTGGCCGGTGCGGCCCTGAGCGACGATTTCTACGGCATCGCCTATCAGGCGGGCAAGGGCTACGACTTCTCGACCAGCCAGGTCAACGGCTTCATCTGGCAGCATGGCGGCAACATCTGGGACGAGACCCAGGCGCCCGACGGCCAGGCCGCAGGCGTTGTCGATGCCGCGGCTTCCGTCAAGGGCCTCGAGCATTATCTCTCGCTGCTCGAATACATGCCGCCCGTGGTGCAGACCGGCTCGATGGACATCTTCAAGGTCGACGAGCTGTTCCGCGAAGGCAAGGTTGCCTGGATCATCCAGTGGATCGGCTTCGGCGAGAGCGCCATTACGCCCGAGACCTCGAAGGTCGCCAATGTGGTCAACTTTGCCCGCATGCCCGGCCTGGTCAATGGCGACGGCCAGACCAGCCGTTGGTCGAATGTCGGTGGCCAGCCCTTCGTGCTCACCACCTGGCTGAGCGATACCGAGCGTCAGGAGGCGATCGATTTCGTCAAGTGGTGGCTGTCGCCCGAGACCCAGATCGCCTTTGCCAAGGCCGGCGGCCAGAGCGGTCTGCAGAGCGTCCACAACTCGCCGGAATATTCGACCTACCGGCCCTGGAACCATGCCTTCGGCCCGAGCCTGGAATGGCAGCGGGACCTCTGGCATGTGCCTGAGTTCTTCGAGTTGCTGGTTCAGCAGCAGGAGGAATTCGACAACGCCATCACCGGCCAGAAGACGGCCGCCGAGGCGCTGGCTTCGATAGCAGCGTTCCAGCAGGAGCTGCTCACCGAGGCTGGGCATATCGAGTAGACGAACGGGATCCTCCCTGGGGGCGGGGTTTCAGTCCCCCCATCTTCCACATGAACCCCGCCCCTTCCCCCCGTTCTTGACAAGAGATCGAACGTGACCGAGAGACCTGAAACCATGGCTGAGCTCGTAGAAAGTGTTGCGGTGCCACCCGCACCGCGTTGGTACAGCCCGGCGCCGTCCAACTGGCGCGTCGCCCTGCTGATTGCCGCCGTGACGGTTCCCGCCTCGGTGACCCTGTTGCCGCTGGATGTGGCGTTCTGGGTCAGCATGGCCGCAGTCGGCCTGGTAGCGTTCGCTCTCGTGGCCCGCGCCTGGGGCAGGCATAACGGGCCGCTATTGGTGGCGCCCGCGCTGGCGTTGCTATTCGTTATGAACATCTTCCCGCTCATGTGGTCGTTTGGCCTGAGCTTTTTTCATTATCGCGCCAACCGTCTGGCGCCACCGCGTTTCGCCGGCCTGCACTACTACGAAAAGGTTCTCACCGACCCGCAGGTCTGGGAGCGCTTGCAGACCACCGCGCTGCTCGTCGTCCTGACGGTGAGCGCACAAATGGTTATCGGCTTTCTTCTGGCCATGCTTTTCGAGAAGGAGTTCCCCGGCCGCCGCATCCTGCTGATGCTGGTCCTCGCACCGATGATGCTGAGCTTCGTCGCCGTGGGTGCCTTCTTCCGCTACTACTACGAGCCCACTTTCGGCCTCGTCAGCCAGGCGGTGCGGACCTTCACGGGCGAGCCGTACATCCTGCTCGGCAGCCCGGCCGGCGCCATCGCCGCGGTGGTCATCGCCGATGCCTGGATGTGGGCGCCCTTCGTGATGCTGCTGGTGCTGGCGGGCCTGGTCAGCGTACCCAAATACCTCTACGAGGCGGCGGAGATCGATCGCGCCTCGTGGTGGCGGCGCTTCCGCACCATCACCTTTCCCTATGTGCGCGGCCTGTTGATGCTGGCATTGCTGTTCCGCACCATCGAGGCGTTCAAGCTGTTCGACGTGGTCTTCCTGATCACCGATGGCGGGCCGGGCACCTCGACCGAGACCATCGCCGTCTACGTCTACCGCCAGGCCTTCCAGTACTTCAAGACCAGCCAGTCTTCGGCAATGGCTTATATCCTGTTGTTTATCGTGATCGTGCTGACGAACCTCTACCTCTACTTCGTCAGGCAACGGAACGCGGAGGGCTAACCAATGGCAAGCAAGAGCATTCGCGTCATCGGCAAGGCCGGCTGGGGGCGCACCGCATTCGCAGGCGCGGTCAGCCTGATCTACTTCTTCCCCGTGCTGTGGATCATCATGACCGCCTTCAAGACCCACAACGATGCCTTGGCGATCCCGCCGAAGTGGTTCTTCACGCCGACCCTGGAGAACTTCGTCGCCGTGTTCAACCGGGCCTATATCAAGGGCCAGGAGGCGGTCGATACGGGCTTCGACCTGTACTTCTTCAACTCAGTCTTCATCGCCGGATCTTCCGTCATCCTGGCGCTGATTATCGGCACGCTGGCGGCCTACGGCTTCTCGCGCTTCCGCCTCAAGGGCAACGACACCTATCTGTTCATCATCCTGACCACGCGCATGCTGCCGCCCATCATCGTCATAATCCCGATCTTCCTGATGTTCCGCGTTACCGGCATGAGCGGCACCTATATGGGCATCATTCTGCTCTATGCGGCGTTCAACCTGCCGTTCTCGATCTGGATGATGAAGAGTTTCTTCGACGAGCTCTCGCCAGACGTGGAGGACGCGGCACGGGTCGACGGCTCATCCGAGCGGCGCTTGTTCTTCAAGATCTGCCTGCCGCAGGTCAAGGCCGGCCTGGCCGCAACGGCGGTCTTCGGGCTGATCCTGACCTGGAACGAGTTCCTCTTCGCCCTTCTGCTGACGGGCGTCGAGACCCGCACCGTGCCGGTTGCCATGGCCCAGACCATCGGCGGCGACATCGGCGTGCGCTGGGGTCTGCTGGCGGCGATCGAGACGCTGTTCCTGATCCCGGTCTTCGTGGTCACGTTCGCATTGCAGAACCACCTGCTGCGCGGCGTCACCTTCGGCACCATCAAGCGCTAGGAGGAAAGATCATGTCGAACATAGACGTGCGCAATCTGAGCAAGCGCTTCGGCGATCTCACCGCGGTCGACGATGTCACGCTGTCGGTCGACACCGGCGAGGTGCTGTGCCTGCTCGGGCCTTCCGGCTGCGGCAAGACGACGACGCTGCGGGTGATCGCCGGGCTGGAGGCGGCCAGCGCCGGCGAGGTGGTGATTGCCGGCGAGAACATGACCCATATGGCGCCGGCGCAGCGCGACATCGCCATGGTGTTCCAGTTCTACGCGCTCTATCCGAGCCTCACCGTGCGCCAAAATCTCGCCTTCCCGCTGGAGGCGGAAAAGCGCCCGTGCGACGAGATCGCGCATCGGGTCGGCGATATCGCCCACAAGTTGCATCTCGACGAATTTCTCGACCGCATCCCCGGCCGCCTGGCCGAGGGCGAGAAGCAGCGCGTGGCGGTGGCCCGCGCCATCGTGCGCGATCCCAATTGCTTCCTTTTCGACGAGCCCCTGAGCCGCCTCGACGTGGAGCTGCGCCAGGCCATGCGCGGACAGATCAAGGAGGTGCTCTCGGACCTCTCCAAGGCCACCGTCATCGTCACCCACGACCAGCTCGAAGCGCTGACCATGGCCGACCGCATCGCGGTCATGCGGGCCGGCCATATCGAGCAGGTGGCGACGCCGCACGAGATCTTCAGCCGCCCCTGCAACACTTTCGTGGCCGGCTTCATCGGCACGCCGCAGATGAACCTGCTGGCGGCCAGCCTGGTCGAGCGCGACGAAGAAGGCGGCACCTTCCGGGTCGGCGAGCAGCAGGTGCGGCTCAAGCTCGCGCCCGAGACCGTCAGCGCCATGACGACGGTGGCCGATGGCGGCGACGTCACCCTCGGTATTCGCCCCCGCGCCTACGAGATCGCACCCGGCGAGGGCCCCGATACGGTCAGCGCCAAGGTCGATATCGTCGAGCCCATGGGCGCCGAGGTGCTGGTCCATATGCTGGATGGGGAACACGACCTGCGCGTCGTGGTGCCGCGCGGCACGGCAGTCGAAAGCGGCGAGCGTCTGCATGTGCGCTGCAAGCCGGAGCTGGCCCATGTCTTCGACAGCCAAGGGGAGCTCGTACGCGCATGACCGATCTCAGTCAGAAGCCGGCAGGCATGTCGGCGTCCAAGGCCAAGACCATCGAGCTGAGCATCATCGGGCTTTGCCTCTGTGCCCTGGTGATGATCTTTCAGCCTTTCAGCCAGACCCTGTTCACCATCGGTTGCGGCCTCGTCGTCTTTGGCGGCCTGGCTTTCAATCTGGTGCCCCTTTGCACCGCCGGGCGGCCTGTTCGTGCACTTGTCAATGCCGGGCTCATCGTCCTGGCGATTCTCGCCGTGGTGATGCTGCTGGCGATCGGCTCGGCCAAGCTCTACGGCATCTATCTCGCAAGTTGATCGAGAAAAAGGAAATCCTCATGTCACGTACGGTATTCACCAATGTTCAGGTTCTCGACGGCACCGGCAACGATCCCTTCGCCGGGCAGGTGCTGGTGGAGGGCAATCGCATTCGCTCGATCGCCCGCGACGGCACCGCCATCGACGCCGCCGACGCGGAGGTTATCGACGGCGGCGGCGCGACGCTGATGCCGGGGCTGGTGGAAAGCCACGCCCATCCGAGCTTCGGCGACACCGACGACCTGGCGCCCCTCGGCGAGATCCCGCCCGAAGAGCACACCCTGCTTGCCGCCGGCAACGCCAAGAAACTGCTCGACCAGGGCTTCACCAGCATCTGCTGCGCGGCCTCTGCCAAGGCACGGCTCGACGTGGTCATCCGCAATGCCATCAATGCCGGCCAGATTCCCGGCCCGCGCATGCTCGCGGCAACGCCCGAGCTGACCGTCACCGGCGGCCTCGGCGACGTCAACCTGATGCATCTCAACCGCGAATGCTTCGCCATCGTGGCCGACGGGCCTGACGAGTTCCGCAAGGTCTCGCGCATGATGATCCGCGAGGGTGTGGACACCCTCAAGATCAATCCTTCGGGCGACGAGTTCGTGCCCGTCGCGCGGGCCGAGCATACGGTGATGAACGACGACGAGGTGGCGGCGGTTGTCGAGGTTGCGAAGTCGCGCGACAAGCGCGTCGCGGCGCATGCCCGCAGCGCCGAATCGGTCAAGATGTCCCTGCGCCACGGGGTCGAGATCCTGTACCACGCGACCTTCTGCGACGAGGAAGCGCGCGATCAGCTGGAGGCCGCCAAGGACAGGGTCTTCGTCTCGCCGACCATCGGCATCACCTATACCACCGCCAAGGCGGCAGGCGACTGGGGCGTGACGGCCGAGGTCGCCGCCGGCATGGGCGTGGTGCGTGAGCTCGAGGTTGCTTGCGAGGTGATGAAGGATCTCAAGAAGCGCGGCGTGCGCGTGCTGCCGGGCGGCGATTACGGCTTCGCCTGGAACCCCATCGGCGCCAATGCCCGCGACCTCGAGCATTTCGTCAATTTGTTCGGCTACACGCCGATGGAGGCGCTCGTCGCCGCCACCAAGCTCGGCGGCCAGATCATGATGATGGGCGACGAGCTGGGCACGGTCAGCGAGGGCTGGCTCGCCGACCTCATTCTGGTCGATGGCGACCCGAGCAAGGACGTCTCCATTCTGCAGGATGCGGACCGGCTGCTGGCAATCATGAAGGACGGCAGCTTCCACAAGGCGCCCGACGCCGAAAGGCTCGCCCAGCGCATCGCTGCGGAGTAGCAGTATATAGGCTACCCTGCCGCCAGAGGGAGGGAGCCGCCATGGATGTATCTGATCGTATCGTTGTCGTAACCGGCGCTGCCAGTGGCATCGGCCGGGCCCTGGCCCGCCGCTTCCACGCGGCCGGTGCCGTGAGCGTGGTCTGCGCCGATCTTGACGGCGACGGGGTTTCGGCTGTCGCGGAGGAGGTCGGCGGCATCGCCTGCAAGGTCAATGTGGGCGTCGAAGACGAGGTACGGGCGCTGATCGAAAGCGTCGAGCGCGAGCAGGGGCCGATCGACCTGTTCTGCTCCAACGCCGGCATCTCCGTGGCCGGCGGCCCGGAGGTGGGCAACGACGACTGGCAGCGCATCTGGGACATCAACCTCATGGCCCATGTCTACGCCGCGCGCCACATGGTGCCGCGCATGGCCACGCGCGGCGGCGGCTACCTGCTCAACACCGCATCCGCCGCCGGGCTGTTGTCGCAAATCGGCTCGGCACCCTATGCCGTGACCAAGCATGCCGCGGTGGGCTTGGCCGAATGGCTCGCCATCACCTATGGCGACCAGGGCATCAAGGTCTCGGTGCTCTGCCCCCAGGCCGTGCGCACCGCCATGACCGCCGGCCACGAGGACGCGGTCGCCAGCATCGACGGCATGATGGAGCCCGAGCCCGTGGCGGACGCCTGCCTTGCCGCCATCGAAGCCGAGCGGTTCCTGGTGCTGCCGCACGAGCAGGTGCTGGAATACATGCGCCGCAAGACCGGCGACTACGACCGCTGGATTCGCGGCATGCAACGCCTCAACCGTCAATTCGAGCACTAGACGGAGCCTGTTCCCATGGCCGACGATTTCAGCCATTTCTCGCCCGATTTCTTCGCTTTTTTCGAGGAGCTGGCCGCCAACAACGCGCGCGACTGGTTCGCCGACAACAAGCCGCGCTACCAGCAAGAGGTGGTCAGCCCCATGGTCGCCTTCATCGCCGCCATGGCGCCGCGCCTGCGCAAGATCTCAGCCCATTTTGTCGCCGACCCGCGGGCCAATGGCGGCTCCATGTTCCGCATCTATCGCGACGTGCGCTTCGCCAAGGACAAGCGGCCCTACAAGGAACACGCCTCGTGCCATTTCCGCCACGAGGCGCGCACCCGCGACGCCCACACGCCGGGCTATTACGTGCATCTCGCGCCCGACGACGTGCGCATCGGCGGCGGCATCTGGCTGCCGCCCAAGGAGCCCTTGGCGATGATCCGCGACGCCATCGTCGCCGACAGCGCCGGCTGGAAGCGGGTGATAGCGAACAAGCGCCTGAAAGACACCTTCGGCGGTATTGGCGGCGACGGCCTCACCCGTCCGCCCCGCGGCTACGATCCCGACCACCGCCACATCGAGGACCTCAAGCGCAAGACCTTCTTCGCCATGAAGCGCATTGACAGAAAGGCGGCGCTGACGCCCGGCTTTTTGGATGAGGTGACGGAGACTTTCCGTCTGGCGACGCCGCTGATGAAGTTTCTCACCAAGGCGTTGGGGCAGGATTATTGAGACGGAGACCGCAGCACAGCCTTTGCCAGCCTTACCAAGTCGTTGCCGGGCGGTTTGAAATTTGCGGGACGTGACCAAGACTCCGGGCCCGGCGACACATGGGGATAAGGAGCCATTTCCGCTGCCATAGGTGAGAAAATTCGAACCCATCCGAGGTATGTCGGCTCAGTCCCGTCGTTCGGCCACCAGCCACAATGGGGCCGTGTCCGAAAGCTCACTTGTCAGTGCAGCGACGGTCTGTTCGATCCTATCCGTCGGAACTTTCGAAAAGAGAAACCGGAATGTCGCGAGGGCACTTTCGCGTCCCTCTGACTTGCCGTCGCCGCTGTCGCCTGTGCCACGCGCGCGACCGGTGCGATAGGCTTCGGCGAGGGAGCGTAATACCAAGACTCAGCGATAAAGACCCATTTGACCGCACGATTTTCGTCGCTGGCTAGGAGCGGGTCGCGCCGTCGTGTTTCCCCACGTCAAGCGGCCCGCGACGACGCCAGCGGCGAAAAGCGCGCGGCCTGCGGTGGCCCGAGGCGGCTCCCCGGATGCGTCGCGACGCTGGGATGATGGCTGACATCGCCCGGCGCGCCGCTCCTACCCGGAAAGGCGCCTCGAGCCATCAAATGGGTCTTTATCACTGAGCCTTGGTATAAGGCGCCGGCAGGGTTAGCGGCGGTGTTTTCAAATCAGGATCATGCGGAGCCATTTGACCACCTCGCATGGCCGCAACTTGCTCTAATATTGCCCTATGGCTGAGACCATGCAGGCGATGGTGCTGGAGCGGCCGGGCACGCCGTTGGTGCTGCGCGAGCGGCCGCTGCCGCTGCCCGGGCCGGGCCAGGTGCTGGTGCGCGTCGGGGCTTGCGGGGTCTGCCGCACCGATCTGCATGTGGTCGATGGCGAGCTCGAGGAGGCGGCGCTGCCGATCGTGCCGGGCCACGAGGTGGTCGGGCATGTGCTGGCGCTCGGCGAGGGGGTCTCGAGCCCCGGCATCGGCAAGCGCGTGGGCATCCCCTGGCTCGGCTTTACCTGCGGCGCTTGCGGGCACTGCCGGGCCGGGCGCGAGAACCTCTGCGAGGCGGCACGCTTTACCGGCTACACCCTCGACGGCGGCTACGCCACGCACACCCTGGCCGATGCGCGCTATTGCTTCCCCATGCCGGGCGAGGGCGACGATGCGGACGCAGCCCCGCTGCTCTGCGCCGGGCTGATCGGCTACCGCTCCCTGGTCAAGGCGGGCGATGGCGCGCGCCTCGGCCTCTATGGCTTCGGTGCCGCGGCCCATATCGTCATCCAGGTCGCTCGCCACCAGGGCCGCGAGGTTGCCGCCTTCACCCGCACCGGCGACGATGCCGCGCAGGCCTTCGCCCGCGATCTCGGTGCGGTTTGGGCCGGCCCCTCGGAAGCCGCGCCGCCCTGGCCGCTCGACGCCGCCATCATCTTCGCCCCCGTCGGCGCCCTGGTGCCGGCGGCACTGGCGGCCGTGCGCCCGGGCGGTCGCGTGGTCTGTGCCGGCATCCACATGAGCGACATCCCGAGCTTTCCCTACGCGCTGCTCTGGCGCGAGCGCGAGCTGGTCTCGGTGGCCAACCTGACGCGCCAGGACGGCACGGATTTTCTCTGCCTGGCACCCACTATCCCGGTCAAGACCAGCGTCAGCCGCTACCCCCTGGCCGAGGCCAACAGCGCCCTCGCCGACCTCCGCGACGGCCGCCTGCAAGGCGCCGCGGTGCTGATACCCGGCTAAGCCTCGCCCCAGACCAGCTCCGCCGTCTCCACCACGCGCGCCAGCTTGGCGCGCTGGTCGTCTTCGCTGATGGGGTTGCCGCCGGCGACGCTGGCGAAGCCGCATTGGGGGCTGAGGCAGAGGCGGTCCAAGGGCACGTATCGCGTCGCCTCGTCGATGCGCCGGGCCAGCGCCTCGGTCTCCTCGAGCGCCGGCGTCTTGGTGGCGATCAGGCCGAGCACGACGGTCTTGTCGTCGGGCACCTCGGCAAGCGGCGAGAAGTCGCCGGCGCGCTCGCTGTCATATTCGAGAAAGAAGGAATCCACGTCGAGGATATTGAACAGCTCCTGCGCGATGGGGCCGTAGCCGCCCGACGCCATCCAGCGGCCACGGAAATTGCCGCGACAGAGATGGATGCCCACATGCATGCCGGCCGGGCGCTCGGCAATAGCCCTGTTGACCGCAGTCACGTAAAGCGAGGTCAGCGCCTCGGGGTCCTCGCCGAAGCCCTCGAGCTGTTCGCGAATGGCGGGGTCGCAAAGCATCGCCAGCGGCACCTCGTCCATCTGGACATACTGCGCGCCGGCTTCGTGCAGCGCCGCGATCTCCTCTTGATAGACGCGCACCAGGTCCTCCCAGAACTCCTCCAGGTCGGGATAGACGAAGCTGTCGGCGCAGCCATCCCCGGCGAAGAAGTGAAAGGCCGACGGCGTCGGCATGGTGACCTTGGGCAGGCGGTCCGTATGGCTGCGGATGGCGTCGTATTCGCCGAGCGTGATGCCGCCTCGGCGGCGGATCGGCGCCGTGGCGCAGCAGGTAGGCCAACCATGCTCGCCGCCTTCGCCGTCGTGGAAGCGAAAGCGCGACGGTGTCGCACCAAAAGAGGCGGGCATAGCCTGGAAGAAGGCGGAAAACCAGGAGGCGCGGCGGAACTCGCCATCGCTGATGCAGCGCAAGCCGACCTCCTCCTGCATGCGGATGGCCGCCGCCGTCGCAGCCTCCAACGCTGCCTCGTAGGCCACGGGGTCGTCCTCGCGCACCTTATGCGCACGCTTCAATGCCGCGGGGCGCAGCAGACTGCCGATATGCTCGGCGCGGAAAGGCAGGCGGTTCGATGGCATGGCTTACTCCCGGGATCGCTTGACGTGGCGCGCCGCTGGGGTCAGGTTTGGCGGCTCTGGAATACTAACAAGAAATCGCGGGATCCATGACAACAAGCACGGCAGTGGCCGACAGCGAGGACCTCGCGCCCTATCTGGCGCCGGGCCATTTCATCGATAGCGACCACGCGACCATCAAGGCCTATGCGGCGCAAGCGGCGGGCGACGCGGCGAGCGATGTGGACCTCGCCTGCCGGCTCTATTATGCCGTGCGCGACGATCTGCTCTACGACCCCTATGGCGTTCCCACCACGCCGGAGGGCTTTCGCGCCAGTGCCTGCCTGGCAGCGCGCAAGGGCTTTTGCATCACCAAGGCGGCGCTGCTCGCGGCCTGCGCGCGCGCCATGGGGCTGCCGGCCCGGGTCGGTTATGGCGACGTGCGCAATCATCTCGCCACGCGCAAGCTGCTGGACACCATGGGCAGCGACCTTTTCGTCTACCATGGCTACACCGACCTCTATATCGACGGGCGCTGGGTCAAGGCGACGCCGGCCTTCAATAAGACGCTCTGCGAGCGCTTCGGCGTCAAGACCCTCGAATTCAACGGGCATGAGGATTCCCTTTTCCACCCCTTCGATGTCTCTGGGCGCAAGCATATGGAATATGTCTGCCAGCGCGGCCACTATGTCGACGTGCCCTTCGACGAGATCCGCGCCGTCTGGCTCGCCACCTACAAGAAGGACATCGTCGACAGCGGCTTCTCGGTCAGGGATGGCGACTTCCACGCCGAGGCCGAGGCGGAGCGCGAGTGATCCTCCGCATCCTGAGCCTGGCGCTGCTGGCCGGGGTGCTGGCGGCGGGCACGGCCCAGGCGGCAGAGACCCTGCGCATTACCCTGCAGCTGCCGATCACGACGCCGCTCGGTCAGAACCTGGTCGCCTTCAAGGATCGTGTCGAGACGGCGAGCGGCGGCGAATTGCGCGTCGAGATCTATCCCAACGCCCAGCTTTTCACCGACCGTGAGGTGCCGACGGCGGTAGCCTCGGGCCAGATCGAGATGGGCGTGTCTTCGCTGGCACGCTTTGCCGGCAGCATTCCGGCAGTCGACATCTTTACCGTGCCGTTCCTGTTCAACACGCCGGAGCTGGTGCGCGCCGCCACCGCACCCGGCTCGCCGGTGCGCAGCCCCCTCGATGCGGCCATGACCGCCAAGGGCGCCAGGCCCTTGTGGTGGCAGCCCTATGGCATGTCGATCATGATGTTGCGCCAGGACCAGCCGGCGCGACTGCCCGGCGACTTGCGCGGGCTCAAGATCCGCACCTTCGGCAAGGCGCTGGAGGCCTTCGTCAACACCCTTGGCGGCGCCGCCACCAATGTTTCCGGCTCGCGGCAATACCTGGCCTATGAGAGGGGCACCGTCGACGGCGGCATGACCGGCCTGCTCACGGTGGCCGACCGCAAGCTCTATCAGGTGCTCGGCTCATTGACGCTCACCAACCATTCGGCGATCGAATTCATCGTGCTGGTCAATGAGCGCTTTTGGCAACGCCTCGACGACAGCCAGCGGGCGATCCTGCAAGACGCGGCGCTGGCGGTAGAGCAGGAGCTGCGCGACAGCTTTCCGGTCATCGAAGCGGCGGCGCTGGAGACCGCGATCGCCAATGGCATGGCGGCGCATACCTTGAGCGACACGGAGCTCGCGGCCTGGCAGCAGGCGACGCTGCCCCTGCGAGACGCCTATCTCGCCGAGGCCGGCGGTTTCGGTGCCGAGCTGCTGGCGGCAGCCGAGACACTCATTCCCTGATCTGCGCCCCGCCTGTTATCCTGGCGGTGTGACATAGTTAACTGTCATGCGTGTGACGCAAGGCAACTATGCTTGTGTCGCAATACACAATGCCCGGATGGGGGCAAACAGATGGAGGGATCAATGGCAGATTCAACGAGTGCAGTGAACAACGGCGTCAATGTCGAGGCATTGTTGGGGGCGCGCGAAGCGCTGACCGAGCAGCCGGCAGGCGCGCAGTTCAAGTGGCGCGCGACCTGTGACTGGGTGAACGGCACGCACAGCCATTCCAAGGTCGACGGCTTCTTCGGCCTCGGCGAGGAGCAGCACCACAAGACCACGTTCGAATATGACAACGACCACCCGGAGGTCTTCGCATCGGAAGATCACGGCTCGACACCTGCGGAGCATCTCCTGGTCGCATTGGCAAGCTGCCTGACCGCCGGCGTCGCCGCCGTCGCCCAGAACCGGGATATCCAGCTCAAATCCGTCAAGGCGACGCTCGAAGGCGACATGGATATCCAGGGCATCCTCGGTATCGACTCCGACGTGCGTAACGGCTTCGGCGACATCAAGGTGTCTTTCGACATCGACGCGAATGCCACCCAGGACGAAATCGAAGCGGTCGTCGCTCAGTCGCAAAAACGCTCTGCCGTTTTCGATGCAATTACCAACCCGACCAATATCACGGTCGAGGTCAAGTAAGACACTAGCGACACCGGGGGAGTCCAAGCCATGCGCAACATAACCGCGGTCGTTATCGGTGCTGGACACGCCGGCCTGGCCATGAGCCGCTACCTCGCCGTGCGCGGAATCGACCACGTCTTATTGGAGCGTGGCGAGGTGGCGAACACTTGGCGCAAGGAGCGCTGGGACTCCCTCACACTTCTGACACCGAACTGGCTCAGCCGTTTGCCTTGCTATGGCTATCAGGGCGATGACCCGGACGGCTATCGCGACATGCCTGAGACGATCGAATTCATTGCAGGCTTCGCGCGAAAGATAAAGGCGCCGGTCGAGACCAACACCACGGTCTTGTCCGTGCGCGCCAACGACGCCGGCTACCACGTGCAGACCGATCAGGGCGAATGGCGATGCCGCGCTGTCGTGGTGGCGAGCGGTGCCTGCAACATCGCCAATGTGCCGGCCCTGGCGGTCGGCGTGCCCGAGAGCGTCGATACGGTTACGGCGATGGACTATACCGCAATCCGAGCCAGCTCGCCGAAGGCGGCGTGCTGGTCGTCGGCGCCTCGGCCACGGGCACCCAGCTGGCCAAGGAGATCCACGCTTCCGGCCGTCCCGTGACACTGGCGGTCGGCGAGCATGTTCGCCTGCCCCGCCTCTATCGCGGTCGCGACATCATGTGGTGGATGGATGCCGCCGGCGTGCTCGGCGAGCGCTATGACGAAGTCGACGACATCACCCGCGCCCGTCGGGTGCCATCCTCGCAGCTCGCCGGCTCGGCCGCGCGCAGCAGCCTGGACTTGAATGCGCTGACGGACGACGGCGTGCGTCTGGTCGGCAAACTTGCCGGCATACGCGACGGCAAGGCGCAATTCTCGGGCTCGCTGGCCAACAAATGCCAGCTTGCCGACCTCAAGATGGGCCGCCTGCTCGACACCATCGATGAGTGGGCGAACGAAAACGGCCATGGCAGCGAGCCGGGCGCACGCGACAGCTTCGAGGCGACGCGTCTCGAGGCCAAGCCGCCTCTCGGCCTCGACCTGACCGGCGGCGAGATCCGCACCGTGCTGTGGGCCACGGGCTACCGGCCCGACCATTCTTGGCTCGACGTGCCGGTTTTCGACCGCAAGGGCCGCATCCGCCACGACGGCGGCGTGACCGAGGCGCCGGGTCTCTACGTCATGGGCCTGCAATTCCTGCGGCGGCGCAAATCTGCGCTGATCGACGGTGCTGCCGACGATGCACAGCAGTTGAGCGGGCATTTGGAAGCCTATCTTGACCACCAATCCGCGCCGCTCCAGGCAGCGGCAATGCGCTGAGGCGATCGGAGGATAGCCATGGGCACGGAACAAGACATCAAGGCCGCGGCGATACGGGTCGAGGACAAGGTCCGCAGACGCCCGGCTCTCGGACTGTTGAGCAAATCGTGCAAGGCCAGCGTTCACGACGGCCTCAGCTGCAAGATCGAGGACGGCGACTGGACGCTCGCCGCCGACATGAAGAAGGCCCTCGGCGGCAGCGATACCGGCCCCGATCCGGGCGTCTACGGTCGCGCAGCGGTCAGCAGTTGCCTGGCTATCGGATATGCTCATTGGTTCGCGCGCCTCGACGTGCCGGTCAACACCATCGAAGTGGAGCTGGAGGCCGACTTCGATTACGGCGCCGTGCTCGGGATCTCGCAAGCGAGCCCTGCCTATTCGGCGATCCGCTTTTCCGTCAGCATCGACAGCCCGGCATCGGAAGCCGACGTCATGCAGGTGCTGGACACGTCGGATGCGCACAGCCCCTGGCTTGCCAATATCCGCACGCCTGTCGCGGTCGAGCGCACCGTGCGCAACGCCACTGTGGCGGCCTAAGGCCATGGATGCCCGCCTGCAAAAGCGCGTACAGCGCTACGGCTGGAATCGTGCCAGCGACGAATACGCCTATTACTGGCAGACGCAGCTCCACCCGGTGCAGTCGCAGCTTCTCGAAACCGCCGACCTGCAACCCGGCGAGCGCGTCCTGGACGTGGCTTGCGGCGACGGCCTGGTCTCGTTCCGGGCCGGCGAACAGGTCGGCCGCGACGGCCTGGTGGTCGGCGACGACATCTCCGAGCACATGGTGGAGCGCGCCGAGGCCTTGCGCCGGGAGCGCGGCCTGGGCAACATGCGCTTCGTGCGCCGCGACGGGGAGGCACCGGTCGAGGGCGGAGAGGCCTTCGACGCCGCACTCTGCGCTCTCGGCCTGATGTATATGCCGAACCCGGTTCGTGCCATGGAAGTGACGCGCGAGGCGCTGCGGCCGGGCGGGCGCGCAGTCGCCGCGGTCTGGGGCCGGCGCAAGGCCTGCGGCTGGGCCGGCGTGTTCCCGATCGTCGATGCCCGCGTCGCCTCGGACGTCTGCCCGATGTTTTTCAATCTCGGCACCGGCGAGGCGCTGGAAACGGTGTTCCGCGAGGCCGGCTTCAGCCAAATCCGCTCCGAGCGCCTGTCTTACGCGCTGCGCTTCGAGGGGCCCAAACAGGCCTGTGGCGCGGCGCTCGTCGGCGGCCCGGTGGCGCTCGCCTATGCCCGCTTCGACGAGGCCACGCGGGACGCAGCGCGGGCGGAATATCTCGACTCCATCGCTGCGCACCGGGTCAACGGCCATTACGAGATCCCGGGCGAGTTCGTCATCACCCAAGGCGTCGTGCCGCACTGAGGGCGCGACGCCATTGACACGCCTTGATCGTCGGCCTATTACCAAACAACTGTTTGTTTTTAATTGGGCGACGGATGACGACGGAAGCTGTGATCGAGCGCGTGCCGCGCCAGGACAATCGCAAGCGCGCGCTGATGGATGCCGCGGCGGCGGCCTTCGCGGCGCAAGGCTATCGCGCAACGACGATCCGCGATATTGCCGGCGCCGTGGGCATGCTGCCGGGCTCGGTCTACTACCACTTTCCCTCCAAGGAGGCGCTGCTGCTGGCGGTCTATGACGAGGCGGTGACGGCGATCGCAAGCCGGGTCGATACCGCGATTGCGGCCGAACACGACCCCTGGGCCCGTCTCGAAGCCGCCGCGGTGGCGCATATGGAGACGGTGCTCGACACCAGCGCCTACGCCAAGGTGATGGTGCGGGTTCTGCCCGAGGATGCGGATGACGCCGCGGCGGCGCTTACCGCCGCGCGCGATGGCTACGAGGCGCGCTTCCGCAGCCTATTCGCAGCCCTCGACCTGGCGCCCGCCGCCTCGCCGGGAAGCCTGCGCCTGATGCTGCTGGGCGCCCTCAACGGTGCCCAGGTCTGGTACCGCCCCGGCGGCGAGACCCCGGCTGAGATCGCCAGCACCTTCGTGCGCGCCCTGAAACGCGGGGTGGCGCCATGACCCGCCCGGCCAAGGTGCTTGTCACCAAGATCGGTCTAGACGGCCACGACCGCGGCAGTCGCGTGGTGGCGTCGGCCTTGCGCGATGCCGGCATGGAGGTGATCTACACGCCGCCCTGGCAGGAGATCGAGACCGTGGTAACGACGGCGATGCAGGAGGACGTGGATGTCATCGGCGTCAGCTCGCTGGCCACCGACCATCTCATCGTGCCGGACCTGATGGCGGCACTGCGCGACGCGGGCCTCGGCCACATAAGGGTGCTGGTCGGCGGCATCGTGCCCGAGCCGGAGCAGCCCATGCTGCACGAGGCGGGGGTGAGCATGATCTTCGGGCCGGGCGCGGATCGTGCCGAGATCGTTGCCGCGACCGAGCGCCTGGCCACCGAAGCCCGCGCCGAAGCATAGGGAGACACTCATGAGTGACGCGGCAGAGCAGCTGGAGCTGCCCTATCTCGACAGCGAGCTGGCGGAGTGGCGGCGCGAATACCGCGCCCAGGTCGGCGAGGAACGGACCATCCGCAATCGCTCGGGCATCGAGGTGCAACCGCTCTATACGGCCAAGGACTGGTCGGACGACCGCTATCTGGAGGACCTCGGCGTGCCCGGGCGCCTGCCCTATGCCCGCGGCATCTATGCCTCCATGCATCGCGGGCGGACCTGGTCGCAGCGCCAGCTGGTCGGCCTCGGCACGCCGGCCGACTACAACAGCCGGGTCAAGACAATGATCGACGCCGGCACCACCGCCATCAGCCTGATCCCCTGCAATTCGGTGTTCCGCGGCGTCGATTGCGACGAGGTGCCGGCCGCGCTGCTCGGCACCTGCGGCAGTGTCGTCGATACCATCGAGCATATGGACCAGGCGCTCGACGGCGTGGCGCTCGGCGACATCTCGACGGCCATGAACGATCCCTCGCCGTTCACCCTCTTCGCCTTCCTGCTGGGTGTCGCCAGGCGCCGTGGCGTCGGCTGGGACAGGATTACCGGCACCGCCAACCAGAGCGATTATATCTCGCACTTCGTTGCCAACCACATGTTCTACCGGCTTTCGCTGCCGGGCTCGCGGCGGGTCTTCCTCGACCAAGTGGAATTCTGCCGCGATCACGTGCCCAACTGGAACCCGATCTCGGTGGTCGGCCAGCACACGCAGCAGGCGGGCGCGACACCGGCCGAGGCCATGGGCTTCACGCTGTCGACCGCCATCCAATATGCCGAGGACTGCCGCGCCCGCGGCATGGACATGGACGCGCTGCTGCGCCGCTTCACCTTCTTCTTCGACATTTCCGTCAGCGTCTTCGAGGAGGTTGCCAAGTTCCGCGCCGGCAGGCGCATCTGGGCCCGCATCGCCCGGGACCGCTTGGGCGCCACGGACCCGCGCGCCTGGCGCTTCAAGTTCCATGGCCAGACCTCGGGCGCCGACCTCACCCGCCAGCAGCCGCTGAACAATATCGCCCGGGTCACGGCGCAGGCCATGGCGGGGATCTTCGGCGGCCTGCAATCCATGCACACGGACGCCTATGACGAGGCCATCGGCACGCCGACCGAAGGCCCGGCGCGCGTCGCCATCGCCACCCAGAACATCCTGCGCGAGGAAGCGCATCTCTGCGACGTCATCGATCCCCTCGGCGGCTCCTATTACGTCGAGACGCTGACAAACGACATGGAAGAGAAGATCGAGGCGGTGATCGCAACCATCGATGCCGCCGGCGGCATGTATGCGGCGGTGGAGAAGGGCCTGGTGCAACGCATGATCGGCAAGTCCGCGAACGCCCACCAGGAGCGCATCGAGAGTGGCGAGGAAAAGCTCATCGGCGTCAATTGCCACACGGTAGAGGGCGAGAGCGACGCGCCCCCGCCCTACCGCCCCGACCCGGCCGCCATCGCGGCGCTGCTGGAGGATTTCGCGCGCTTCAAGGCGGGCCGCGACCAGGGCTCCGTCGCTGCCGCCCTCGACCGCCTGGCGCGGGCCGCCAACAGCGACAACGAGAACGTCTTCGCCCGCGTCGTCGAAGCCGCCGAGGCCGGCATCACCCACGGCGAAATCGTCGCCTGCCTGCGCCAAGAGCTCGGCTTCGGAGCGCCGCTGGTGGCGGTGTAGGCGCGGCGTCAGTTGCTCAGACGCCGGACGCGAAGCCGGCCATGATCGAGGCGCCGCCGAACAGCGACTGGTGCATCAGCACGAGGCCGATGAAGGCGACCACGCCGACGATCACCGCCACCGCGTCGCCGATCGGCGATTTCGGCTCCGGGGGTACCCAGTCGCCATCGCGGCCGCTGATCAGGGCCATCGCCACCACCGACCACATGGCCATGCCGCCGAACAGCACCACCGAGCGGTTGTCGCCGTTCGCCAGCATATGCGCGATGCCCCAGACCAGCACGCCGGTGAGCTGCGGATGGCGCACGGCACGGCGGATGTTGGTCGGGATGTAGGGCGCGAAAAAGAGGATTAGCGCAAAGATCATCAAGCCCTTGGTGGCGCGTGTCACCGACAGCGGCAACTGGTAAACCAGCGCCGGCTCGACCTGCTGCCAGCCGAGCACCATGAGCACGATGCCGACGATGCTGGCGACCGCGATGAGGCCCTTGAAGCCCATCTCGCCGATGCTGCCGGCAAGACCCGCCCGCAGCCCCGGCAAGGCGCTGGGTATGAGATGAACGAGCCCGAACAGAATGACTCCGAGACCGAGCATAAGCATGGCATTCCCCCAGATTTCCGTTGTCCCATTTCGATGTCCCCGCGTACCGTAGCATATCGGCGTGCCGCCGTAACGACTGCCTGCAAGCGGGAGATGTCATGCCTGTCACTTTCACCTGCGGACCCCGCCAGCGTCTGCGCCGGCGCACCCGCGACCTCACCTTTGCCGGCCACGCCTCGCCGGCCAGGCATGCACAATGGCGCCTCAATGACGGCGAGCCGGTGGCGCTCTATGTCGAGGCGATCTCCGACGAAGGCGTCGACTGGGTCAACGGCTACAAGGAGTCGCCTGCCGAGCTGCGCTGCAAGGAGCGCGGCGATTTCGTTGTCGAGTTTCCGGCCACGCATGGCGATCTTCACGCGGGCGAGAATCGCCTGGCTCTGGACATCGACGGCGAGCAGGCGGAACTGGCCTTCACCTGGGACCCGGCGCCTTTGCCGGCGGCGCTCGACCTTTCGGACCTCGGCGGCGTCGATGACATCCAGGAGATCGGCCAGGTGGTGGCCGGGCGCTTCGAGATCGATAGGGCGCGCAACTGCATCCGTTCCGTCGCCCCCCAGGTGCCCGATTCCCTGCTTCTGCTGGGCTCCGAGCATGGCAGCCAGGAGGCCACCTATCAGGTGCGTTTCACGGATTTCGCAGGCGTCAAGTGGCTCGGGCCCAGCGATTTCTTCGTTGGCTTCGAGGACAAGGTGCCGGCCATCGCCATCAAGACCGGCTGGTCTAGCGCCGGTATGATGGCGCTCAATCCCAAAGGCGAGGCGCGCTGCTTCATCGCCTGGGGCGACCATTCCGAGACCGACGCCGAATGGGTGGTGGTCACCGACCCGCCCAACCCGGTAGAGATTTCCCCTGGCATCGATTACGCCGTGCGCCACCAGCTGATTTTCGCCGACGGCGTCGACCGCTGCCGCTTTCGCATCTGGCCCGTCGGCGAGGCCGAGCCCGAGGCTTGGCTGTGCCAGGAAAACGATGCCGCGCTGGCAGGCGACCGCATTCGCCACCGCGCCGCCTCGTTCGGCCTGTTCCAGCACTCGGGCAGCGCCATCGAATGGTCTGATATCAGGGTTTCCCCCTTGACCTTCCCGTAACGGGAAGCTTTATATCCGGGCTGTGAACACGCATCTCGAGACGCCCCGAAGCGAGACCGATCCCGTCTGCGGCATGTCGGTCGACCCCGACGCCGGCAAGCCCCGTCGCGACCATGAGGGCACGGTATATCATTTCTGCTGTGGCCGCTGCGCCGAGCGCTTCGCCGCCGATCCGGAAGGCTTTCTGAACCCTGAGCCGCGCGACGAGGACGCCGCGCCGGCGCCGAGCGGTTATCTCTGCCCCATGTGCCCGGAGGTCCACAGCGAGGTTCCCGCGCCGTGCCCGAAATGCGGCATGGCGCTGGAAGCTGCGGAACCGGCGGCCGCGGCAACGCTCAAATACACCTGCCCCATGCACCCCGAGGTCGTCGCCGACGCGCCCGGCGACTGCCCCAAGTGCGGCATGGCGCTGGAAGCGGTGATGGTGGCGGCTGAGCGCCCGCCGAACCCCGAGCTCATCGACATGACGCGGCGCTTCTGGCTGGCGGCGGCGCTGACCGTGCCGTTGTTCGCCATCGCCATGGGCGAGATGGTCGTTGGCGAGGTGCTGCGCGGCGCCTGGAACGCCTGGACACAGCTCGCTCTGGCGACACCGGTGGCGCTTTGGGCCGGCTGGCCGTTCTTTGTGCGCGGCTGGCGTTCGGTGGTCAGCGGCAATCTCAACATGTTCACCCTGATCGCCATCGGCACGGGCACTGCCTATCTCTACAGCCTGGTCGCCGTGGTCGCGCCCGGGGTGTTCCCGGAAGGCTTTCGAGAAGGCGGCCATATCGGGCTTTATTTCGAAGCCGCAGCGGTGATCACAACGCTTGTGCTGCTCGGCCAGGTGCTGGAGCTGCGCGCCCGCGAACGCACGGGCGATGCCGTGCGCGCCCTGCTCGACCTCGCGCCCAAGACCGCGCTGCGCCTGCGCGACGGCACCGAAGAGACGGTGGCCCTCGCCCTTGTCGAACAGGGCGACCGCCTGCGCGTGCGCCCCGGTGAAAGCGTGCCCGTCGATGGCATCGTGCTCGAAGGGTCGAGCGCGGTCGACGAATCCATGGTCACCGGCGAATCGATCCCGGTCGAAAAAGGCGCCGGCGATGCGCTTGTCGGCGGCACCCTCAACGGCGCCGGCGGCCTGGTCATGCGGGCGCAAGCCGTGGGCGACGCCACGCTGCTGGCGCGCATCGTGCGCATGGTCGGCGAAGCCCAGCGCAGCCGCGCGCCGATCCAGCGCTTGGCCGATACGGTAGCCGGCTATTTTGTGCCGGCCGTGATCGCCTGCGCCGTGCTCGCCTTCGCGGCCTGGGCCATCTGGGGCCCGCCGCCGGCACTGGCGCATGCGCTGCTCGCCGCAGTCTCCGTACTGATCATCGCCTGTCCCTGCGCGCTCGGCCTCGCCACGCCGATGTCGATCATGGTCGGCACCGGACGCGGCGCAAGCATGGGCGTCTTGATTCGCGACGCCGAAGCCTTGGAGCGCCTTGAGGCCGTGGACACCCTGGTGGTCGACAAGACCGGCACCTTGACCGAAGGTGCGCCCCAGCTGCGTCAGATCCTCGCCCTCGATGGCGACGATGACCGGCTGCTGCGCTTAGCCGCCAGCCTCGAGCGCGCCAGCGAGCACCCCCTTGCCGCCGCCATCGTCGCCGCCGCCGAAGCGCGCGGCCTGGCACTGTCCGAGCCCGCGGATTTTGCCGCCACCACCGGCAAGGGCGTGAGCGGTACTGTCGAGGGTCTGGCCTGCGCCCTCGGTAACGCGGCATTGATGGCCGATCTCGGGATCGACCTGGCCGACCTCGTGGCTCCCTCTGGTGCGACGGTCATGTTCATGGCCATCGACGGCACCGCCGCGGGGTTCATTGCCGTTGCCGATCCTGTCAAGGCGACAACGCCGGCAGCACTCGAAGCCTTGCGCCAGGCCGGCTTGCGCGTGGTCATGCTGAGCGGTGACAATCGCGGCGCCGCCGAAGCCGTGGCGGCTGAACTCGGCATCAGCGAAGTCGAGGCCGAGGTGCTGCCCGAGCGCAAGAGCGAGGTCGTCCGCCGCCTGCAGGCCGAGGGCCGCGTCGTGGCCATGGCCGGCGACGGCGTCAACGACGCCCCGGCGCTGGCCCAGGCCGATGTCGGCATCGCCATGGGCAGCGGCACCGATGTTGCCATCGAGAGCGCCGGCGTGACCCTGGTCAAGGGCGATCTGATCGGTATCGTGCGCGCCCGCCGCCTGAGCCAGGCGACCATGAGCAATATCCGCCAGAACCTGTTCTTCGCCTTCTTCTACAACGCCCTCGGGGTACCCATCGCGGCCGGCGCGCTCTATCCTGTCATCGGGCTGTTGCTGAGCCCGATGATCGCCGCGGCGGCCATGAGCCTGAGCTCGGTCTCGGTCATCGGCAATGCGTTGCGGCTGAGGAGGACGCGCCTATGAACATCGGCCAGGCGGGACGGCAAGCGGGCCTCAGCGCCAAGACCATCCGCTACTACGAAGAGGTCGGGCTGATCTCGCCCGAGCGCAAGGCCAATGGCTACCGCGCTTACGTGCCCCGCGACGTGCACAAGCTGCGTTTTCTGCAGCGTGCCCGCAATCTCGGCTTTTCCATCGGCGACTGCCGCGCCCTGCTCTCGCTCTACGACGATCAGGAGCGCGCTTCCGCCGACGTCAAAGGCATTGCGGAGGCGCATCTCGCCGAGATCGACGACAAGATCGCCGCCCTGCAAAGCTTGCGCGGCGCGCTTGCCCATCTGATCCATGCCTGCCATGGCGACGAGCGGCCCGATTGCCCGATCCTCGACGACCTGGCGGGCGAGAGCGGCCCCGGCCATTGAGGCGCCGGGTCGTCATTTCCCTGGGCGTCCTCGTGGCCGCCGGCGCCGCATACTGGTTGCTGCGGGGTGGCGGCACCTTGCTGATGCCCGACGATGCGGCGGTTACCGCACGCGGCGGCGAGATCTATGCCGAAGCCTGCGCCAGCTGCCATGGCGACGCCCTGCAAGGCCAGCCGAACTGGCGCGAGAAGCTGCCCAACGGCCGCATGCCCGCGCCGCCTCACGACGGAACCGGGCATACCTGGCACCATCCGGACGCGGACCTATTCGCCATCACCAAACAGGGCACGGCGGCTTTGGTCGGCGGCGGCTATCAGAGCGACATGCCGGGTTACGGCACGATATTGAGCGACGGCGATATCGTTGCCGTGCTCTCTTTCATCAAGGCCAGTTGGCCCCGGGAGATCCGTGAGCGTCACGATGACATCAACCGCCGCGCCGGCCGCTGACGACCCGGACCATGGCGGCGAGCTGGCCTGGGCCAAGCGCCGCTTCCCCCAGGCGGGAGACGACTGGCTCGACCTCAGCACGGGCATAAACCCCCACGCCTACCCCTTCTCGCCCCCGGCCCAGGCGGCGTGGACGCGTCTACCAGAAGCCGCCGAGCTCGCTGCGCTGAGCGCGGCCGCCTCGGCCTGTTACGGCGCGGCGAGCACAGAAAATCTCGTACCCGTGCCGGGCGTCCAAGCGCTCATTCAACTGCTGCCGCGCTTGTGCGATTTTGGACGCGTGGCCGTGGTCGGGCCGACCTATGCGGAACACGCGCGCGCCTGGGCCGCGGCCGGACACGTGGTCGAGATCGTCAGCGGCCTGCCGAGCCCGGCGGCTGGCTTCGACACCATTGTTGTCACCAATCCCAACAACCCGGACGGCGCCCGGCATGAGCCGGACGCGCTCGCGACGCTTGATGGCCGCCTGGTGATCGACGAGTCCTATGCTGACGTGGCCCCCGGGATCAGCTTTGCAGCGCAAGCCGGCGGGCAGACGGTCGTCATGCGCTCCTTCGGCAAGTTCTACGGACTGCCCGGCCTGCGCCTCGGCTTTGCCATCGCCGCGCCCGCCTTGGCGGCACGGATCCGCGACGCCTTCGGCCCCTGGCCGGTAAGCGGCCCGGCCGTGGCGGTGGGGCGCGAGGCCTTGGCGAATTCCGCCTGGGCCTCTGCCATGCGCCAACGCCTGGCAGGCGAGGCGGCGGTCCTCGACGGCGTACTCGCCAAGGCCGGTCTGGCGGTGGCCGGCGGCACCACCTTGTTCCGCCTGGTCGAAACGCCACAGGCGGACGCTGTGTTCGAACGCTTGGGCGAACACGGCATCCTGGTGCGGCGCTTCGCCGACCAGCCCGGTCGTCTGCGTTTCGGCCTGCCCGGCAACGAAGCGGCGGCCGAGCGCCTGGCGGATGCGCTGACGTGACCGGCCGCTGGTGGTGGCTGCGCCATGCACCGAGTGCCGTTGGCGCCGGTGTTTGTGTCGGATCGAGCGACGTGGATTGTCTCGAGCCGGACCCGGCCACCGTGGCGCGGATCTCGGCGCAAATTCCCAATGCTGCCATCTGCCTGACCAGCCCACGCCTGCGCGCCCGGCGCACCTTCGCGGCGTTGCCCGGCTTTGCCCAGGCGGACACCGAACCTGCCTTTGCCGAGCAGGATTTCGGCGCCTGGGAAGGGTTACTTTACGAGCATATCGATACGGACTGGTCGTCACCGGCCACCTTGCGCCCGCCCGGCGGCGAAAGCTTCACGGACGTCGTGACACGGGTGCACGCGGCCATCGACCGCATCGATGCGCCCGAGCTTCTTGTCGTTGCCCATGCCGGCCCGATCCGCGCCGCGGTCGCGAAAGCGCTGGATCTGACACCCGAGCGAGCCCTGGCAGTCCAGGTGCAGCCACTGTCGCTCACCTGCCTGGTGCGCCAAGGCCATGGCTGGTCTGTCGATTTCGTCAATCGCCTCTGAGCGGGCGAAGGTGCTAAGCTGACGCCATGGAAGTAGAGGTGGAGAAGGCGATGTTGAGCGAAGAAGTGCTGGCGCGGCCGGCCAAAGTGCTGAGCCAGGAACAGCGGCAAGGCTACTTCCGCGACGGCTATGTCTGCGTCGAGGATTTCATTTCCGAGGAATGGCTCGATCGGCTCTGGCAGGTCACCAACGATTTTATCGAGAAGAGCCGCGCCGTCGCGGCCCCGGACGAATTCTTCGATATCGAGCCCGACCACAACGCGACGAACCCGCGACTGCGGCGCATCAACCACCCAGTCGAGAACCATCCCGTCTACCGCGAGTTCGCGCTCAACGGGCCGATCGTCGATATCGCCGAAGACCTGCTTGGTGCCGATGTCAAGTTCCACCACTCCAAGCTCAACTTGAAATGGGCCGGCGGCGGCGAGGAAGTGAAGTGGCACCAGGACATCCAGTTCTATCCCCATACCAACTATTCGCATTTGGCCATCGGCCTCTACCTGCACGATGTGGACGACGAGATGGGGCCGCTCGGGGTGATCCCCGGCAGCCACCGTGGCGAGCTGTTCGATCTCTATGACGAAAACGAGCAGTGGACCGGCGCCGTTCGCGATGCGGACATGTCGCGCGTGGCCCTCGACAAGGCGGTCTGGCTGACCGGCAAGCGCGGCTCGGTGACGGTGCACAATTGCCGCCTGGTGCATGGCTCGACTGAGAACCGCTCACCGCGCATGCGCCCGCTGCTGCTCAACGCCTTTTCCGCCGCCGACTCCATGCCGGTGACGAACCTGCTCGACAGCACCACGCATTCCGGCGCCATCGTGCGCGGCCAGCCTGCCAAGTGGATGCGCTTCGATCCCGAGCCCTGCCTCATCCCGCCGGACTGGTCGGCAGGCTACACCTCGATCTTCTCCCTGCAGCAAGAGGAAGACGGCGCTAATACGCTGCTGTCAGCGTAACCAGCGCCAGCAACACGGCGATCTCGGCAACCATCTGGGTGGTGCCGATAATATCGCCCGTTGTGCCGCCGAGACTGCGCTCTGCGAGCCGGGCGACCGATAGCGCTGCAAATGCCGCAATCGCCGCGGCGAGCAATCCGGCAAGACCGGAAATCGCGACTGCCAGTGCCAACGCGATCAACGCGCCCTCGACCACACGAGCCGTGGCAGGTCTGCCGGCCCCGGCGGCGAGACCATCATCGCGAGCCGGCGGCAACATCGCCATCGGCCAGGCCATGGCCGCGCGCGACAGCGCCGCTGCCACCACCAAAGCTGCCAGCGCGTCACCCGCCAGGCTGGCGATGGCGGCGACACGCAACAGGGTGGCAAGGATCAGCGCCAGCACGCCATAGGCGCCGATGCGGCTGTCGCGCATGATCTCGAGGCGTCTTTCCTTGTCATAGCCGCCGAGGCCGTCGGCCACATCCGCCAGGCCGTCTTCGTGCAGGGCACCGCTCAGCACCACCTGGCAAATGACTGCCAATATGGCCGCCAGCCAGACCCCGAGCCCGATGGCCTGGGAGGCAAGGCATATCCCGCCCGCGGCGAAGCCGATGCCGGCGCCGACAAGCGGGTAGGCGCGGCAAGCCCCGGCCACCGCTTCCATGCCTCTGCCTTCCGGCGCGGGCACCGGCAGGCGCGTGAGGAACGCAGCAGCCACACGCAGATCGTCCAGCCGTGTTATGACCTGCCTAGCAACCATGAATGAACGGAGCCCTTACTTTGGATTTTGCCACCATACGCCAAATGCTGAGCGATTTGGCATCCGCGGACGACGCTGCCGCGGCGGAAGCGCGCGCCCGCGACGCGCAACTCACCAAGCCCTCCGGCTCGCTTGGCAGGCTCGAGGATATCGCCGCCTGGATGGCCGCCTGGCAGGGCCGCCACCCGGCCCGCGCCGAGGCCCTGCGCACGCTCGTCTTCGCCGGCAATCACGGCGTCGCTGCGCGCGGCGTATCCGCCTTTCCCGCCGAAGTGACCGTGCAGATGGTGGCGAATTTCGAGGCCGGCGGTGCCGCCATCAATCAGCTTTGCCGTAGCCTCGGCGCCGAGCTCAGCGTCGATGCCTTCGATCTCGAGTCTCCGACCGCCGACTTCACCGCTGACGCGGCAATGAGCGAGGCCGCCTGCGCCGCCGCCTTCGCCACCGGCATGGCGCGCGTCGAGGCAGGGACGGATCTGCTTTGCCTCGGCGAGATGGGCATTGCCAACACCACCTCGGCAGCGGCTTTGGCGACGGCGCTGTTCGGCGGCGAGCCGGCCGACTGGGTGGGCCGCGGCACAGGCGTCGACGATGCCGGCCTCGCCCGCAAGCGCGAGACGATCGCCGCCGCCATGGCCTTTCACGGCGCGGCACTCGGCGATCCCCTCGAGGTCTTGCGGCGGCTCGGCGGCTATGAGCTTGCCGCCATCGCCGGTGCCATTCTCGGCGCCCGGCGCGCCCGCGTGCCGGTGATGCTGGACGGCTTCATCTGCTGCGCCGCCGCCGCCGTGCTCCAGCGTGCCGCGCCCGGCGCGCTCGACCACTGCCTGGCCAGCCATCGCTCGGCCGAAGCCGGCCACGACCGCCTTCTCAAGGCGCTCGGCCTGACACCACTGCTCGACCTCGGCATGCGCCTCGGCGAAGCCTCCGGCGCCGCGCTCGCCGCACACCTGGTCAAGGCCGCGGTTACGACCCACGCCGGCATGGCCACCTTCGCGGACGCGGGTGTCAGCGAGGGTTAGGGCTCTTCAAGGTCTGCGCCAGGCCGGCGGTGACGAAGTACACAGTGTCCGCTGCCGCCGCGATGTCCTGGTGCAGGCGCCCGGCGTGGTCGCGAAAGGCGCGGGCGAGGGCGTTGTCCGGCACGATGCCCTGGCCGACCTCGTTGCTGACCAGCACCACCGGGCCGGCGAGCTCACCAAGCGCTGCGACAAGGCGCTCCGCTTCAGCCTCGACATCACAGCCGTCGGCCATGATGTTGGCGAGCCACAGCGTCAGGCAGTCGACCAGCACGGCGCGCCCGGGCGCGGCTTCGCGGGCCAGGGCGGCGGCCAACTGCAAAGGCGCCTCCACAGTGCGCCAGACCGCACCCCGGCGCGCCTGATGATGGGCGATACGCGCCGCCATCTCCTCATCGCCGGCTTGTGCGGTGGCGACATAGACCGCATCGAGCCCGCTCGATTCGACGAGGGCCTCGGCAAAATGGCTCTTGCCGGAACGGGCGCCGCCCAACACCAAGGTCAGCGCTACGAACGGGTCTGCCATCCCTGTTTGCCCTTCCCATCTCTGCCGTCGCGCTCTATGGTCGGCACCGAAAACTTGAGCGCAGGGAGAAGACGATGACGGCAATTGGCGCACGTGTCGAGAGCGGCACCCAGGCTGAACAAGGGCTCGGGACTTTGGCGGCTGCCGTGGCTGCGGTCCTGCTTGGCGCCTTTATCCTTTATGGCGTAGGCTTCGCCCAGCCGTCAGTCCTGCACAATGCCGCTCATGACGGGCGGCACGGCATGGCGTTCCCCTGCCACTGAGCGCATGTTTCTGAGAATTGCCCTATCGGCAATCATCGCCGGTGTGCTGTCTGGCCTTTTGCTGACGGCGCTGCAGGCGCACAAGGTGCAGCCGCTGATCCTCGCTGCCGAGACCTATGAGGTGCAGGCGGCGGACGGCCACGATCATGGCCATGGCGATGCTGCCGCAATCCCCGAAAGCGAAGGCGGGCGCGTGGTTCTGCGCCTCGGCACCAATGTGCTGGTCGGCGTCGGTTTCGCCTTGCTGTTGAGTGCTGCGCTGGCGCTGACCGGGCGCCGGCTGGACTGGCGCCAGGGCGCGTTATGGGGTCTGGCCGGCTTTGCCGTGTTCTCCCTTGCGCCGGCCCTCGGGATGCCGCCCGAATTGCCCGGCATGGTCGGTGGCGAGCTGGCCGAGCGTCAGGCCTGGTGGCTCGGTACGGTGGTCGCCACGGGCATCGGCCTGTGGGCGCTGCTGCTGGTGCCGGCGACCTGGCTGAAGACCATCGGCGTGGTGCTCATCGTTCTGCCCCATGCGGTCGGCGCACCCGAGGTGCCGGCCATCGCCGGCAGCGTGCCGCCCGAGATGGCAGCGGCTTTCGTAAGCGCGACCATGGTCGCCAATCTCGTCTTCTGGCTGGCGCTTGGCGCGCTTGCCGCCACTGCAATGGCACGGCTGGGTCACAGCGACAGCCATCCCGCCTGACGAAAGGACTATCGACGATGCGTAACCTTGCCCTGACCTTCGTGCTCGCCCTCGTGCCGGGCACCGCTTTCGCCCATCCCGGCCACGAAGCCCAGCCCGGTCTGCTGGCCGCGATTCTGTTGCTGCTCGCCGGCGGTCTGGCGCTGCGCACGCTCACGCTGCGTCGACGAGGTGCATGAACGAGCCCATCACCGAGCCCGCGCACAGTCCCGCGGGTCCCAGCGGCCGGCCTTCGGAATCGCTGGCCTCGAATAGGGCCGCCGCCCTGCCGGGCATGCCCTCCGCATAGTGGAACTCGTGGGCGCGAAAGCGGGCGCCCTTGGCCCCCAGCGGCGTATCGGCCGCCAGCGCCAGCTGGCGATAGCCGAGATGCAGGCGCGGTTTCGCGAACGACGTCTCGAGCGGCAACAGCCCGGCCATGGCGTGGCGCGCGCTGTCGCCATCGATGAGCCCATCGCCTAGAACCATATAGCCGCCGCATTCGCCATAGACCGTGACGCCGCCGGCGGCGGCTGCCCTTAGGCCGTCTAGGAAGCGGGCGTTGGCGGCCAGGCGCCCGGCGTGCAATTCCGGGTAGCCGCCTGGCAGATAGATGGCGTCCGCGTCGCCCGGCGGCTCATCTGCAAGGGGCGAAAACGGCAACAGCTCGGCCCCCTGGTCGTGCAAGGTTAGGCATAGGTGACGGTAGGCAAAAGCGAAGGCGGTATCGTTGGCGATGGCAATGCGCTGGCCGAGCGGCGGCAGCGGCGGGCAGGCCTCGGCGCTGGCGGTCGGAACCCGGGCGAGAGCGGCGAGGCGGTCGAGGTCGACATGGGCGGCGACAAGCGCGGCGGCACCGTCGAGAAAGTCTTCGAGGCCCGCATGCTCGCCCGCCTGCACCAGGCCGAGATGGCGGTCGGGCAGAGCCAGACGATCGTCGCGGGGCACGGCACCGAGGCGGGCCGGCGCGACATCGGCGCAAGCCTTCTCCAGCAGGGCGGCGTGGCGGGGGCTGCCGACATAGTTGAAGATCACCCCGGCCACGGCCACGTCGGCGCGATGGTTGGCGAAGCCCTCGACGACGGCGGCGGCGCTCGCCCACTGGCCCTTGACATCGTGCACCAGCACCGCCGGCAGACCCAGCGCGGCGGCGACGTCGGCGGTCGAGCCGCCGCCGCCGGCGGCACCGTCGAAGAGGCCCATGACGCCCTCGCCGATGACCAGCTCCGCATCGGCACATAGCTCGCTAACGATGGCCGCGACGGTGCCGGGGCGCATGGCCCAGGTGTCGAGATTGGGGCAGGGGTGCCCGGATGCCGCGGCATGGAAGGCGGGATCGATATAGTCCGGCCCGACCTTGAAGGAGGCCACCCGCACACCACGGTTTCGAAACGCCCTCAGCAGCGCCAGGGTCAGCGTGGTCTTGCCGCTGGCGGACGCGGGCGCGGCCAGGATCAGCGCCGGCGCGCTCACAGCGGCTCGGCGTTAAGCGTCTTGCCGGCAGCCGCCCCCAGCCAGTCGAGGCCCGCGCGCAGCCGCACCACATCGCCGACCACGACGATCGCCGGCGGCCCGACAGCGGCGGCCTCGGCCTCCGCCGCACAGGCCCCCAGCGTGGTCTCCAGCACCACCTGGGCCGGGGTGGTCGCCGCCGAGATCACTGCCACCGGCTCGTCCGCCGCACGGCCGCCCGCCTGCAGGCGCGCGGCAATGGCGGCGAGATGGCCCATGGCCATGTAGAGCACGATGACCGGCGAGCCGCGGGCGATGGCATCCCAGTCCAGCGCCCCCGGCACCTCCCCGTCCGCCGCGTGGCCGGTGACGAAGGTGACCGCCGCATTGGTGCTGCGGTGGGTGAGCGGAATGCCCGCATAGGCCAAGGCGCCGATGCCCGCCGAGATACCCGGCACGACACGGAACGGCACGCCCGCCGCGACCAGCGCCAGGGCTTCCTCGCCGCCACGCCCGAAAACGAAAGGATCGCCGCCCTTCAGCCGCACCACGCGCTTGCCCGCCTTGGCGAGTTCCACGAGCCGGCGCGAGATATCCGGCTGCCGCGCCGAGGGCTTGCCGCCGCGCTTGCCGGCGAACTCGACCTCGGCTCCGGGCCCGATCATGGCCATCACCTGATCGCCGACCAGCGCGTCATAGACCACCACGTCCGCCTGTTGCATGGCGTTCCAGGCATGCAGGGTGAGCAGGCCCGGATCCCCCGGCCCGGTGCCCACCAGCCACACCCAGCCCGCCTCCAGGCGCGGCATATCGAAAGGAAAGTCCACCATCACCGGCGTCTTATAGCAGACCCCGGCGGCCCGCCGAACGGCGAAATTCGCCCGGGCGCCGGGGGCGTTCGTTGGGGCGCGACTTCCGCGACGCTGCCACCCAATGCGCGGCCCGCGCCATGGTCCGATGGTTGCCATTTTGCATATCGGCCAGGGGAGTCAAGGGTGGCCCCGTAGGCCATCCGCGAAGCGGACCGCAGGCCCTTGACTCCCGTGGCCGATATGTCACCCGCTCACCATCGGACCATGGCGCTTCCTGCGGCCCCCGATATCGCCGCCGCCGGCACCTGAAAATTTGGGGTCAAGTCTTTCATTTTAGCATCTCCCGCAGGCGTTTCGTTATCAGGCGGCGAGAGCGTGCCACTGCCAGTCTCGAGCAAATGCTAAAATGAAAGACTTGACCCCGGATTTCCTGAAATGAAAGACTTGACCCCGGATTTCCTGGCGCCCGGCGATGGTACGGTTTGCGCCAACGCAACGCAACGCGGGTGCAATCCGCACCTCCCAGGTCTTGGGGGTCAAGTCTTTCATTTTAGCATCGCAATGGTGGTGCAACTCATTGCATGACCATCGTAGAATGCGATATTGCTGCAACGAATAACTTGCCTCCCACTCCCCGGCGGCCCGCCGAACGGCGAACTCCGCCCGGGCGCCGGGGGCGGGTATTGCGGCGCGGCTTCCCTGACACCGCCATGCCATGGCGCGGCCCGCGCGGTTGCATTGCGCAAGGCCCGAGCAAGCCGTACCATTCGCGCCTAAGGCTTCAGGCGCCATGGGAAGGGACGAGGCGTGGCTGAGGACGACGGACAGGACGGCATAACCGAGCGCGTCGCGGCGATCCTGGCGGCGGATGCGGTCGGCTATTCGCGGCTGATGGCCGACGACGAGAAGGGGACCATCGCGGCGCTGGACCGCGCGCGGGCGGTCTTCACGAAACACGTCGAGGGCAACCACGGCCGGGTGGTGGACACGGCGGGCGACAGCGTGCTGGCCGTCTTCGAGACCACGAATGGGGCGTTGCGGGCTTCTCTGGCGATCCAGGAAGGCTTGGCGGCGCTCAATGCGGATGTTCCCGAGGCCCGCCAGATGCACTTCCGTATTGGCATCCACCTTGGCGACATCCACGAGAAGGCCGACGGGACGGTTTATGGCGATGGCGTAAATGTCGCGGCCCGGCTGGAAGGCCTGAGCGAGCCGGGCGGGATCACCGTATCGGACATGATACACGGTGCTGTGAGTGGGCGCCTGAATATTGCGTTCGCCGATGTGGGTGAACACGAGTTCAAGAACATTGCCCGCTCGGTGCGTGCCTATCAGATCATTTTGAACACGCGTGATATGTCGCCTGCGCCGAACGCTGCACAGTCGCTAGCTGAGAAGCCATCAATAGCTGTGTTAGCGTTTAATAACCTAAGCGGCGATGCCGACCAAGAGTACTTTGCCGATGGCATAGCGGAAGACCTGATCACAGAGCTGTCGCGCCTGCGCTGGCTCCAGGTTTCGGCCCGCAATTCTTCCTTCACCTACAAGAACACAGCTGTCGATGTGAAACAGGTCGGCCATGACCTCAAGGTTCGATACGTTGTCGAGGGCAGCGTCCGTAGAGGTGGCGAACGGGTGCGCATCACGGCGCAATTGATCGATGCTCTCACAGGCAACCATATATGGGCTGAGCGATACGACCGCGACCTGTCGGATATCTTCGCGTTGCAGGACGAGATCACTGAAACTCTGGTCGCAGCCCTGCAAGTGGAAGTCGGCGAATTCGAAAGCGAACGCGCCCGTCGCAAGCGGCCGGAAAATCTCGATGCGTGGGAGTGCTACCAGCGCGGTATGTGGCATCTTTGGCAAATCAATGCCGAGGACATGGCGGAGGCGCGTCGATTTTTCCAACTTGCCAGCGACCAAGATCCGAATTTTGCCCAAGCATTCGCGGCGCTTGGGTTCACGCTGTTCCTCCAGGTTCTGCACGCCTACTCAGATACACCTCTTGAGGATGTGGACGATGCACAGCGGTTCGCGAACAGGGCCGTGGCGCTGGACGACAAAGACGCAATGGCTCATCTCGCGCTTGGTAGGGTGCACGTCTCACGAGGCGAATACGATGCGGCGATCGCAGAGCTACGTACGGCCATTGACCTTAATCCCAGCTCGGCATTTGCGCATAATGGGCTCGGCATGGCGCTTGCGCGAAGTGAGCGTTATGACGATGCCATCGCCGAGTATAGCACCGCCATCCGCTTAAGCCCGCGCGACCCATTTGCATGGGCATTCTATACCTTACGCGCTCTTGCTCATTTTTTATTAGGAGACTACGAATCGACAGTGGAGGATGCGCGGCGCGCGGTCCGATTCCCAGCAACCCCATTTTGGCCTCACGCGCATTTGGCATCGGCGTTGGCACACCTTGGTAAACCCGCAGAAGCCAAGATTGCGCTCAAAGGGCTGTTAGAAGTTAAACCGGACTTCACCCCTGAGGTGGCCTTGGCGGCGCTTTCCCCGCTGAACCCCGAAGCGCTACGGCCCCGATACAAGGCGTGGATTGACGGCCTGCGCAAAGCCGGCCTTAATATCCCTGAGCAGACCGAATAATGCCCTCCGACACGCATGAGCCCCCGCCCACCGGCAGCCGCAAGCTGGCGGCCATCCTCGCGGCCGACGTGGCGGGCTACTCGCGGCTGATGGCCGACGACGATCAGGCCACCGTGACGGCGCTGCAGCAGGCGCGAGCGGTTTTCCGCGAGAGCATCGAGGCACATTCGGGCCGGCTCATCGATACCGCCGGAGACAGCGTGCTGGCCGAGTTCCGCAGCGTCGTCGAGGCCGTGCAATGCGCCGTGGAAGTGCAGGAGAAGCTGGCGGAAATCAACGCGCCGGTGGCCGAGGCGCGGCGCATGCTGTTCCGCATCGGCGTCAACCAGGGCGACGTTATCGAGGAAGAGGACGGGACGATCTATGGCGATGGCGTGAATGTCGCGGCGCGGCTGGAGGGGCTGGCCGAGCCGGGCACGGCCAATGTCTCCGGCAAGGTCTATGAAGAAGTGCGTGATCGGCTGGCACTCGGCTTCGCCTTCATTGGCGAGCACGAGGTGAAGAATATCCCGCGGCCGGTACCGGCCTATCGGGTGACGGCGGAGGCGTCCGAGCCGGCACCCCTACGCCGCAAGCGCCGCCCTGTCATTGGCATCGCGGCTGCACTCACGGCCGTCATCATTGCCGGCGCGACGATCTGGTGGCTGGTCGGCATTCCGGAGCCATCGGAGATGGCCACGCCCTCCGGCGACCCGGTGCTTGTCGATCCCGACACGGCGTCCGTGGCGGTGCTGCCGTTCGCCGACTTGAGCGGTTCCGACGAATACGCTTTTCTCGCCGACGGTCTGCACGAAAACATCATAGCCAGTCTGTCGCAGGCCCGGCGGCTGTTCGTGCCGGCGCGCTATTCGACGCTGCAGTACCGAGACGCGGAAGCGGACATGAGCGAGGTCGCCCGCCAGCTCGGTGTCGAACATGTGCTGGAGGGCAGCGTGCAGGTTGCCGGAGATCAGATTCGCATTGTCATGCAACTGATCGAGGTGGCGAGCGGCGGCCATGTCTGGGCCGAGCGCTACGACCGCCCGCTCGACGACATATTCGCGCTGCAGGACGATATTACCCTGGAAGTGGTGAGTGCGCTGCAAGTCGAGCTTACCGAAGGGCCACAAGCGCTGCGCTGGCGTGGTGGCACGAACAACATCGAAGCTTGGGAAAAATGGCAGCAAGGTGTCGCGCTGCTGCGAAAGGCCAACCAGGCTGACAATGCGCGTGCACAGTCGTTATTCGCCTCCGCCGTAGCCGACGACCCCGGATTTGCCTTGGGTTGGGCGTATCTGGGATGGGCGTTGGAATATACTTACCGCTACCGCTGGGAAGATCATGCGGACGGCCTGTTGCAGGCCAAAGCGCATGTCGAAAAGGCGCTCGCGGCGGACGATACCCTGGCCGCCGCTTACGGCCTGCAGGTAATGATTCACCGCGACTTGCATGAGCACGAGGCTGCGATCGCCGCCGCGCGCCGGGGCGTCGAGCTTGATCCCGGCGGCTCGCTCGCACACGCGCACTATGCCCTGATGCTGTATACGTCGGGCAGCTACGAGCTCGCCATGACAGAGCTTGATGAGGCCATTCGCCTCAGCCCGGTGCATCCCCATTGGTATCTCCTGGACAAGGGGACAATCCTTCTCAACTCGGGACACCCCGTCGAGGGCGCACATTGGCTGGAGCGTTACAGCTCGCTCGTGCCTGACGATCCCGAAGTCCAGTATATCCTGCCCATCGCACTCGCCAGAGCTAGTCGCGAGGCCGACGCCATGGCTGCCATTGCGCGTCTCCGCAACAAGGATCCTGCCTTGTCCATCGAGGTAGTGCGAAACGACACGGAGCGCATTTGGGCCTATAAGGACCGAGCGATCGTTGCAGGCTATCTGGCGACGTTACGCGACCTCGGCGTGCCCGAACATTCGCCTGATGCCGAGGCTCGACGGCCCGTCATTGCTGTCCTCCCCTTCGACAATCTTTCGGGGGACCCTAGCCAGGAATACTTCGCCGACGGCATCACCGAGGACATTATTACGCGGCTGGCGCAGTATCCGGACATCCTCGTGCTGGGCCGCAATACCACGTTCCAGTTCAAGGGAGAAGCCGTGGATATCCCGGCCATCTCCGAGAAGCTCGGCGCCGACTACGTGGTCGAGGGCAGCATCCGCCGCAGCGGCGACACGGTGCGGGTGACGGCGCAGCTGCTGGCGGCTGAAGAGGGCACGCACCTATGGGCCGAGACCTTTGACCGCGCACTCGATGCGGCGAACATATTCTCGATTCAGGACGAGATTACGGAAACCGTGGCGGGCCGAATCGGCGACGTGCACGGCGCGATCTCCCTCGCCCAGTCCGCGCGAGGCGATAGGCAGGCACCGAAATATTTTTCTTCCTACGACTGCATTCTGCGCGCTCATGAGTTCGTCCGCCAGGTCGGGCCGGAAACGCATAGTGTGGCACGGGATTGTCTGGAAGGCGTCATAGAGAGCGAACCGGATTATGCTGAGGCGCTGGCCTATCTCGGCAATCTCTACCTCCTGGAGATCGCCGTCGGGCTCAACCCCCTGCCGGACTCCTCCCTCGACAGAGCGCTTTCGACACTTGAAAGAGCCGTCTTCCTAGATCCGAACAGCGGCATTGGTCACGTCATATACGCCCAAGCCCTCTACCTGACAGACGACCCGCAACGCGCCATTCGCGAGGCCGAGGAGGCCTTGCGCCTGGAGCCGAACAACTCGGATATCATCGGCTGGGCGGCGGAAGTGTTTTCCAACGTCGGGGCCTATGAGCGAACCGTCGAGATCATGGACAGGCTCACGATCCTGAACCCGAAATACCCGGGCTGGATGAACTGGAACATGGCCAAGGTTCACATGGCACGCGGCGAATTTGGTGCGGCGATCTCCCGGTTGGAGGCGAACCAGATGAACTGGTACTTCCTGACCCACGTGTTTCTGGCCGCGGCCCACTGCGCCAGCGATGATCTGGAACGCGGAAAGATTGCCCTGGATACGGCGCTGTCGGCATATCCAGGATTCCGTGATGCCTATTGGCAGGAGGTATATTTCTGGCAGAAAGCGGGCACCCGCCCGATGATCGATGCCCTCACGTCCGGCCTCACGGCGTGTGGCTGGGATATCCCGCCCGATCCGGGGCCGGAGGCGTTCGCGCAATAGCTAGTGGTCCAAATCTGACATATGGTACCCATAGGACGGTCGTCCGCGCCCACCGGTTAGGCGCGCGGTGCGCCGCGATGCGGGTCCATCGCAAGGACCGCGCAACGACGCCGGTGGGCGCGGACGGCCGCCCATAGGTCGCCTCTGACGCCGCCTCGCGTCGTCAGGCGCGCTTGCCGATGGGCTGGCATCACCGGCGCGCACCTTTCTAGCGAGGCGGCGTCAGAGGCGATCCTATGGGTACCATATGTCAGATTTGGACCACTAGAGCATATTTCGACCATACACGGTCATTTGATGATTTGGTGCGGAGTCATGCTCGGTATCTGACTTGGAGCTCGGCGCCGGTCTCGGTCCTCACCGCTTCGAGCGCGATGTCTGTGGCGGCCCGGTCGACGACACTTCTCGGCGCCGCCAGACGCAGGGTCCAGACACGGCCGCCCCTGGCCTGGAGGGCGATGCTCTGGGTGATGCGGGTGATGCGCTTCGCGATCTCGACAGCCACCGGATGGTTGGGATCGGAGCTCGACAAGGCGGCGCGCACCGCCGCCTCGTCGAGCGCGTCGAAGTCGATCTCGACCTTGATGTCAGACATGGCAACAGGGCCCGCGGATGTGGCCCTTGGCGCAGGCCCGCAAAGGAATCATGGTCATCTCCCTGGGTTGGGTAGGGCGGGCCATGCGGCCGTTTCGATGACGGTAAGAACAGGGCAATTTGCCTTGTTCGTCAAGTGCGATGCCGGCGGCAGGCGGTGGCGCAGCAATCTACTCCTCGCCCAGCTCCTTCAGATACGGATAGAGTCTCGTGAAATCCGCGCCCGGCATGGCCTCGCGCATGGCGGCGAGGGTCTCGCCCACTTGCCGGGCTACCTTTTCGCGGGCACCGATACGGTCGGCTTCCGCCAGGTACAGCGATACGTCCTTGCTCAAGAGGTCGATGGTGAAGCCGGCGTCGTAGCGGCCGTTCAGTATGCGGGTGGGGAACTTGTCGGAGGTGGCCGTGTTCTGGCCGCTGGAGACGTTGAGGACGGAGACCATGACTTCGGGGTCGAGCCCGTGCGCCTCGCCGAACAGCACGGCCTCGCTGGTCGCCACCATGGCAACGCCCGAGAGCAGGTTGTTGAGCAGCTTCATGGTCTGGCCCTGGCCCGGCGCCGGGCCGATGTAGAAGAGGTTCTTGGCCATGACATTAAGCGCCGGCTCGGCCTGGTCATACAGGCCGCGCTCCCCCGAGACCATCATCGCCAGCGTGCCCTGGGCCGCGCCGCGGGTGCCGCCCGAGACGGGCGCATCCAGATACGTGACGCCCTCGCCTGCCAGGCGCCCGTGCACGCGCACCGCCGCCTCCGGGCCGATGGTCGAGTGGTCGAAGACGCAGCCTTTCCAGCCGCTCGCGGCGATCTCGCCTGCCACCGCCTCGACCACGGGGCCGTCGGGCAGGGACAGCAGCGCCGTATCGGCCTGGGCAAGCGCATCCGCCACGGAGTCGGCGGCTGCCGCGCCATCCGGCAGCCGCTCGGCGGTGCCTGCGGCGTCGAAGCCCACCAAGGCGTGCCCGGCGCCTGCCAGCCGCGCTGCCATGCGTGCCCCCATCTGCCCGAGCCCGATAAAGGCGTAGCGCATCCTGTCGCTCCTCACTTGCATGCTTGGTTCAGACCGTGCCAGCTTAGCGGGCCGCAACGATGGGAGGAAGCCCGTGAGAGAGATCGCCAATTTCGACGAGATGCGTGCCCTGGTGGGCGAGGAGATGGGGGTGAGCAGCTGGGTCGACGTGACCCAGGAGCGCATCGACAAGTTCGCCGAGGCGACGGGGGACTTCCAATGGATCCACGTCGATCCGGCCCGCGCCAAGGACGAGATGCCCGGCGGCAAGACCATCGCCCACGGCTATCTCACGCTCTCGCTGGTGCCGATGATGATGTACGAGATCTACAAGATCGCCAATGTCACCCACGGCCTCAACTACGGCGCCAACAAGATCCGCTTCACCTCGCCGGTGCCCTCGGGCAGCCGCGTGCGCGCCCGCCTGCGCCTCAAGGGCACCGAGGACATGGCCAACAACGGCCTCAAGGTGTTCGGCGAAGTCACGGTCGAGATCGAAGGCGCCGAGCGCCCCGCCTGCGTTGCCGAGACCATCAGCGTGGCCTATTCGGGGGTGTGAGCGCGGAGAGTGTGGCCCGCGAGGCGGCGTTACTTCTGCTCGGGCGGTGGCGTTTCGTCGATCTCCGGCGGCGGCGGCATGAAATTGCGGAAGCGCCGTATGTCATCGGCCTCGAGCCGCGCTTCGGTCCATTGCGGGTTCTTCGAGCTGAAGTCGAGCAGCGCTACCAGGCCGACATCCTCCCTGATCGTCTTGAGCCAGCTTGCCATGAGCTTTTGTTCCGGCAAGCCGTCGGTGTCTTGGAGGCTCGGGTTGCGCAGGCGATCGATAAGCCGGGGATAATGCGACATTTTTGCCCAGCTGCGCGGCCATTCGGTCATCACAACCACCCAAAGCGCCATGTTGCACCATTCCTTGCTGCCGGGCTGTATGCCTTCGGCGATGCGGGCGATCTCCTGCAGGAAGGCGACGGCGTTGATGATACGCTTGATCTGCCGCGGGTTCGCCGGTAGCACACCGGCGATGGGTACCAGGCGGTGCTGCGTCGCCTGCTGCAGGGATTCGTCGACGGCGGAGCGCATGGCAAGCGTAACGTCGATCTCCCTTTGGGCGGCCTTCCTCTGATCGTCGTCGAGCGCCGCATCGCTCTCTATCGAGCGGCGCAGCGTGCTCGCGCCGGCGTCGCGCCGCACCGGATCCTTGACCGCGGAGATGGCCTCCAGATCCTCATGGATATCGGCCAGCCGATTCGCCGACTCGGTCCCGGCCGGCGCGGCAGCGCCATTGCCATCGACGTTGAGAATTCGCCGCACATATTCCGACTTATCTTCGAACGATATGCCGGGCAGTATCAAGGACAGCTGGATCGACTTTTCAACGAAACGGCCGCCCAGGCTGTGTTCGGGACCAACGCTCAGATCCTTCATGGCCTTGTGCACCTCGGAAAAGCTTTGCTCGATCCAGTTCCTGTCGCCGAGCAGCAGATATACCACGCGCGGGCTCTTGAGGATGATTTGCATGCCACGCAACAATTCCACGACGAACTGCGGATTGCAGCGGTCGATGTCATCGACAATGACGACGATCGGGCGCCCGAGCTGTCGCATCATGCGATCGAAGTGGATGCGAAAGCGGTCGAGCGGATCGCCCGAGCCTAGCGAGTAGTTGCGCGCCGAGCTCGGTGTTCCGGGCAGCAGCGACTGCGTGAAGGCGGCCACGACCGACCATATCCCGGTGGCGCCGCCGAGCAGCACGAGCACCGAGGTGACGATTATCTGCGACAGCGTGCCTTCCGACTGCCCGTTGCCCGCTTCATCGGCGACCGGCTTTCCCGCACCGTCCACCGCCGCATCTGCGGTATCGCCTGCGCCTTGTGTTTCCAACCCAGGCGCGGGCGTTGCCGCGACTATGTCGGCCTCTTCTCCCGACAGCACGCTGTCCGGGTCGAACAGGTCATGCTGGGCGAGAATGATCGCCAGCACCACGGTCAGGGCGAAGGTCATGCCGAGAAGGCCAACACGTGGCGTGAATATCCGCCAGCCGAGTTCCCTGAGCCACAATGCCAGCCAGTCGAGATGACGCACCACGGCCGTGCGCCAGCCGTTCTCCGCGGACCAGTCGAAGGCGGTGTTGCGGAAGTGCTCGGTCCTGACCGCTTCGAAGCATTGCCGCCTGACGGCCTGATAGAACACCCACCAGGGCGGGTCGATATGCTCGTGCTCCCAGGCGTTGAACTCGACCACGCACCAGGGCTTGCGGAACTCACGCGGCCAGGCCTCAGCGTCATCAAGGTGTAGCCGACCGAGCCAACTGGGCTCGCCGGTGCCATGGCGAAATGGATTGAGTATGCGGGTCAGGTAGTTGGCGAAGGTCGTCTTGCCGCCTCCCCACGGCGCGTCTATGTGAACCACGAAGCTGTTTTCCGCGGCCGGCGTGGCCTCTTCCGCGCCGATGCCGGTCCAGCTCGCGCTTGCTACCGTGCCCGGCTCCTGCGGCGGCGGCTCGCCAATGCCGCAGGCCTCCTCCCAGATGCGATTGAGCCGCGCAGCCAACACGAAGGCATGCTCGGCGCGCTGCAGATAGTCCTCGTCGGCCTTCGGCGAATCATCGACGAACGTGATCTCCGTCGCCAGCCGGGGAAACAGGCTGACGTGACCCCGTGAGGTCAACATGTCGTCGATCTTCAGGGCCACGTCGTTCGGCACTTCGAGTATCGAGCCAAGGCGCCAGGGCATATCGAGCCCTGTCTCGGTGATAATGTCATCCTCGGGTATTACGTCATCCGGAAACCGCTCGATGATCTCGGTCGCATAGGCCTTCCGGGCAGACCTGCCCTCGCCGGGATCCGGAGGTTCCTCGGCTTCGCTGTGCCGCCCGCTCACGAACCGGCCCGTTCCCACGAGGCCGCCGCTACGCTTCTCGTCAGCGCTCGTGTTGCGCCAATATATCACCGGATCGCTAGGCTCGATCCCGTCGACGATTTTCTTGCTTATCCAAGCAACCGTAGTTTCAAGATCGTTGCCCAAGATCAAGCCGACCAGTTGATCGGTGACATCGTAGTGCAGCAGCCAGACCGTCGGGCGCGGAACATCCAGGGTCGTCGGGGCAACATGAATCGCGCGCAGGGCCATCACGATCGCGGAGATGTCCGCGCCTGCCTCGCGCAGCCGGTCGGGGATCAAGCCGCCTGCGTCCGCCTCGGCCATCTCGGCAATGGCGAGCGCTAGCGCGTGCGGCGTGAGGTCACGCTTGTCCGGATACCGTGCGGCGTAGCCCCTGATGGCAGTGCCAAAATTCGCATGCAGGTCGACATCCGTCGCCGAAACCGACGCGATCGCCCCGCTCAGCGCCACCTCCTCGCGGAATGCCTCAAGAGAGAGTTTCCCCGCGGCCAAGGCCTCGGCCACCCTGTCGTCCATCTCGGCAAGCACGACGAGCGCGGTCGTTCGGGTCACCTCCTGCGTCCTGGAGTCGCCCGCTTGGAACCTATGCTCTTGCGCGGCCGCCAAACGGGACGCCATAGCGGTCAGTGCCGATTCGCCATAGTGAAAGTCAAGCTCGTCGAGCAGTTTCCTCATCGCCGAGCCCCCCGTTTGCCCACGCGAATTCGTTACGGTATCACATCAGTTATAGGTTGACGATTCATCTCAAGCATCTCCGATATGGAGAAGTTTCGAATTCGGAACAGTCACAGCGCGGCAGATTCGGCGTCAGAGCCGCTCGCGCAGGGCCGTCTTGACCACTTTGCCGTAATTGTTCTTGGGCAGCTCGTCGATGGCGAAGTAGGCTTTGGGGCGCTTGAAGCGGGCGATGTGCTCCAGGCAGAGGGCATCGAGCGAGGCCGGATCCAGAGCCGCACCGTCCTTCATGACGACGAAGGCCACCACCTCCTCGCCCCATTCCGCATGGGGACGCCCGACCACGGCGGCTTCGTGCACGTCCGTATGGCGCAGCAGCACCTCTTCGACCTCCCGCGAATAGATGTTGCTACCGCCGGAGACGATCATGTCCTTGGAGCGGTCGCGAAGCGTGAGAAAACCGTCTTCGTCGAGCACGCCGACATCGCCCGTGCGCAGCCAACCCTCGCGCACGGTCTCGGCGGTGGCTTGCGCATTGTTCCAGTAGCCAAGCATCACCGCCGGCCCCTTGACCTCGATCTCGCCCGCCTCGCCGGGCCCCAGCGCCGCGCCGTCCTCGCCCGTGATGCGCAGCTCGACGGCGCTTTCGGCGAGGCCGACCGATGACAGATGCTTACGCGAGTCGTGCCAGCGCCGCCCCAGCGCGGTGATGGTCATGGGCGATTCGGCTTGGGCGTAGATCTGGATGAAGCGCTGGCCCATGACGTCGAGCGCATCCTCGATATCGGCGAGATACATCGGCCCGCCGCCATAGATCACGGACTTGATGCCGTCGCCGTCGAGCCCGCGCGCCTTGGCCGCATCGACCAGGCGGCGCACCATGGTCGGTGCCGCGAACAGGGAGACATTGCGCAAAGCGGCCGCGAGGTCGAGCACCTCGTTCGCATGGAAGCCGCCGGACTCGGGCACCACGTGGCGGGCGCCGGCACGCACGTTCTGGAAATTGTAGACCCCGGCGCCGTGGGACATCGGCGCGGCGTAGAGAATGGCGTCCTCGGGTCCGATGGCCTCGACATCCATGACGTAGCACAACGCCTGCACCGCGAGATTGCCGTGCGATAGCATCACGCCCTTCGGCCGGCCCGTGGTGCCGGAGGTATAGAACAGCCAGGCGAGGTCGTTCTCTTCGCGCGCTAACGGCCGCGCCGGCCCTTCGCCGTCGCGCATCGCCGCATGGGCCGGGTCGTCGACGGAAAGCACCGTGGCCTCTGTCGTCAGCGCTGCGGCCGTGCCGCCGTCGCAATAGACGGCCGGGCAGCCGGCGTTGTCGAGAATCCACTCGGCCTCGCGCGCATGCAGCTTGGCATTGATCGGCACGGCGGCGGCGCCAAGCCACCAGATGCCGTAGAGCACCTCGAGATAGTCCACCCGGTTCTTCATGAACACGCCGACCCGGTCGCCGGGTGCGATGCCGTGGCTTGCCGCCAGGCCGCCGGCGATTGCGGAGGCGCGGCGGGCGAATTCGCGATAATCCGCGACCTGCCGCTCGCTGGTGAAAAGCGCCGGCGCCTCAGGACGGGTGCGCGCGGTTCGGTACAGCCATTCGGCGAGATTCATGAGTGTGCTACATGGCCGTAATGCCGCCATCGAGCACGAACTCGGTGCCGGTCATGAACTTCGATTCCTCCGACGCCAGATAGACAATCCCCCAGGCGATGTCGTCGGGCTCGCCCATATGGCCGAGGGGGATCTGGCGCTCCAGCTTGGCCTTGGTCTTGGCGGGATCGGCGGCGCCTTCGTACATGGCCTTGACCATGGGCGTGTCGATGAAGGTGGGATGCACCGAGTTGCAGCGGATGTTGTAGCCCTGGCGGGCGCAATAGAGGGCGACGGACTTGGTCAGCAGTCGCACCGCGCCCTTGGAGGCATTGTAGGCGGCGAGGTTGTGGCCGCCGATAAGGCCTGAGACGGAAGAGATGTTGATGATCGAACCGCCGGCGCCTTCCTCGCGCGAGGTCTGCTTGATCGCCGCCACGCCGTATTTGCAGCCCAGGAACACGCCGTCGGAATTGACCGCCTGGGTGCGCTTCCAGTCCTCGAACGCGGTCTCCTCGACATTGCCCATCTCGGCAATGCCGGCACTGTTGACCAGCACGTCGAGGCGGCCGTGGCGGGTCAGCGCGACCTCGACAACCGCCTGCCAGCCGGCCTCGTGGGTGACGTCGTGTTCGAGAAACAGCGTGTCGCCGCCGATCTCCTCGGCCGCCGCGTGGCCCACTTCGGCCTGGATGTCGGTGATCACCACGCGCGCACCTTCCCCCACCATGCGCTCCGCCGAGCGCCTGCCGATGCCCGATGCCCCGCCCGTAATCAACGCGACCTTGCCGTCCAACCGTGCCATGCCGGCCTCCCTGTATTTCGTGCGGCGGCCAAGATACGCGGGTGCGCGGCTTGACTCAATCGGCAGCGCACGCCCAAATGCGCCCGAACAGGAGGGACGCCATGACAGCCACGCCATCCGCCGCCGACCCCCACCCGCGCCGGCGCGCCGCCGTGCTCGATTCCGAGATCGCCTATGTGGACACCGGCAAGGCCGATGGCCGTCCCGTGGTGTTCCTGCACGGCAACCCGACCTCGTCTTATCTCTGGCGCAATATCATCCCGCATTTGGCCGAGGGCAATCGTTGCCTGGCACCGGACCTCATCGGCATGGGGGACTCCGGCGTCTCGTCGGATGGCGACTACACCTTCGCCACCCACGCCCGCTATCTCGACGCCTGGCTCGCGGCCATGGATCTGCGCGACGCGGTCTTCGTGGTGCACGACTGGGGCTCCGCCCTCGGCTTCCACTGGGCCCACCGCAACCAGGACCGGGTTGCCGGCATCGCCTATATGGAAGCGCTGGTACGACCCGTGTCGTGGGCCGACTGGCCCGACGGCGCGCGCGAGTTCTTCCAGGCCCTGCGCTCGCCGGCGGGGGACGACATGGTGCTGACCAAGAACCTTTTCGTCGAGGTGCTATTGCCCCGCGCCGTGGCCCGGGGCTTGAGCGACGCCGAGATGGCGCATTACCGCAAGCGCTTCACGGAGCCCGGCGAATCCCGCCGCCCGACCCTGACCTGGCCGCGCCAGATCCCCATCGACGGCGAGCCGGCGGACGTGGTCGCCATCGCCGAGGGCTATTCGCAATGGCTGGCGTCAAGCGACCTGCCCAAGCTCTTCATCAACGCCGATCCCGGCAGCATTCTGGTCGGCGAGCAGCGCGAGTTCTGCCGCGCCTGGCCCAACCAGACCGAGGTCACCGTCCCCGGCCTCCACTTCATCCAGGAAGACTCCCCCGACCAGATAGGCGAAGCGGTGGCGGACTTCGTGGCAAGGCTGGGCTGAAAGTCTACGATAAAGAAGAAGGGGCACGCGGAGCCGCGGAGTGCGCGGAGGGGCTGCGCTGGGCAATCCGACGAGGCAAGCCAGCCGACATCGGCGACTGTCAGTCTCGACCATTCCTCTCCTCTGCGTGACCTTGGCAGTTGGAGACACGGGATACGGTGGCTGAGCTCGGAACAGGAACGTGGCGGCCGACCCTTGCCAAGCCCCCGCGGCCCGGCCCACAATGCGCCCCGTGGGAGGACGAACATGCGCAGTCATCATGATATGGGCGGCCAGCCAGCGGGGCCGGTGGAGCTTGGCGAGCACGACTACGACGTCTGGGAGAAGCGTATCGATGCGCTGATGTCGTTGCTGATCCAGGAAGAGAAGATCATGCGCGTCGACGAGCTGCGCCGCGGCATCGAGGCGTTGGCGCCGGATGCCTACTCGTCCTTGAGCTATTACGAGCGCTGGATTGCTTCCATCGCCGCCATTCTGATCGAGAAGGGCGTGCTCGACGAGACCGAGGTACAGGCGCGGGTGGCCGAGGTGGCGGCGCGGGAGGGAGAGGCATGAGCCGCTTCGCTGTCGGCGATAAGGTGCATGTCGCCTTCCGCGATCCGCCCAGCGAGCCGCGCAAACCCCATTTGCGCACGCCCTGGTATGTGCGCGGCAAGAGCGGCGAGATCGAACGCATCTGCGGCACCTTTCGCAATCCCGAAGCGCTCGCCTATGGCGAGGAAGGCCTGCCCAAGCAGACCCTCTACCGGGTGCGTTTTCCGCAATCCCATCTGTGGCCCGACTATACCGGCCCGGCCCAGGACTGCGTCGAGGTCGAGATCTACGAACATTGGCTGGAGCAGGCGTCATGAGCGACGAAGTCAACCACCGCCACGGTGTGCACGACCCCTATTACCGCCACCTCGCGGTCGCGGTGCGCGAATTGCTGGTCGAGCATGGCGTGCTGACCGACGATCGCATCGCCCGCCAGATGGAACGCATGGACGCCCGCAGCCCGGCCGACGGCGCCCGCATGGTCGCCCGCGCCTGGACCGACGAGGCCTATCGCGCCCGCATGCTCGCTGACGGCAGCGCCGCGGCGGAGGAACTCGGCCTCACTCTCGACGGCACCCTGCTGGTGGTGGTCGAGAACACCGACGATGTGCACAATCTTTTCGTCTGCACGCTCTGCTCCTGTTATCCGCGCACCGTCCTCGGCCTGCCGCCGGACTGGTACAAGGCGCAGGAATACCGCAAGCGCGTGGTGCGCGAGCCACGCACGGTGCTGGCTGAGTTCGGCGTCAGCATGGCCGACGACATCGAGCTGCGGGTGCACGATTCCACCGCCGACATGCGTTACATGGTGCTGCCGAAGCGCCCCGACGGCACCGAGGGCTGGAGCGAGGAGGATCTCGCCAAGCTCGTCACCCGAGACAGCATGATCGGGGTCGGCCTGCCCTTGTCGCCGCAAGCGGCACAGGCTGCGGAATAGCGGCGCCGCCATGCTCAAGGTCTGGGGCCGGCGCAATTCGTCGAACGTGCAGAAGGTCTTATGGTTTTGCGACGAGGCGGCACTGCGCTTCGAGCACGAGGAGATCGGCGGCGATTTCGGCCGCACCACCGATGCCGACATGCTGGCGCGCAATCCCAATGCCCGCGTGCCGACCATCGAGGATGACGGCTTCGTGCTCTGGGAAAGCAACGCCATCCTGCGCTATCTCGCAGCCAAATATGCGTCCGGTGCCATGTGGCCGACGGATATCCAGGCACGCGCCGATGCGGACCGTTGGATGGACTGGCAGCAGACCACCGTGCTGGTGCCGCTGACGACCATCTTCTGGGGCCGCGTGCGCACGCCCGAGGCCTATACGGAGGCGCAGATCGCGGAAGCCGAGGCGGCGGCAGTGCCGATCTGGCAAATTCTCGATGCCCGCCTCGAGGGGCGCGACTGGATCATGGGCGATAGCTTCACCATCGCCGATATCCCGCTCGCCATCCTGGCGTGGCGCTGGTTCTCGCTGGCCAAGGCGCCACCGGCTATGGCAGCGCTCAATGCCTGGTATGCCCGCACCCGCGCGCGTCCCGCCTTCGAGGCCCGCGTCGCCGGCATACCGCTCACCTGACGGAAAAGGGCAGCGCCATGCATGATCTGGTGATCAAGAACGCAGTCCTCTACGACGGCAGCGGCGAAGCGCCGCAACATGCCGCGCTTGCCGTCAGCGAAGGCCGTATTGCCGAGATCGGCAGCGATGTCGGGACAGGCCGCGAGGTCGTCGATGCCGAGGGCCTGGCGCTGGCGCCGGGCATTATCGACACCCACACCCATTACGACGCCCAGGTCACGTGGGACCCCTGGCTCGATCCTTCCTCGCGCCTCGGCGTGACCACGGTGCTGATGGGCAATTGCGGTTTCACCGTAGCGCCTTGCAAGCCCGAGCACCGCGCCGCCACCGCACGCAATCTTTGCAATGTCGAAGGCATGTCCCTGGAGGCGCTCGGCGAAGGCATGCGCTGGGATTTCGAAAGCTTCGGCGACTATCTCGATCACATTGCAGCCCGCGGCGTCGGCCTCAATGTCGCCTGCTTCGCCGGCCATTCCTCGCTGCGCACCTGGGTGATGGGCGACGACGCCACCGAGCGCGCCGCCAGCGCTGACGAGATCGCGGCCATGGCGGGCCTGCTGCGCGAGGGCATGGCGGCCGGTGCCATCGGCTTCGCGACGTCGACCTTCGAAGGCCACAACGGCGCCGGCGGCGTGCCCATGCCCTCGCGCCTTGCCGAGCAGAGCGAGATCGAAGCGCTGGTCGCCGCCATGGCCGAGGGCGGCCGCGGCGCCTTCATGCTGACGCGCGGCTCGGGCTCGAAGTTGGGCTTCCTGGAATCCCTGGCCGAGACCTCGGGGCGGCCGGTGATCGTCGCCGCGCTGCTGCACAACCCCCTGAACGACCGCGCCACCTTGGGTGCCATGGTGAAGATCGGCGAGGCCAACGGCCGCGGCCATGAGCTCTACGGCCAGGTCTCCTGCTGCCCGCTGACCTTGGATTTCAGCTTGTACAATCCGTACATGATGGAGGCCTTCGACTCCTGGAAGCCCATCATGGAAGCCGCGCCGGAAGCGCTGCCGGCCCTCTACCGCGACCCCGCCCTGCGCGCGGCGGTGAAGGCGGAGATCGCCGATCCCGGCAAGATGACCGCCTTTACCGGCGACTGGAGCGGCATCAAGATCGCCGAGGTGGCGGACCCCGCCAACCGCGACAAGGAAGGCCGCGACATCGCCTCCCTGGCGGCGGAGGCGGGAGTCGATCCCCTCGACTGGATCCTCGACTTCGGCCTGGCCGAGGACATGAAGACGACCTTCGCCTCGGTGCTGCTCAATGCCCAGCCCGAGGCGGTCGGCAAGCTGCTGAGCGATCCCCACAGCACCATCGCGCTATCGGACGCGGGCGCACACCTGACCTTCTTCTGCGATGCCGGCTTCGGCCTGCACCTCTACGGCAATTGGGTGCGCGAGCGCGGCCTGTTTCCGCTCGAGCGCGCGGTCTACGAGATGACCGGCCGCCAGGCTGACATCTATCGCATTCCCGACCGCGGACGGCTGCGCCCCGGCGCCTGGGCGGACATGATGCTGTTCGACCCGGCCACGGTCGGGCGCTCGACCAACCGCCGCGTCCACGACCTGCCGGCCGGCGCCAGCCGCCTGGTCTGCGATGGCAACGGTTTGCACGGTGTCTGGGTCAACGGCAGCCGTATCGCCGATGCCAGCGGCCTGATCGCCAACGGTGCCCTGCCGGGCGCGGTGCTGAGAGAGTTCGACAGCTAAGCGTCGAACGGAAAGGCCGCTCCCGTCAGCGCCTCGGACTGCTCCCAGAGCCGGCCAGCTATGGCCTCGTCCCTGGCCTGGGGTGCGATGCGGGCGAGGCCGGGGCGCCCACGCATCTCCATGAGCCCTTGCGGGCCGTAATACTGGCCGCCCTCTACCTTGCGGCCGAGCGCCGCCAATAGGGTCGATTCCGCCCCCCGCGCCGCCGAGTGGAATAGCACCGGCGCGACGGTGGCGCGGAGCAGCGCGATCAGCACCGGGTTCATATGCCGCACCAGCGGTGTCAGCGAAACGCCGGGATGGGCGGCCACAGAGAGGATCTTCCATCCGGCACGCTTCAGCCTGCGGTCGAGCTCGAAGGCGAACATCAGGCAGGCGAGCTTGCTTTGGCCGTAATCGCCCGCGCTCGCCAGGCCGTCGAGACGGATGCGCCCGCTCTTGTGGGCGATGCTGGCCAGCGAGACGACGCGGCTTCGCCGGCTGTCCGGCATGCTGTCGATGAGCAGCGCCGTGAGCAGAAAGTGGCCGAAATAGTTCGCCGCCATCTGGATCTCGAAGCCGTCCTCGCTGCGGCCGGGCGGCGGCACCATGATGCCGGCATTGTTGATCAGCAGATCGAGCTTTGGTTGGGCTTCGCGGAATGCCGCGGCAAAGGCCCTGACCGAAGCCAGGCTCGCCAGATCCAGTTCCATGACCGCCAGATCGGCCCTGGGCAGGCGTTCCAGAATCTCGGCCCTGGCGGCCTCCCCGCGCGCGAGGCCGCGACAGGCCATGACCACCGTCAGCCCCGTCTTCGCCAGGCCGATCACGGTCTCCTTGCCAAGCCCCGCATTGGCGCCGGTGACGATGGCGACGGGTTTGCTCACAAGCTGGCTATGGCGTCGCGGATCCGGACGGCGCCTCGCTTAGCGCTTGCGATATCGCGGCGACGACAGTGTCCGATGATGGGAACTTGAACATCTCGTTCTGGCTCTCGCTGCCCTCGACCCACCGCCAACGGATGATTCCCATCCGATCCATGAGGACGTAACCGGAATTGGTGAGGCCGTTCTTTATTTGCCCGGCCTTATCCGCCAGCCGCGGCTTATAGCCTTCGGCCCGGTCCATGGCGGCGGAAGCGCGCATGAATGTCAGCGATTTCGGTGGGCCGTCCTCCGGCCCGATCTTCACACGCATGAGATCCAGCGGATTGACCTTTCTCGGCCAATCGGTCTTGCCGAGGCCAATCTTGGTCTCCGTCAGGCCATAGCGGCGATGGGTGTCCCACTCGGGATCGACCGCGAGCGCCAAGCCAAATCCGAGCCTGCCGTAATAGGCCTTGGCGTGCGCGAGGTCGGTGTTGAGAACGGCGAGCGGCACGACACCCAGTCCCTCCAGTTGCTCCGCTTGGCGGTTCATCTGAGCGACTTGGCGGCGGCAGAAGGGGCAATGCAGACCGCGAAACAGGCCCAGCAGAAGCGCCTGTCGCTCCTTGTAGTCGGCCAAGCTGATGTCGCCGTCCCGGTTGACAGCGGCCAGTGTGAAGGCGGGTGCGGTGTCTCCCACATCGGGAGCGGTATCGGCAGACATGATTTCCACCTCTGTCAATCCGGTCGTTTCGCGCCCCGCCGGTTACTCCGGCGCTGTGAGGCCACGCCCGACATGGGCGATCACCGCGTCGATGTCGGCGATGGCGCCGGCCGGCAAGGCATCCTTGCCTTCGGTGACGACGGGGCTGAGCGCGCCCAGCATGTGCGTGCTGTAGGCTTCGACGTCGTCCGGGTCCGCCGGCACGCCATCGCGATAGGCCACGGCGATGGCGCGGTCCAAGGCCGGGATGACCTGGGCGGGCACGTGGGCGTCGCGATAGAGTGCTGCCAGGTCGCGCTCGCCGCCGTGGCGCAGGCTGCTGCGCACCACCTCGACCGGGCTGCCGGCCATGCTGGCCAGACCATGCTCGACAAAGGCGAAGCAGCCGGTGCAAATGCCGCGCAGGATCAGCGTCGCCGTCAGCCGGTCCTGGCTCGCCAAGGTATCGACGAGCCGTCTCGCGCCGCCCACGGAGCGGTCCGTGAGCAGGGCCATGGTGGCGCGTTCCTTGACCTGCTGCGAGACGCTTGCGACGACTGCCGGCGGCACCTGGTGCTTGGTGCAAAGCGTGTCCCGCACCGCCACCGAGACCACGAAGAGCAGGCGCTCTACCACCGCTACCGGCACGCTGTCGCGGGTCGCGAATGCGGCCTGCACGGCGTTGTCGTTGCCGAAGCGGTCGATCGCCTTGTGCGCGGTCGGCTCTTCTATGGTGGCGCCGGGATTAGAAAGCAGGGTCGCCACCACGCTCGGACTGCCGTGATCGACGAGCTTGTCGCTCAAGCGCCCGGATATGGATTGGCGCCGGGCCACGGAGTTGAGCCGGCGCTCGATCTCGACCACCAGCGACGAGCGTTCGCCGACCCCGTAATTTTGCCGCAGCTCCTGGGGCACAGGGTTCTCGACGATCTCGACCAGATCGTCCTCGCTGAGCGCGTCCGAGAGCTCGATGACAGGCTGGGAGACCTCCAGCACGTCGCGCGCCAGGCGCTTGGCGATGTCGCTCGGCAGATCGGGCGTGCGCGCCAAGGCCTGCGACATGCTGCGGCGGACCTCCACCTCGACATCCTCAAGCAGGGCCCGGAAAATGGCGATCGCATCGGAACGCGCCCGTGGCGTCAGGTCGCCGGACGAGAATTCGGCGCCGATCTGGCCGGCAATGCGGCCGCGCAGCTCAGGCGTCGAAGCGTCACGCAGCCTTTGCAGGTCGTCGCTCGAAATGCCCACGTCACAGTCCTCTCTGCCGATACCGCGGCCACTCACCCCTTGGCATCATTCTACCCTGTTCAACCGCCGCCGTGACCACTAATGCCATAATCGAAGGCCCAGGCAAGACCATCGCGGGTGGCGCCGGCGGGGCTGTACTCGCAACCGATCCAGCCGCGGTAGCCGAGGCTGTCGATCAGATTGAACAAATAGGGGTAGTTGATCTCGCCATTGTCCGGCTCGTGGCGGCCGGGAACCCCGGCGATCTGGATATGATCGATGGTCGGCAGCGCCGCCTCGAAGGCCGTTGCCAGATCGCCGCCCATGATCTGGCGGTGATAGAAGTCGAACTGGAGGAACAGATTGTCGCTCGCGACCTCGTCCATGATGGCGCGCGCCTGGTCTATCGTGTCGAGGAAATAGCCCGGTATGTCGTGCTTGGTATTGATCGGCTCGAGCAACGCCCGCACGCCGCGCCCGGCGCATTCCGCTGCCGCCCAGCGCAGGTTTTCGACAAAACAGGCATGCGCCGCCGCGGCGTCGCCATCCGCCCCGACCATGCCCGCCATCACGTGCAGACGCGAACACCGCAGGCTCTCGGCATAGTCGAGCGAGCGCTGCACGCCATCGCGAAAATCCGCCTCGCGCCCGGGCACCGCGCCAAGCCCGCGCTCGCCCGCCGCCAGGTCTCCTGGCGGCACGTTGAACAGCACCAGCTCCAAGCCGTTGTTGAAGAGCTGCTCGGCGATCTCTCCCACCCGCCATTGATAGGGAAACTGAAACTCGACAGCGGGGAAGCCGCAATTCGCCGCCGCCCGGAAGCGTTCGAGAAAATCCAGCTCCGTGAACATGGTGGACAGGTTGGCGGCGAATCTCGGCATTGCTGCGTATGCCCGCTCAGGCCACCGGAGTGCGGGGCAGTGCGGTCTCCACCAAGCGCGCGAAAAAGCTTGCACCCACCGGCAGGATCTCGTCGTTGAAGTCGTAATGGGGATTGTGCACCGTGACGCAGGCGGGGCCGTCGCCATTGCCGACAAAAGCATAGGCCCCCGGCTTTTCGTCGAGGAAGAAGGAGAAATCCTCCGAGCCCATGACGCGGGGCTGCTCGGGCGATTCCGAGCCCAGCACGTCGGCCGCGACCTCGCGCGCGAAGGCCGTTTCCTCGCTGTGGTTGACGGTCGGCGGATAGCCCTTGCGGTAGGAAAAGGCGATCCCCGCGCCGTGCGCGGCGGCGACGCCTTCGACCACCTCGCGCATGCGCCGCTCCGCCATTTCGCCGACGGCGCTGTCGAAGTGGCGCACCGTGCCGCCGAACTCGACCGTATCGGGGATCACGTTGAAGGCGTCGCCCGCATGCAGCGTGGTCACCGAGATCACCAGGGTCGCCGAGGGATCGGCATTGCGCGAGACGATGCCCTGCAGCGCCGAGATCATTGCCGCGGCGGCAGGCACCGGATCGACAGCCATGTGCGGCATGGCGCCGTGGCCGCCCTTGCCCTGGACCGTGATGCTGAACGAATCCGCCGCCGCCATGACCGGGCCGGGCGACAGAGCGATGGTGCCTGTCGGCAGGCCGGGCATGTTGTGGACGCCGTAGATCGAATCCACCGGGTAGCGCTCGAACAGACCGTCATCGATCATCGCCTTGGCACCGGCGAAGCCTTCTTCCGCGGGCTGGAAGACGAACACCACCGTGCCGTCGAAATTGCGGTTCTCCGACAGGTACCGTGCCGCGCCGAGCAGCATCGCCGTATGGCCGTCATGGCCGCAGGCATGCATCAGCCCTTCCTTGGTGGACTGGTACGACAGTCCCGTCAGCTCGGTGATCGGCAAGGCGTCCATGTCGGCGCGCAGGCCGATGGAAGGTCCTTCGCCATTGCGGATGACCCCGACGACGCCGGTCTTGCCAATGCCTTCGGTTACCTCGTCCAAGCCGAATTCGCGCAGGCGCTCGGCCACCACAGAGGCAGTGCGCTGCTCCTCGTAGGCCAACTCCGGATGGCGATGAATGTCGTGGCGCCATTCGCGCATGACGTCGTGGAATGCCGCGATCCGATTGACGACTGGCATGGCCGCTCCTCACCGGTGAACCCTTCCCAAGGCGGCGACGTTATCATGGGACCGCCGGCTCCGCTACGCGCCATGTGGGGTGCCGATCATGGGGGTTTTTGCAAGACCTTGAAGTGACTTCGGTGCTATAGGACTTGCCGCATTGGGGTGGGGGCCTCTCTGGAAGGAGACTGGATAACATGGCTCCTGGTTACGGCATCAGACTGTCGGGCAATATCTCCGAAGCCAACGTGCTGTTGGTCGAGGACGATGCCACGCAGCGGCATATCGTGGCCGCCATGCTGGAAAGCATGGGTGCCGGCGGCGTTTGTTCCGCCGCCTCGGCCGAGGAAGCCTTCGCCATCGTCGGCTATCCCGAGCCGGGCCCGAAGACGCAAGCCGTCGACCTGATCCTGATGGACGTGATCCTGGGGGACAGCAACGGCATCGATCTTTGCCGCCGCCTTGCCGCCTCGCCGGCCCTGGCCTTGGTTCCCATTATCATCGTCACCTCGCTCTCCGACGCCGCGACCCTAAAGGAAGCCTTCGATGCCGGGGCCGCCGACTTCATCACCAAGCCAGTCGCCGATTACGAGCTCGAGGCCCGCATCAGCGCGGCGCTGGGCTGGCGGCGCTCGATGCTGATCCGTGTTGAGCGCGAAGACGAGCTGGAAAAGCGCGAAAAGGAGCTGATCAAGGTCACCGAGGTCTTGCAGCAGACCAATGAGCGCTTGCAGCTGTTGTCCACGCGCGACGCTCTGACAGGTGTCGCCAACCGGCGCGGGCTGAACGATTTTTTCGACATGGAATGGCGCCGCGCGGCGCGCGAGGAGGGCTGCCTGTCCCTGGTCATGATCGACGTCGACGATTTCAAGAACTTCAACGACAGCCAGGGCCATCAGGCCGGTGACGAATGTCTCTGGATGATCGCGCTCAGCCTCAAGGATTGCCTCAACCGCGGCGCCGATATGGTGGGTCGCTACGGCGGCGAGGAGTTTCTCGTGGTCCTCCCCGACACGCCCATGGAGGGTGCCTTGCAGGTGGCCGAAGCGATGCGGCAAAGCGTGCAGGACAAGGGCGTCGGCCACAGCACGTCGCGCACCGGCGCCGGCGTGGTCACGGTGAGCGTCGGCGTTGCCAGTGCCGAGCCGACCATGGCAATCGACTCCGCTATCTTGCTGGCCGCTGCCGACAAGGCGCTCTACGAGGCCAAGAACCAGGGCCGCAACCGCGTCGCCGCCGCGCCAGCGCTGGTGACGGCGGCCGGCTAGCGTATCCGGCGATACACCGCGCCTTCGCTGACGACGTAATCCACGCGATCGTCGGCCAGCGCCTGGGCACATTCCTCGGGCGTGTTGATGATCGGCTCTTCGTGGGCGTTGAAGCTGGTGTTGATCAGCACCGGAATGCCGCTGAGGCGCTTATAGGCGGCGAGGATATCGTAATAGAGCGGGTTGGGCGCGCGCTCGATCACTTGCGGCCGGGCGGTACCATCGACATGGACCACGGCGGGAACGCGCTGGCGCCAGTCGGGGCGCACGGCGCAGGTGATGGTCATGAAGCGGGCGGCATAGGCGAGGCCGTCGCCCAGCTCGAATATATCGTTGGCATCCTCCGCCGCGACCACGGGCGCGAAAGGCATGAACTCCGTGCGCCCGAGCCGCGCGTTGAGAACGTCGTTGATGGCGCTGTCGGTCGGCGCCGCCAGGATGCTGCGCGCGCCTAGCGCCCTCGGCCCGTATTCGCCGCCATGAGTGAAGATGGCAACGGCAGCACCCTCGGCGAGCAGTTGCGCCGCTGTCTCGACCGGCGCGCCGGGAAGGGCCTCGATGCGCGCGTCCGCTGCAAAGACAGTGTCGGCGCCCTCGCCCCAATCGGTACCGAGATAGAGGGCGTCGAGGCGCCGGCGGCTGGCCAGCCAGTGCGCCATCCCGTCGCGGGCAAGCAGGAAATCGAGCACGCCGCCCGCCGCCAGGCCGGCATCGCTCATGGCAGGGTAGACGAAGACCTCGTCGACACCGGTCTCCTCGGCCAGGCGTTGGTTGAGCCGCACATTGCCGAAGACGCCGCCGGCAAGACCCAGATTGCGCACAGGTTGGCGCGCCAGCAGGCGCCGCACCGAGGTCAGCATGCACTCTTCCAGCAAGGTTTGCACCGAGGCCGCGACATCGGCCGGCTTGGCGCCCTCCGCCAGGGCGAAGACGCATTTGCGCATCGCCGTGTAGCTCTCGAAATCGCTGTCGATACGGCCTTGGTCATCGACAGAGAAGTGCTCGGCTAACGGCTTGTACAGCGTCGGCTCGCCGAAGGCGGCAAGGCCGGTCAGCTTGCCTTCGTGCCGGTTCATGCGGTAGCCGAGCGCCTGGGTGGCATAGCCATAGGCTAGGCCTAAACTATCGATCCGCAACGGTGCGAGAAGACCGTCCTCGCCGCCATGCAGGGTCTCGATGGCACCGTCACGAAAGATGCGATGGCTGTATTGCACGTTGTCGCCGCCGCCGTCGGCGGTACAGAGCAGGGCCTCGTCCCACTCGGTGTGGAACAGGCAGGGCAAGGCATGCGCCAGATGGTGATTGTAGAAGCTGAGCGGGATTTCGGCGCGCAAGCCCTGCTCGGCCTTGAAGCGCCCGGCATCGAACAGCGCCAAGGCATCCGAGGTGCCAGCGCGGATCAGCTCGCGCTCCATGCTCTTGTGCTTTTCCTTGCCAATCGCCTGGCGCACTTTGCCCTCGACCCAGCGGCCGCCGCTGAAGTGGCGGAAATGGCGCCAGGGAAAGACCGCCCGGCCGAGCACCACCGCATCAACATCGGCGCGGCGTGCACCAACCGATTCGAGGCAGGCATCGATCGCCTCGTCGGGAATGCGCCCGCCATCGATCTTGCGCCGGGTCAGGCGTTCGAGCTGAATGGCCGCGCGCATGGCATAGTCCTCGAAGAGGACCGCCACGGCATCGTGGTGGCCGGAATGAACGCCGAGGATGAGCATGACGGAGTGCACCGGAGGAAGGGCGGAGACGACGCCCCCTCATGCCAAATTTTCGCTGTTGCCGCAATGCGGCACGATGTCTTTGTGCGCGATAGGGCTGCTCCTCGCTTGCCCTGCCATGGCAGCCGACGAGCTGCGCATCGCCTTCGCGGGCGCGCCGGAAGTCACCGTCGAGGAGGCGCAGTTCCATGGCACCTGGTCGGGCCTGGTCAGCGAAGGCTCGGACGCCCGCTTTGCCGAAGCGGAGGTCGTCTGCGAGTTCGAAGGGCGCGGCGAGGCGATGCGCGGCCGTTGCCTGTTCGCTACGCCGGAGCGCGACACCGCCGTTGCCGAGTGGCACTGCCGCACCGTCGCCGACCGCTGCCGCGGCAGGGCCGTCTGGCTCGGCGGCACGGGCCGCCTGGCGGGACTTGCCGGCGAGGCCGAGATCGATACGGCCTCGCCATTGCAGCCGGGCGACGGCAGCGCCGTCTGGCGCGGGACTTGGCGTGTGCCGAGCCTGGCTCGGCCTTACCGAATGCCGCGGGCAACCTCGGCGGCGCGCACCAGCGCGGTCAGCGTATCGTGGGTCGGGGTGGCCACGCCCGCGGCCTTGCCGGCGGCGGCGATGGCGCCGTTGATGGCGTCGATCTCGCCCGGACGCCCGGCATCCATGTCCTGCCACATGGACGGTCTGCCGCCGCGGATCTTGGCTCCGAAAGCGTGCACGTAGGCCACCGGATCGTCGAAATCGAGGGTGATTCCCTTGGCCCGTGCCACCGCCGCGCCCTCCGTCGCGCAGGCCGAGGCCACGGCCCAGGCGTCAGGGTCGTCGAGCACGCCGCCCGCGGTCAGGCCGCTCAGCGTGCAGACGGCGCTGAAAGTGCCGTTGCAGATCAGCTTCTCCCAGATCAGCTGGTGGATGTCGTCGAAGCATTTGACCTTGAAGCCGGCCTCGCTCCAAACGGCGGCAATGGCTGCGAGGCGCGGCGTCACGGGGCCTTCCATCTCGCCGAGCCGGATCAGCTCCATGCCTTCGTGGCGGGCATGGCCGGGGCCGAGCATCTTGGCGCCGAAGCCGCCGGCGACACCGATGCTCACGCGCTCGGGCCCAAGCGCCGCGGCGGCCGCATCGCCACTGCCTAGCCCGTTCTGGATGGTCAGCACCGAGGCCTCCGGCGCCAGCATGGCCCTGATGCTCTCGGCGGCGTTCGCGACATGGCGCGCCTTGGTGGCCAGGATCACCAGATCGCAGGTGCCGACCTCGGCCGCCTCGGTGGTGGCATTGACCGCCACCGTGTTGTCGCCGCTGGCGCCTTCGATGTGCAGGCCGCCCTCGCGAATCGCCTCGATATGCTCCTGCCAGACGTCGACTGCCCAGACCTCGTTGCCGGCCTTGGCCAACAGGGCCGCATAGACCGAGCCCATGGCGCCGGCGCCTACCACTGCGATCTTCATTTGAGCTCCTTGACCTGCCGTCCCCGCAAGACGCGGGGACGGCAGGACCTCGGTCAGGCTTCGGGGTCGCCGGTCGCGACCTTGCCGAACCAATCCTCGACGGTGATTTGGCCGCCTTCGGCCTCGGCCCGGCCCTGGTCGGCGGCGGGCAAGACTTCCTGCGCGATGTCGATGCGCTTCCAGCCGGCCAGCGGCGTATCCGCACCCTCGCGCGGCACATAGCGCGACGGCGTGACTTTCTGCATGCGATGGACATAGCGCGGGCAGTTGGGCCACATGCCGTCGACCGTGACCCGCACCACCATCTGCGCTTCCTTGAACTCGCTCAGCAGGGGGTCGTTGTCGGACACCGTCGCCGTGCCCTGGACGCGCAGGCGAATGGGATTCTCGAAGTCGATGAACAGCATGCCGATCTTGGCGCTGGTGGCGATATTGCCCATCGAATAGAACATGCCGTTGCCGTCATAGCTCGGGAAGGCGATGGTCTTGTTGTCGAGCACTTTGAGGAATCCGGCGTCGCCGCCCTTATAGGAGACCGTCGGCGCGCCGTCCTCGCCGATCGTCGCCATCCAGAACATGTCGCGGCTCTCGATGAAGGCCTGGTCGGCCTCGCTGATCTCGTCGACGATAAAGCCGCCGGCGATGAAATCGGCAACGCGGCGGGTGTCGAACTTGTCCTGCATGGCGCGCTGTTGCGGCCCGAAGATCTTGGTCATAGTCGATTTCCTCCCCGGAAATTCTCTGTCAAGGCGGCCGCTCTTACGGCGCCGGCTCTATCTGACATAGCGGACCGCCACGCCGTGGGCAAACGAAACTGCCGCACGCACGCCGGCTGGAGCCCGCGCGCAGGACATGCTATCGCAGACCAATCAGGGAGGAGAGGGACATGTACGAATACGAGACCGAGCTGGAGACCGCCGACGGCACCATGGATTGCTTCGTCTGCCATCCCGACGAGGACGGGCCGCATCCGGCGGTAATCCTGTACATGGATGCGCCCGGCATCCGCGAGGAGCTGCGCGACATGGCGCGGCGCATCGCGACGGTGGGCTATTTCGTGGTGCTGCCGAACATGTACTACCGCAATGGCCGCGAGGGCGCCTATGGCTTCGACCTGGCGCGCATCCGCAGCGACGACGACGAGCGCCAGAAGATGTTCGATGTCATGAACACCCTCGGCAATGCCCGCGTGGTCGCCGATACCAGGCCCATGCTGGCGCATATCCGCAGCGCCGAGGCCGCGGCGGCCGGCGGTATCGGCTGCGTCGGCTATTGCATGAGCGGGCAGTACGTGGTCTCGGTCGCAGCAGCGTATGCGGACGACTTCGCCGCCATCGCTTCGTTCTACGGCGTCGGTATCGTCACAGACAAAGCGGATTCGCCCCACCTCAAGGCCGACCGCATCAAGGGCGAGCTCTATCTCGGCTTCGCCGCCGACGATCCCTACGTGCCCCAGGAGCTATTGGACCGCATGCCGGGCATTTTCGAGGCGGCGGGGACCAACCACCGCATCGAGGTCTATCCCGGCACCGAGCACGGCTTCGCCTTTCCCCAGCGCCCGGTCTACAACAAGCCGGCCGGCGAGCGTCACTGGCAGCGCATGCTGGCCCTGTTCGATCGCGGCCTACGCGCCTAACACACGGACGAGGCTTTGGCCGACCGGCGACACCTCTGCATCCGTGAGTGCACCGCTCTGTCCCAGCAGGGCATGCGCCTCGGCCAGATGGTAGTGGGGGATGGCCGGGTAGAGATGATGCTCGATGTGGTAGTTGACGTGGTGCGGAAAGAGCAGCCAGAGCACCACGGCTGAGGCGGTATTGGTGCGCGCCGCGGTCAGCGCCGAGTCGAAATCGCGCACCGCCCCGTGCTCCAGGACCGCCCGCAGGCGCAGCAAGGCTTGTAGCAGCGTCGCCGCAGGCAGCAGCCAGAGCAGCAGATATTCCAGCCACCAGCCCGTCGCGATCGCCGCCGCGAGCAGCCCGGCCTGCAGCACTATGACGAACACCCGGTCGCGCCGGGCGGCTTGGCGCAGGCGTGGCGCGGTATCGTCGAGGGGCTTGATGGCCTCGCCGCGGGCATCGTTGAGCGCCGGATGGCCGAAGAAATAGGCGTAGGTCTTGTGCGCCGTCAGGCCACAAAGGTCGGTGAGCAGCTTGCGAACGAGATAGGTCCGCCCGCGCGGATAGCCGCCGGCCAGCGCCACGTCCGGATCCTCAGCACCGTAGAGATGATTGTGGTGCAGGCGGTGGATCACCCGGTAGGTCCGCATCGATATGCCACCCGCCGCGCCGCACAGCCCGCCGACCAGATCGTTGAGCCAGCGGGCGCCATATAGCCGGTAGTGCGCCGCGTCGTGGGCCAGCACGAAAAGCGCATGCTGGCGGCTGCCGATGACCAGGATGGCCAGGATCACCGTCAGCGGGTTCCACCAGGCGATCGCCGCCGCCGCGGCCAGCCCAATCACCGCCCAGGTCTCCGCCACCGCCAGCGTCGCCCTGCCCCCATCGAGCGTGCTCAGCCGCTTGACGTCAGCCGCCGCCAACCCCCGCAGCCGGCGCCCGTCATCGCGAAACTCTTCGCCTGCCGTGCTCATGGCGCGAGGATAGCATATGTGAAATCGGCTCGACCGAAGACAATTCGAGCCGTAGCATGGCGCAACGTTGGCAAAGCCTCTGAGGACCCCATGATTCCCAACCGCTACCCGACCCTCGACTTCGATCTCGGCGAGACCGTGGACATGTTGCGGGAGTCGGTGACCAATTTCACCGCCGACGAGATCGCGCCGCGGGCCGAGGCCATCGACGAGAGCAACGATTTCCCCGGCGACCTCTGGCGCAAGCTCGGCGATCTCGGACTGCTCGGCATCACCGCCGACGAGGCCTATGGCGGCGCCGGCATGGGCTATATCGAGCAGGTGGTGGCGATCGAGGAGATCAGCCGCGGCTCGGCCTCGGTCGGGCTGTCCTACGGCGCCCACGCCAATCTCTGCGTCAACCAGATCAACCGCAACGCCACGCCCGAACAAAAGGCGCGCTACCTGCCGAAGCTGATCTCGGGCGAGCATGTCGGCGCCCTGGCCATGAGCGAGCCCGGCGCCGGGTCCGATGTCGTCGGCATGAAGCTGCGCGCCGAGAAACGTGGCGAGCGCTACATCCTCAACGGCAACAAGATGTGGATCACCAACGGGCCCAACGCCGATACCCTCGTGGTCTATGCCAAGACCGACCCGGAGGCCGGCAGCCGCGGCATCACGGCGTTCCTCATCGAGAAGGATTTCGCCGGGTTTTCCACCGCCCAGAAGCTCGACAAGCTCGGCATGCGCGGCTCCAACACCTGCGAGCTGGTGTTCGAGGACTGCGAAGTGCCGGAAGAGAACGTGCTCGGCGAGGTCGGCGGCGGCGTCGCGGTGCTGATGAGCGGCCTCGACCACGAGCGCACGGTGCTGGCCGGCGGGCCGCTCGGCATCATGCAGGCCTGCATGGATATCGTCGTGCCCTATGTGCACCAGCGCGAGCAGTTCGGCCGGCCCATCGGCACTTTCCAGCTCATGCAGGGCAAGCTCGCCGACATGTACACCACCATGAACGCCTGCAAGGCCTACGCCTATTCTGTCGCCAAGGCCTGCGACCGCGGCGAGACCACGCGCAAGGATTCCGCTGGCGTCATCCTCTATGCGGCGGAAAAGGCGACCTGGATGGCGCTGGAGGCGATCCAGGCCCTGGGTGGCACCGGCTATATCAGCGAAAGCCCGACCGGGCGGCTGCTGCGCGACGCCAAGCTCTACGAGATCGGCGCCGGCACCAGCGAGATCCGGCGCATGCTGATCGGCCGCGAACTGTTCGACGAAACCGCCTAACAAACGGTGACAGTTACCTATTACTCAGAATCTTTTCGGTTGATATCAATGTGTTACGAGTCTTTCGATCGAGCTCGGTCGATCCTTGCCACAACAGGCTCAGGCCAAAGTCTCCGCAATATTTTGAAAATAAACGATAAATACCGAAATAATAGGTAACTGTCACCGTCTGTGTGCGCCGTCAGTCGAACAGCTTGTCGATATCGCCCTGGCTGACGCCCTTGCCTTCGAGGGCCGGGCCCTCCAGGACCTCGCCCTCGGGCACGTCTTTCTTTTTGTCTGCCAGAGGCTCCGCAGACAGCGCCTCCGGACCCCAGATCTCGACCATGGAGGCGAGCTTGTCGTTCATGAACTTGAGCTCTTCCACCACCTTGCCGATGCGCTGGCCGGTGATGTCCTGGAACGAGCAGGCCTCGAAGACCTTCTGGAACTCGGTGTCGATGCCGTCGGCCCACTCGCTCAAGCCCGCACCGTCAAGCTCGCTACGGCGCTCGATGATCATGTCCGAGATGCGCTCGACCGCATCCATGATGACATTGGTGGCTTCCTCAGTGGCGGCGATGATGGCGTCGAGCTGGTCGGCGATGGTATCGAAGCGGTCTTCTTCCTGCTTGGGATGGCGAATCGACGCCAATCCCCGGCGAAACGACTGCATCGAGGCGAACAGGGTCATGACCTCGCCGACCAGGTCCCCGATCCGCCCCTGCTCTATGTGATAGCCCGATCCAGCCTTATCCGTGCTCTTGTCAGAATCCACCATCCGTTATCACTCTCTTGCCGATACTCGTCTGTCGCGGTACCACTTTATCGTAAGTCCAGTGAGGAGGGCGCTTAACAATTGCCCTCCCCGACCGGTCGCCACTTTGGCACAGCATACAGGGAACGGATAATGGAACCCACCGGCTTGACGATTTTCGTCCTCGTGGTCCTGGTTCTGGCAGTTATTCTGGTTTTCATGGGGGTCAAGTCCGTCCCCCAGGGCCGCGAATACACGGTCGAGCGTTTCGGGCGCTACACCAAGACCCTGCGGCCTGGCCTCAACCTTATCGTGCCGATCGTCGACGGCATCGGCGCCAAGCTCAACATGATGGAGCAGGTGCTCGACGTGCCGAGCCAGGAGATCATCACCAAGGACAACGCCATGGTGACGGTCGACGGCGTCGTCTTCTTCCAGATTCTCGACGCGCCGAAGGCGGCCTACGAGGTCAACAATCTCGAACTGGCCACGATCAACCTGACCATGACCAATCTGAGAACGGTGATGGGCTCGATGGATCTGGACGAGCTGCTGTCCCAGCGCGAGCAGATCAACAGCCGCATCCTGACCGTGGTCGACGAGGCCACCAATCCCTGGGGCGTCAAGATCACCCGCATCGAGATCAAGGACATCTCGCCGCCGCGCGACCTCGTCGATTCCATGGCCCGGCAGATGAAGGCCGAGCGCGAGCGCCGGGCCTTGATCCTCGAGGCCGAGGGTGAGCGGCAATCGCAAATCCTGCGTGCCGAAGGCGCCAAGGCAGCCGTGGTGCTCGATGCCGAGGGCAAGCGCGAGGCCGCCTTCCGCGAGGCCGAGGCGCGCGAGCGCGCGGCCGAAGCCGAAGCCAAGGCGACGACAGTGGTCTCCGAGGCGATCGCCGCCGGCGACGTGCAGGCGATCAACTATTTCATCGCCCAGCGCTATATCGAGGCCTTGCAGGGGATCGCCAGCGCCGACAACGAGAAGGTGGTGCTGATGCCGCTCGAGGCCTCCGGCGTGATCGGCGCCGTGGCCGGTGTTGCCGAGCTGGCCAAACAGGCCGGCGTCGCGCGTGGCGGCGACGGCCCCTGGAACCGGGACGCCTGAGCCATGGAAATGGATCCTGCCTTCTTTACCGAAGTCCAATACTGGCATTGGTGGATCGCCGGTGTCGCCTTCATCATTCTCGAGGTGCTGCTGCCGGGAACCCTGTTCCTCTGGCTCGGCGTCTCGGCCGGCGTCACAGGCCTGCTGCTGCTGGCCTTGCCGGAGTTCGACTGGCGCTATCAACTGCTGGTGTTCTCGGCACTCTCGATCGCCAGCATCTATGTCGGGCGCAAATTCTGGCGCCCGGGACAGGTCGAGACGGACAGGCCCGACCTCAACCGCCGCGGCGACCAGCATATCGGCCGTGTCTACACTCTGGCTGAGCCCATCAGCAACGGCCGTGGCCGGGCGCGGGTCGGCGACAGCCTGTGGCTGGTGGCGGGCGAGGACATGCCGGTCGGTACCGAGGTCAAGGTCGTCGACGTCGACGGCACCGTGCTCAAGGTCGAGCGGATCGAGGACGAATAGCGCCTATTCGTGGTCGAAGACGAAGCGGCCGTTGACGGTCTGAAAGCGCGGCAGCGGCCGGTGTTTGGGCATGTCCGGGCGCGTCTCCATGATGCGCCGCACTTCCTCGAGTACCAGGTGCGTGACCTGGGGAATCGGCAACGAAAGCGCATCGTCAAGCGGCACCCAGCGTAGGTCCAGCAGCTCGCCATCGCCGCCCAGCTCGCCCGTGGCATTGGCCGCATCGGCCAGGAAGAAGCGCGCATTGAAACGCCGCGGTCGCCCCGGTGGAGTCACCGCGCGATAGATATAGTCCAGGCAATCCAACGCCGGCGCCAGGCCGCGCTCGCTGAACGCATCCCAAGGCGCCCGCGTGGTGGGGCGCATACCGTAAGGCAACGGTTGCGCCAGGAGCAGGCCGGTCTCCTCCCAGGTTTCGCGAACCGCCGCCACCGCCAGCGCATGGGCGCGGGCCGACGTGGCCGCACGCTCGAGACGGTCGCGGACCTCGGGGCGAAGCTCGCTCGCCACCCGCACCCGGTGGTCATAGGCATCGACCCGGCCGCCGGGAAAGACGTAGCGGTTGGGCATGAAGGCGTGCCGAGCATGGCGCTGTCCAAGCAACACCTCGGCCGCGCCGTGGCTGTGGCGCAGCAATATGAGCGTGGCGGCATCTTTGGGGCGTGGCGAGCTGGGCATGGCGGTCCGGGCAGGGTTGCGGGGAGCGCCATCATAGCGGGCTCGCCAAAGGACGCCACTTCCGCCTATACCAAATTCCGCCGACAGCTTTCAGGGAGAGACATGGCATGGCCACGCTGCAAACCGCCCACGGCAATATCTGGTACGACATCATCGACCTCACGCCGCCGTGGGAGCGCGCGCCCGAGACGGTGCTGTTCCACCACGGCGTCGGCATCGACCATCGTATCTGGTGCAAATGGTGGCCGATCCTGTCGCGGCGCTTTCGCCTGGTGCGCTTCGACGTGCGCGGCTATGGCCGCTCGGCGGAGGCCGGCATGGGTTACGACTGGTCGATACCGGGCCTGGCCGCCGATGCCCTGGCGGTGGCCGAGGCGGCGGGCGCCGTGCGCTTTCATTACGTAGGCGAATCGATGGGCGGTGCGCTTGGCTATTACCTCGCCATTCATCACGGTGAGTCCCTCCTCAGCCTGATTTCCTGCACCGCGCCGCATAAGGGCATCGCCGTCTCGGGCCTCGGTACCTGGCGCGAGCAGATCGAGGGCGACGGCATGTCCGCCTGGTCCGAGACCATGATGGACCGGCGCTTCTTCGCGAACGGCATTGCCCAAGCCGAATGGGACTGGTTCCACGCCTGCCAATCGGCCTGCGACGCGAGCGTGGTGCTCGGCCAGGGCGACATGCTGGCCGATGTCGATTTGTCGGACGAGCTCGGCCGCATCAGCGTGCCGACGCTGATGATCGCCGGCGATTCGAGCCCCTTCCTGTCGCCGCCGACCCTAGCCGAGACCCATTCGCGGGTGCCCGGGGCGAAGCTGCTCCTCTGCGCCAATGCCCGCCACGGCGTGGTCCTGAGCCACGGCACCGCCGCCGCCCAGGCCATGCTCGATTTCGTCGACGGTCTCCCGACGTGACGCCTCATCCATCAGAGAGATTATATGATGAAGCGCTCTAGCGGCGGACAGCCGGGGATTCGATTCTCAATCCAGTCGCGCGCCAAGCCAGGAACAGCTCGAGATTGACATATTCGGAGGAACCGAAGGCATGCGGCTCCGCGCGGACGCCGCGGTCGCAAAAACGCAGCCTGCGATGCAATGACCCGAGCGTCTGCCATTCCAGCCTATATGTCGGGTAGCCGTTTGCGTGGCCTTGGCTCAGGCGATCGCCGCGCAGCATCTTGCCCGCATTGTCCTCATGACAGTGGCGGCAGGCGAGATTGAGCTGCCCCCGTCGCTGCGTGTAGTAGGCCCGGCCCGCCTCGAAAAACGGCCGCGCCTCGCCAGCGACGCTCACATCGATGGACATGCTATTCGATTGATGGGCAACGAAAGCGGTCAGCGACAGCAGGTCTTCCGATTCGTAGGGTAGCGGGGACGCATCCTGATGGCGGCTGCGGCACAGGTTGATCCGCTGCTCCAGATTGACCAGATGTCGTTCCTGTCGGTCATAAGCCGGATAGCGTGCTGCGACGCCTGCCATCTCATTGCCATCCGGTCCATGGCATGCGGCACATGCCTTTTCGGCGGTGCCGTCGGCGTATTGCCAGAGATCCCTGCCGGCGTCGACCCAAAGCATTCCGGGGTTGGCAAAGGGATCGTCCTGCAGCGCCTGCGTATCCGGAGACTGAAAGGCATAGCCGGACAGCAATTCGTCCGCTGCGGCGGCGCTTGCCCAGAGGAAAGCTGCGAAAATTACGGAGCGGACGGCGTTCATTCGACCGTGATCGAGGCGGTGTCGGTATAGGTGTTGCCGTGCTGATCTGTCCAGACAAACACCAACTCACCGCTGTCCATCGCTGTGGTGAAGAACGTCAGATACGGATTGGCCGCCACTGCCGGCTGGAAAGCGGCGCGGAAGACCTCTTCGCCGTTATAGAGGCAAGCGAAATCGGTGATGATGTCGCGCGGGATTGCCTTGCCGACAGCGTCGCGACGAAACCCCGTTTCCATCGGATGGGCGATCAGGGTCTTGATCTCGATGACCTCGCCCGCTTTGGCGGTCTCCGGCACGGCAAGGCGGATCTTGGTCATTGCTCCTGCCTCATATCAGATCAACGCAGGCCGAGAGCGCAACGATGCTCTTGGCCGAGCCCGACCAGAGCGTGCCGTCGCTCATGGTCGCGACGGCGACGATGGCTTGGGAGTCGGCGAGGCGAATTCGCGTCGTCAGCCGTGCCCGGCCCGACCTCGCATTGAGATGGTAGCGTGCCACGTCAGGCAGCGGGTTCTGCTCCGAGAACACATGGATCGAACGCACATGATCCGCCTCGGTCATGGCGCAATCGACTTCGACCGTCAGACCGACCGAGTTCCCGTTCTCGCTGATCGGCGGCAGGGTAACGGTGACTTTTCCTTCTTGGATGGCGGCATCGCCGAAGGCCGCATTGATGGCGGCCTTCATGCTCTCCGGCGTCGCTTGGACAGGCAGGGCGCGCAGCGTGACGATGGCTGCCCCTGCACCGATCATGAAGCCCCGTCTGGTTGATGCTTTGGTCACTCCACCGTCTCCTGGCGCCGCAGGGTTGCGAGATAGGCCACCACATCCTCGACCTCCTGCGCCGTCAGCACGGGCACGCCGACATAGGCTTCGGCGACTTGGCGGAGATCGTGCGTTCGGTGATAGGCGGGCATGGCCGTGTCCGGGTTGAGCCGTGTCGGATCGACCAGGCGAAGGCGCATCTGCGCCGGACTCAAGCGCTCGCCGACGGCCGACAGGTCAGGGCCGATGTCTCCCTGAAACGGCTCGTCGAGTCCAGCCACGCGATGACACAACACGCAATGACCGCGGTCGCGATCGACGAAGACAGTTTGACCGTTGGCGGCATCGCCGGGGCTATCGCTCAAGGCCTCCGGAATGGTGTCGCCGACCACCGGCTCCGCAGCAGCGCCGTTTGTCATCAGCAGCGCAATCGGCAGCCACCACGCAGCGCACCGAGCCGCCGGCATTGCCATCACCCCATCACGCGGCACTCAAATCGGCATTCCTGAGGGGGAAATGCCGGATGCGCTTGCCGGTCGCGCGGAAAATGGCGTTCAGCACCGCCGGCGCCGCCACCGCGATGGTGGGCTCGCCGACGCCGCCCCAGAAGCCTCCCGACGGCATGACGATGGTCTCGACCGCCGGCATTTCTGCGATACGCAGCGAGTTGTACGTGTCGAAGTTCTCCTGCTCGATGCGCCCGGCCTTGACCGTGCAGGCGCCATAGAGCAAGGCGGAAAGCCCGTAGACGAAAGAGCCTTCGACCTGCGCCTCGACTTGCTGCGGGTTGACCACATGGCCGCTGTCGGTGGCGGCGACGATACGGTGCACGGTAAGGGTTCCGTCTTCGGCGACCGAAGCCTCGGCACAGGACGCGATGTAGCTCGCGAACGCCTTGCACACGGCAAGCCCGCGATGCACCCCGGCCGGCGCCGGCGTGCCCCAGCCGGCGCGTTCGGCCACCGCATTCAGCACCGCCAGCGCTTTCGGTTCGTCGGCCAGGAGCTTTTGCCGAAAGGCGAGCGCATCCTTGCCCGCCGCGTGCGCCAGCTCGTCCAGGAAGCACTCGAGGTAGATCGCATTCTGGTTGATGTTGACGCCACGCCAGAAGCCTGGCGGCACATGGGGATTGCGCATGGCGTGGTCTGCCAACAGGTTGGGCACGCTGTATATGAAGCCGTGGTCGCCTCCGGATAACAGGCCCTGGAAGGTGATCGGGTCGGCACCGTCCTCGCGCATGCGCGTCGGCCTCACGGCGGCCAGGATCGATTGCCCTGACAGGCGCACACGCAAACCGACGAGTTCGCCGTTCTCGTCCAATCCACCCGCAAGCCGCGCCTTGGTGATGGGATGGTAGTGGCCGTGCGTCATGTCTTCTTCGCGCGTCCACAGCAGCTTCACCGGAACCCCGGGCATTTGCTTGGCGATGAGCACGGCCTGGCGCACATATTCATGAAAGGCGCCGCGTCGGCCGAAGCCGCCGCCGAGATGGAGCTTGTGCACATCGCAACGCTCGACTGGCAGTTCCGCTGCCTCGACGGTGGCGGCGAACGCCGCTTCGCCGTTCTGGGTTGGGCACCAGACCTCGCACTTTTCGGGGGTCCAGAGCGCCGTTGCATTCATCGGCTCCATCGTCGCGTGGTTCTGGTACGGGTAGCTGTAGTCGGCCTCGACCACCGTCGCCGCGGCGGCGATCGCCGCCTTGGCATCACCCACCGCGTTGCCCACGAAGGCCTCATCGGCGCCGAGCCCCTTTTCCAGGAAGGCATCGATCGTGGTGCTTGTGACGTCGGCATGGGGCCCTTCGTCCCAGCGGATCGGCAGCGCCTCCAAGGCCGTCTTGGCGCGCCACCAGGTGTCGGCCACCACGGCAACGGCATCCTCGCCGACGGCCACGACATCGCGCACGCCGGGCATGGCGCGCACGGCCGCGTCGTCGAACGCGGCGAGTGTGCCGCCGAAGACGGGGCAGGCCTTGATGGCGGCGCTCAGCATGCCGGGCAATTTCATGTCGGCGCCGTAGATCTGCTGCCCGGTCAGCTTGTCGCGAGTATCGAGGCGTGGCAGGGGCTTGCCGGCGATCTTCCAGTCGCTGGGATCCTTCAGCGTGACATCAAGCGGCATCGGCAGTGCCGCCGCGGCGGTTGCGACCGCACCATAGGTGGTCGTGCGGCCTGACGGCGCATGGGTAATCACGCTTTCCGCCGCGTGACACTCTGCTTCCGGAACGGCCCAGACGTTGGCCGCCGCCTCGATCAGCATGAGCCGGGCCGCCGCGCCCCCTTCGCGCACATAGAGATGGCTTTGGCGAATGCCGCGGCTGCCGCCGGTGGAGAAATTCTTCCAGACGCGGTCGCGCGCCAGATTCTGGCCTGGTGTGGGATACTCCGTTGTTACCTTCGACCAGTCGCATTCGAGCTCTTCCGCGACCAATTGTGCGAGCCCGGTCAAGGTGCCTTGGCCCATTTCCGAGCGCGCGATGCGGATCACGACCGTGTCGTCGGGATGGATCACCACCCAGGCGTTGATCTCCGGCGTCTCCGCGGCATGCGCTTCGCCGCTCGCGCCCTGAAGAGAGAAGCCGATCGAGAGGCCGGCGCCCGTTGCGGCAGCGCCGATGACGAACCCGCGCCGGGTCAGGCTAAGTGTCTTTGTCATGGTCTCGCCCTCCCTCAGCCCTTGATCTCGGCAGCGCGATGAATCCCGCGCCGGACCCGGTTGAAAGTGCCGCAGCGGCAGATATTGGTGATTTGCTCGTTGATGTCCTCGTCGCTCGGCTTCGGGGTCTCCGCGAGCAGCGCCGCCGCCGCCATGATCATGCCGGTCTGGCAATAGCCGCACTGCGGCACGTCGAGCTCGGCCCAGGCCCGCTGCACGGGATGGCTGCCGTCCGTCGACAGGCCTTCGATGGTGACGATCTTCTCCTCGCCCGTGAGCGCATCCACGGGCAACACACAGGAGCGCACGGCCTCGCCATCGATATGCACTGTGCACGAGCCGCACTGGGCGATGCCGCAGCCATATTTGGCCCCGGTGAGGTCGAGATGGTCGCGCAGCACCCAGAGCAGCGGCGTGCCATCCTCCACGGCATGTCAATCGGCATTGAACATTGACCCCCTATCGGCGTCCAATTTTGACCCCTTT
>CAYPAX010000006.1:0-74931 GCA_964408735.1 uncultured Rhodospirillaceae bacterium | reverse complement strand
GGCGCGGGGATAGGGCAGCAATTGCAACACGCTGAGCGCCGTGACCGACTTGCCCGAGCCGGACTCGCCGACCAGGGCCACGGTCTCGCCTTTTTCGATGCTCAGCGAAGCGCCGCGCACAGCCTCGATGTCGCGCCCCTCGACGCGGAAATTGACGGCCAGATCCTCTATGCTGAGCAGGCTCATGCGACAGTCTTGCGCGGATCGAAGGCATCGCGCACCGCCTCGCCGATAAAGACCAGCAGCGACAGCATCACCGCCAGGGTGATGAAGCCCGTGAAGGCAAGCCACGGCGCCTGCAGATTGTTCTTGCCCTGGTTCATCAGTTCGCCGAGGGAGGGCGATCCCGGCGGCAGGCCGAAGCCGAGGAAATCGAGGGAGGTCAGCACGGTGACCGAGCCGGTCAGGATGAAGGGCAGGAAGGTCAGCGTGGCAACCATGGCATTGGGCAGGATGTGGCGGAACATGATGCCGCTATCGCCGACGCCGAGCGCCCGGGCGGCGCGCACGAACTCGAAATTGCGGGCGCGCAGGAACTCCGCCCGCACCACGCCGACCAACCCCATCCAGCTGAACAGCAGCATAAGGCCAAGCAGCAGCCAGAAGGTCGGCGTGACGATACTGGCAAGGATGATGAGCAAATAGAGCGTCGGCAGGCCGGACCAGACTTCGATGAAGCGCTGGAAGATAAGATCGACCCAGCCGCCGAAATAGCCCTGCACGGCACCGGCGGCGATGCCGACGACGGAGCTGATGAGCGTCAACACGAGGCCGAACAGCACCGAGATGCGGAAGCCATAGATCAGCCGCGCCGCGACGTCCCGCGCCTGGTCATCGGTGCCGAGCCAATTCTCGCCACTGGGCGGCGAGGGCGCCGGCACGTCGAGGTCGTAATTGATGGTGTCATAGCGGAAGGCGATCAGCGGCCAGACAATCCAGCCCTTTGCCTCGATGAGCTCCTGGACATAGGGGTCGCGATAGTCCGCCTCGGTCTCGAACTCGCCGCCGAATTCGGTCTCGGCGTAGGACTCGAAGACAGGGAAGTAATAACCACCACCGAAGCTGACAAGCAGGGGCTTGTCATTGGCGATCATCTCCGCCGGCAGGGTGAGGACAAAGACGGCGAGGAATATCCACAGGCTCCAGAAGCCGCGCTTGTTGCGGCGAAAATTCTGCAGGCGGCGGCGGTTGAGGCGCGAGATGCGCAGACCCAGGACACGCTCGGCGCTCTCCGGTGGCGGAGCTGACACAGTCATACGTCGCGGCTCTCGAAATCGATGCGCGGGTCGATGATGGTGTAGGTGATGTCGCCGATAAGCTGCATCACCAGCCCGAGCAGGGTGAAGAAATAGAGCGAGGCGAACATCACCGGATAGTCGCGCCCCAAGGCCGCCTCGAAGCCGAGCAGGCCGAGACCGTCGAGGGAGAAGATGATCTCCGTCAGCAGGGCACCCGTGAAGAGAATGCCGATGAAGGCGCTCGGGAAGCCGGCGATGACGATGAGCATGGCATTGCGGAAGACATGGCCGTAGAGCACGCGGCGCTCGGTCAGGCCCTTGGCGCGCGCGGTGACCACGTATTGCTTGTTGATCTCCTCCAGGAACGAGTTCTTGGTGAGCAGGGTGAGGCCGGCGAAGCCGCCGATGACCATCGACAGCACCGGCAACACCATATGCCAGAGATAGTCAACTATCTGTGTTGCCGTCGACATGTCGGCCCAACCCGGAGATGTCAGCCCGCGTAAGGGGAACCAGTCGAGATAGCGCCCGCCGGCGAAGACGACGATGAGCAGGATGGCGAAGAGAAAGCTCGGAATGGCATTGCCGACAATCACCACGCCCGAGGTCCAGACATCGAAGCGCGAGCCATCGCGGACCGCCTTGGCGATGCCGAGCGGAATGGAGATGGTGTAGACGAGCAGGGTGGTCCACAGGCCCAGCGAGATCGAGACGGGCATCTTCTCCAGCACCAGATCGATCACCGTGCGGTCGCGGAAGAAGCTCTCGCCGAAATCGAAGCGGATGTAGTTCCACAGCATGTCGAGAAAGCGCTCGACGGGCGGCTTGTCGAAGCCAAACTGGCGCTCGAGGTCGACGATCAGCTCGGGGTCGAGGCCCTGGGCGCCGCGATATTTGCTCGTGACGCCGCCACCGGCGCTACTGCCTGCGTCCTCCAGCGTCTCGCTCGGCCCAGCGCCGCTGACCCGCGCGGTGACGTCGACCGCGCTGCCTTCCATGGTGGCAATAAGCTGCTCGATGGGCCCGCCGGGTGCGGCCTGGATGACCACGAAGTTGATCACCATGATGCCGAACAGGGTCGGGATGATCAGCAGCAGCCGCCGGATGATATAGGCGAGCATGGTCTGGCCCTGCTAAGGCGCGCTGACCCACCAGGTATCGGGAAAGCCGAGGCCGTATTTGGGCGGTGCCGGCGGATGGCCGAACTTGCTCCAATAGAGCACCCGGTAGCTGCGGATGTGCCAATTGGGGATGACGTAATGGCCCGACAGCAGCACCCGGTCCAGCGCCCTTGTGGCAGCGATCAGGCCCTCGCGGTCGGGCGCCTGGATGACCAGGTCGACGAGCTCGTCCACCACCGCATCGCGCACCCCGGCGAGATTGCCGCTACCACGAATATCGGCCGATGCCGTGGTCCAGTAGTTGCGCTGCTCATTGCCCGGGCTGAGGGACTGGCCGCGGCTGCCGACGATGACATCGTAGTCGAAGTCCTCGATGCGATTCTGGTATTGCGCCGGATCGACGATGCGGATCGAGGCCTCGATGCCGAGGCGCTCCATGTTCTTGACCACCGGCCCGACGATGCGCTCGAAAGCGGGCGCCACCAGCAGGAACTCGATGACCATCGCCTCGCCGGTCTCGGCATTGATGCGCTTGCCATCCTGCACGGCCCAGCCGGCGGCGGTCAGCATGCGGCTTGCGGTACGCAGGTTGCCGCGCAGCGAGCCGCCCTCGGTGGTCGGTGGCGCATAAGCGGTCTCGAATACGCCCTCCGGCACCTGCCCGCGATAGCACTCGAGCAGCGCGGCTTCACGGCCTTGCGGTTCGCCCGTCGCGGCCAGCTCGGTGTTCGAGAAGTAGGACGCGGTGCGGGTGTATTGACCGTAGAACAGGTTCTGGTTGGTCCATTCGAAATCGAAGGTGTAGCCGAGGGCCTCGCGCACCGCCGGGTCGGCAAACTTGGCCAGCCGGGTGTTGAGCCAGAAGCCCTGCATGCCTGTCGGCTGCTCGTGGTCGATCAGGGCCTTGACGATCTCACCGCTGTCAAGCTCGGGGATGTCGTAGGCGGTGGCCCATTCCTTGGAGTTGTTCTCGAGGCGGAGATCATATTCCCCCGCCTTGAACGCCTCGATCGCCACCTTGGCGTCGCGATAATAGTCGTAACGGATCGTATCGATATTGTAACGACCTACGTTTACCGGTAGATCGCGGCCCCAATAGTCATCCACACGGGCGAGGGTGACCGAGCGTCCCGGCTCCAGTTCGGCGATGCGATAGGCGGCGCTGCCGAGCGGCGGCTCCAGGGTCGTCGCCTCGAAATCGCGGCTCTCCCAGTAATGCTTCGGCAGGATGGGGAACTGGCCGACGATCAACGGCAGCTCGCGGTTGGTCGTTTCCGGATCGAAATTGAAGCGCACCGTGCGCGCCGCCACTTCCTCGACGCTGGCCACATCGGCGTAGTATTGGCGGTAGAAGGGATTGCCCTTGGTCCTGAGGGTATCCAGGCTCCAAATCACGTCGGCAACTGTGACCGGCTCGCCGTCGTGCCAGCGCGCACCTTCACGCAGGGTGAAGGTGACCGAGGAGCGGTCCTCGGGCATGCTGATGCTTTCCGCCAGCAAACCGTATTCGGTGAAGGCCTCATCCGCCGAGCTGACCAGCAGGGTATCGTAGATCTGGAAGCTGCCGACGCCGGCCACCCCTTTCAGGGTGAAAGGATTGAGGGTATCGAATGTGCCGATGGTGGCGAGCTTGACCGTGCCGCCCTTGGGCGCATTGGCATCGACATAGTCGAAATGGCTGAAATCAGGCCCGTATTTGACGTCGCCGAACATTGACATGGCGTGGGCATCGGTCAGGCCGCCGCCGGCCGCCGCGCCCGAGGATATGGCGTCGAGGCCGCACGTGAAGCTTTGGCTCTCGGCCTTGGCATGTACCGGGACAACGAACAGGACGAGGCCGGCCAGGGCCGGAATCGTAAGATGACGGAACAACGGGCTCATGCGGCCTCCCTTTGGGCGGCGCGACAGTTGCGCCGTTCCCTTACAGTGTCGGGCGGAACCTGCGGCGGTTCAAGAGGAGACGCGCGGGAACGTGATCAGTCGCCAAGCGGCGCCGGCGTGCCCGCATTGCTGCGCAGGTAGGCGATCACCGCGGCTCGGTCCTCTGCCTGCTTGACGCCCGGGAAGGCGGCCATCTTGGTGCCGGCCATGAAGTCCTTGGGCTTGGTCAGGAAAGCATCGAGCGAGGCGTAATCCCAGTTGCCGCCCATATCGGTCAGGGCGCCGGAATACTTGTACTCCGCATGGCGGCCCATCGGCGCGCCGACCACGTCCCAGAGATTCGGGCCAATCTTGTGGGCACCGCCCTCGTCGACGGTGTGACACGCCTTGCACTTCTTGAAGGCCTTTTCGCCGGCCGCGAGATCGGCGGCGGCAATGGCGGCGATCAAGGGCGACGCGGCTTCTGCAGCCGCCTCCGCAACCTCCTCGACCACTTCCTCGACGACGGCCTCGGCAACATCCGCGGCTTCCTCGACCGCCGCTTCGACGGCCTCGGCAGCCTCCTCCACGGCCTCGACAGCTTCGGTGACCTCATCGCCCACGGGCTCTTCTTCCGCCACGTCCTCTTCCTCATCGCCGCCGACGAGATAGACGGGCTCGCTCTCTTCGTGCCCGCCCCCGGTCGTCAGCTCGACGACGAAGGACAGTCCGAGTGCCAACAACACGGCCATCAGGATGGCCCCGACAATCTTGTTGATCTCAAAGCCTGACATGCCTACCCCGGCTCTAGGAAACTGCGCGCGGGCGCGAAAGTACGGCTTTGCCCGCGGAGCCGCAACACCTATAAGCTTCTGCTCGTCATGACCGACAGCAATGCCGCCATCGTCTTGATTCCCGCCCGCCTCGCCTCGACGCGCCTGCCGCGCAAGGTGCTGGCCGATATCGCCGGCCTGCCCATGATCGTGCAGGTCTGGCGCCGTGCGGTGGAGGCCGAGGTCGGCCGTGTCGTCGTGGCCTGCGCCGAGGCCGAGGTGGCGGAGGCAGTGACGGCGGCGGGCGGCGTGGCGCGCCTGACCAACCCGGACCATCCCTCGGGCTCGGACCGCGTCGCCGAAGCGCTGCAGGCGGAGGACCCGGACGGCGCCTGCGGCGTCGTGGTGAACCTGCAAGGCGACCTGCCGACCATCGATCCGCAGCAGATTCGCGCCGCCGTCGCCCTGCTCGACGACCCGGCGGTGGACATCGGCACGGTGGCCTGTGAGATCACGGACGAGGACGAGCGCCACAATCCCAATGTGGTGAAGATCATCGCCGGCTTCGGCGATGGCGCCAGACGCGCCCGCGCGCTTGCCTTCACCCGCACCACGGCGCCCTGGGGCGAGGGCCCCCATTACCACCACATCGGCCTTTATGCCTATCGCCGGGCAGCGCTCGAGGCTTTCGTCGCCCTGCCGCCGAGCCCGCTGGAGCGCCGTGAAAGACTCGAGCAGCTGCGCGCGCTCGACGCCGGCATGCGCATCGACGTGGCCCTGGTCGATAGCGTGCCGCTCGGGGTCGATACCGAGGAAGATTTGCAACGCGCCCGCGCCATGCTGGGCGGAGAGAGGCAGCCGTGAGCAGCGAGACACCGCGCATTACCTTCCAGGGCCAGGCCGGCGCCTATTCGCACATGGCCTGCCTGGCCTCCTATCCGGACTACCAGCCGCTGCCCTGCGAGACCTTCGAGGACGCCTTCACCGCGGTCGAGCACGGCACCGCGGAGCTGGCCATGATCCCGGTCGAGAACTCCGTCGCCGGGCGGGTTGCCGACATTCACCATCTGCTGCCGGGCTCGGGCCTGCACATCATCGGCGAGCGCTTCCAAAGAGTGCGCCACCAGCTGCTCAGCCTGCCAGGCGCACGACTCGAGGACCTGCAGAGCGCCCACAGCCACGTCCACGCCCTGGCCCAATGCCGCAAGCTGATCCACGAGCTTGGGCTGGTGCCGATGGTCGAGGCCGATACCGCCGGCGCCGCCTCGGCCATCGCCGGGCGCGACGACCCCAGCCAGGCCGCCATCGCCTCGTCCCTGGCGGCCGAGACCTACGGCCTCGACATACTGCGCGCCGATATCGAGGACGCCGACCACAACACCACGCGCTTCCTGGTCATGGCCCGCCAGCCCGACGAGCCCGAGCCCGGCAGCGGGCGCGTGCTCACCAGCTTCGTCTTTCGCGTACGCAACATTCCCGCCGCGCTCTACAAGGCCCTCGGCGGCTTCGCCACCAACGGCGTCAACATGCTCAAGCTGGAAAGCTACATGCTCGACGGCTCGTTCTCGGCGACCCAGTTCTACAGCGATATCGAAGGCCATCCCAGCGAGGAGCCCGTGCGCCTCGCCCTGGAGGAGCTCGGCTTCTTCTCGCGCGACGTGAAGATTCTCGGCGTCTATGCCGCGGATTCGTTCCGCGATCAGGATTCCGGCTGAGCCAACCACTCCTCCACCAGGCGGCGGGCGATCGAGCCGCGCCGCGGCAGGCGGAAGCCGTCGTCTTCCGGCGAGGCCAGCAGCTGGTCGCGATGGAACCAGGCAGCGGTCTCCAGCTCGTCCGTATCGACATTGAGCGCGGTGTCGCGCGCGCTGGCATGGAAGCCGAGCATGATCGAGCCCGGAAACGGCCAGGGCTGGGAGGAATGATAGCTCGGCGCCTCGACGACGACGCCCGATTCCTCGAAGACCTCGCGTGCCACCGCCTCTTCCAGGCTCTCGCCCGGCTCGACGAAACCGGCCAGGGTCGAATACATGCCCTTGGGCCAGACGCGCTGGCGCCCGAGCAGGCAGAGATCGCCATGGCTGACCAGCACGATGATGGCGGGATCGGTGCGCGGGAACTGGTCGATCGCACAATCCGTATTGCTGCAGCGCCGCACATGCCCCGCGGAGACGATCTCGGTCGGGCTGCCGCAGGCGCCGCAAAAGCGGTGCCGGCGGTGCCAATAGAGCAGCCCGCGGGCATAGGCCATGACGGCGCCGTCATCGGTCGACAGCAGCGAGGCCATGGCGCGCAGGTCGAGGAACTCGCCGCGGTCGGCGAAGAGCGGCTCGTCCATATGCGAGATGTCGACGGCGAAATGGGCGATGCCGTCGCCCTCGCCGAGCAGCACCCAGTTCTCCGCCTCGGCGAGCAGGCCGCGGCCCTCGTCGCCCCGGTGCCAGGTGGCGCCGGGCGCGGCCGCATCGGCGATGAGGTGGCGGTCGCGCCAGACCACGAGCACACGGCTTTCGGGATGGTCGCGCAGCCGCGCGATAGCGTCCGTATCGCCGCGCAAGGCGTCATCGCGGCTCAAAGGCATGCCGCTGAAGGCGTGGGATCTGCTCATGGCGGCGACCCTGGCACACGACGGGAACGCTCGCAACGGCAAGATCGTGTTGCGGACCGTTACACCGCGTCGTCTTCGTCGGAGATCGTGTTGATGATCTCTTGCGCAAGAAACAGCTTGGGCCGCCAGCGGGTCTCCACGGGCACCAGAATACCGAGGTCTGTGAGGCGCTTTATGTTGTTCTTGGCGGAGTTGTAGCTGACGTTTAGCGTATTCACGACGAGCGGTGTGGTAGTCGCCGGTGTGATGAAAAGACCGTCTACCAGGTTCGCCAGCAAAGCGGAGGATCGCACCGTGCGAATGCGGTTGTGATACTCAGCCTGCAGAGACAGCACGGCCCGAGCTTTCGCGATCGCGTTCCGGCAAGAAACCTCAACGCCCTGCAGGAAGAACGCTATCCATGCCTCCCACTCGCCTGATCGACTGACGGCGAACATCTTGTCGATGTAATCGTCGTAGCGCCCCTCGAAATACGGGCTGAGATAAAGCAGCGGCTGAGACATGGCCCCCGACTCGCAAAGCATGAGAGGAATCAAGAGCCTGCCCACCCGCCCGTTGCCGTCCGGGAAGGGGTGGATGGTCTCGAACTGGTAATGAATGAGCGCCAGGCGCACGATCAGCGGCAGGGCATTGCCATCATCGTGAATGTAGCGCTCAAGAGCATGCATCGCCTCTTCCGCTTGCTGCGGTGGCGGCGGCACAAATCGGGCGTTCTCGATAAGCCTCGCACCGATCCAATTCTGCTCGGCCTTGAACTCGCCGGGGACAATCCGGCCGCCTCGGGTCTTGGCGACGCCAGCGAGCAAGACCTCGTGCAACTCGCGAATCAATCTGCTCGAAATTGGCAGTGTCTCAAGTCGTTGCAGACCGTGATTGAGGGCTCGGATGTAATTGTGCACCTCTCGCGTATCGGACCGCGCGTCGCTGCCAACTCCGACTTCATAGGCGAACAACTCGTCCAGCGACGTCACGGTCCCTTCGATTCTCGACGACGCGACGGCTTCTCTGCGGGCAAAAGGGCTTATCAGCAGATTTGGGTCCGGCAGATTACGCCCGAGGCCGCTCAACTCGCCGATCAAACGGGAGGCACTCTCGATCAAAGTCATGTATGGCTCAAGCGACAGCGGCCGCCGCGGCGGCAGCGGATGGGGGACGAAGGCTTGGCAGTTGTTCGTGGTCGGGACCAGGGTGCCGGACGGGGAATCGCTGAAATCCTTGGCTTTCATCGCGCTTATCACGGTTCCTGCAATTGAGTGCGAAAAATTGCACTTTTCTTGCAAAAAATGCAATTACGTATTTTAACCATTTGATTATATGCAGTTTTATATCTGAATTGATCAGCAGATAGAATTGCAACACAAGACATAACCGCACTTGCCTTCCCGGGTCTGATCTTTCCTCCTCCACGCTTGCGCGGGCGCCCGCGATGGCCGATAACCCTCGGCGGGAGGTCGGTGGCGGACGGGCCACTCGCCAACCCGGTCAGGTCCGGAAGGAAGCAGCCGTAACGAGCCCGGCCCGGGTCGCAGGCCGGCCTCCCACCTTTACGCACAACAGGCCACGCTTGGAGTGTCATGAGCGAGACCGGCTACCGCGTCCTGGCACGCAAGTACCGCCCGACCAAGCTTGCCGACCTGGTCGGCCAGGACGCGCTGGTGCGCACCCTCGGCAATGCCTTTTCCAGCGGCCGGTTGGCGCATGCCTTCCTGCTCACCGGCGTGCGCGGCATCGGCAAGACGACGACGGCGCGGATTATCGCCCGGGCGCTCAACTGCACCGGGCCCGACGGCAGCGTCACGGCGCCGGTCGCCGAGCCCTGCGGCGAGTGCGATACCTGCGTCGCCATCGCCGCCGACCGTCATCCTGATGTGCTGGAAATGGATGCCGCCAGCCGCACCGGCGTCGACGACGTGCGCGAGATTATCGAGAGCGTGCGCTATGCCCCGGGCTCCGGACGCTACAAGGTCTACATCATCGACGAAGTGCACATGCTGTCGAACAACGCCTTCAACGCGCTGCTGAAGACCCTGGAGGAGCCGCCGGACCACGTCACCTTCATTTTCGCCACCACCGAGGTGCGCAAGATCCCGGTCACCGTGCTCTCGCGCTGCCAGCGCTTCGACCTGCGCCGGGTCGATGCCGAGATGCTGGCCGGCCATCTCGGGCGCATCGCCGAGCGGGAATCGGCAACCGTCGCCCCCGACGCCCTAGCCCTAATCTCGCGCGCGGCGGACGGCTCGGTGCGCGACGGCCTGTCCCTGCTCGACCAGGCCATCGGCGATGCCGCGGGTGCGACGGTCGAAGCGGCAGCCGTGCGCGACATGCTGGGGCTGGCCGACCGCGAGCGCGTCTTCGATCTCGCCGAAGCCGTGCTCGGCGGCCGCTTACCTGCAGCCCTCGACCTGCTCGGCGAGCAATACCGCGCCGGCGCCGACCCGGTGGTGGTGCTGCGCGACATGCTCGATCTCAGCCACTGGCTGACCCGCCTCAAAGTGGCCCCGGATGCCGCCGGCGACCCGGGCCTGCCCGAGGCCGAGCGGGTGCGCGGCGCGGCGCTTGCCGAACGCCTCAGCGTGCCGGACCTGGCGCGCTGCTGGCAGATATTGCTCAAGGGACTGCGCGAGGCGCAGGATGCGCCGGCACCACTGTCAGCGGTGGAGATGGTGCTGGTGCGCCTGGCCCATGCCGCCGACCTGCCCAACCCGGCGGATCTGGTGCGCAAGCTGCAAAGCCAGGGCGCTCCAGCCACCACGCAACCTGCCGCGCCAGCGGCGCCCGCGCCCGGCCCGACCGCGCAGATGCCGCAGGATTTCACCACCGCTGTGGCCCTGTTCGATGCCAATCGCGAAGCGCTGCTGTTCGCCCACCTCGTGCACGACGTGCATCTGGTGCGCTTCCAGCCCGGCCGTATCGAGCTGCGCGTAACCGACAACGCGCCAGGGGATCTGGCCGCCAACGTTGCCGGGCAACTCGGGGAGTGGACCGGCGAGCGCTGGGTGGTGGCGCTGTCGAACGAGGCCGGTGAGCCGACCCTGGCGGAGCGCGACGACGAAGCGCTGCGCCAGCGCCTCGAGGAACTTGCCCATGATCCGCTGGTGCGCCAGGTGCTCGACGCTTTCCCCGGCGCCCAGATCGATCCGACCAGCGCCCAAGTGCGCCACGCCACCGACAAGGAGTAACCGGCGAATGAGAAATCTCGGCAATCTGATGAAGCAGGCCCAGGAAATGCAGTCGCGCATGGAAGCGATGCAGGAAAAGCTGGCCGAGATCGAAGTCGAAGGGGCCTCCGGTGCCGGTCTGGTGACCGCGACGATGTCCGCCAAGAGCGAGCTCAAGCGCATTCGCATCGACCCCTCCCTCGCCGATCCCGACGAGATCGGCGTGCTCGAAGATCTCGTGGTGGCGGCCTGCTCCGACGCCCGCGCCAAGGCCGAGGCCCTGGCGGCCGAGCAGATGAAGGACGTCACTGGCGGCCTGCCGCTGCCGCCCGGCCTCAAGCTGTTCTGAGCCAAGCATGGCCGGGGCCGAAATCGAGCAGCTGGTCCAGGCCCTGGCACGCCTGCCGGGCCTCGGGCCGCGCTCGGGCCGGCGCGCCGCCTTGGCCCTGCTCGACAAGCGCCAGACCTTGCTGCGGCCGTTGGCGGCGGCGTTGGCCGAGGCGGACAGCGCCGTCCACGCCTGCGGCCTGTGCGGCAATCTCGACAGTGCCGATCCCTGCACCATCTGTGCCGACGAGCGCCGCGAAGGCGGCCAGCTTTGCGTGGTCGAGGATGTCGCCGACCTCTGGGCCCTGGAGCGCTCGGCTCTCTATCGCGGGCGCTACCACGTGCTCGGCGGCGTGCTGTCGCCGCTCGACGGCATCGGCCCGGAGGACCTGTCGATAGCCCGCCTGGCCGCGCGCGCGGGCGAAGCTGGCGTGACGGAAGTGATCCTGGCCCTGCCGGCGACCGTCGACGGCCAGACAACCGCCCATTACGTCGCCGACCGCCTTGCCGGCTGCGCTGTCAGCGTCACCGGGCTGGCCCACGGCGTGCCGGTCGGCGGCGAGCTCGACTATCTCGACGACGGCACCCTCGGTGCCGCACTGAAGGCACGGCGGCCCCTATAGGCCGAACCAGGCGCCCGGATTTTTCACCCCCCAATGCACCTGATAGTCGAGGTCGTAGGCGACCTCGCGGCGGGCGCTCTCGAAGGTCGAGGTGGCGTCGAAGCTGAAGCGGTAGATCGCGGTCTCGGGTATCGTGAAGTGGAAGCTGCCTGTGGCAGGGTCGCCGGGGCGAATCTTCCAGTTCCAGCCGCTCGGGTCGGATAGCGGCTTGCCGAAATCGTAGACGTAGATCCAAAAGGCGCCGGCACGCACGGTGACCTCGTAGTCGATCACCACTTCTTGGCCGGCAACGAGCGGGACCATGGAGAAACCAAGATCGAAGCCTTGCTCCCAGGTCGAGATCGGGCCGCTGTCGGTGATGGTGCCGAAGCCCCAGCCGATATTGCCGCGCCAGAGCACCTGATAGGCGCCGGCAATGAGCAACAGTCCTAATCCGACCGATGGAATGACCCAGCGTCTCGTTGCCATGCTTACGCCTCTCTCGTATGGTCCGCGCCATGAGTGAAAGTGAGACAAGCTATCGCGGCGTCAAGACCCTGGTCACCGGCGCCGACGGATTTATCGGCTCTCATCTGGTCGAGCGCCTGGTGGCGGCCGGCGCCGATGTCACGGCGCTCGCCCTGTATAATGCGTTCGACGGCAGCGGCTGGCTAGACGACCTGTCCGACGACGTTCGCGCCGCCATTCGCATCGAGCGCGGCGATGTGCGCGATGCCGCATTCATCATGCGGCTCTGCGAGGACCAGGAAGCGATCTTCCATCTCGCCGCCTTGATCGCCATCCCCTATTCCTATGTCGCCGCCCAGTCCTATGTGGACGTGAACGTGACGGGTGCGGTGAACCTGTTGGAGGCGGCGCGGATCCACAAGCCGCGGCGTATCGTCATGACGTCGACCAGCGAGGTGTACGGCACCGCCATCACCAGCCCCATCGACGAAGCGCATCCGTTACAGGCGCAATCGCCTTACGCCGCCAGCAAGATTGCCGCGGACATGATGGCAAACGCCTATGCCCTCAGCTTCGGCGTGCCGGCCTATGTGCTGCGGCCGTTCAACACCTATGGCCCGCGGCAAAGCGAGCGCGCCGTGATATCCTCCGTCATCCGCCAGGCCATCGACCCGCGCTGCGAGGCGATCCGGGTGGGCGATCTGACGCCGACACGTGATTTCGTATTCGTCGGCGATACCGCAGCCGCCTTTCTTGCCATGGGAGAGAGCGACGCGGTCGAACCCGGCCGCGCCTATAATGCCGGCACCAGTACCGCGGTCAGCATCGGCGAATTGGTCGAGCTGGTACGCGAGAAGACCGCCACCAACAAGCCGGTCGAGACCGAGGCAGCGCGTATCCGCCCGAAGGACTCCGAGGTCCGGGCGCTGCTCGCGAATGCGAACCAGTTCACGACCGCGACAGGGTGGACGGCAGAAACGGTACTGGGCGACGGCGTTGAGCGAACCATCGCCTGGTGGCGCGACCGCGCCACAGCAGGCAAGGTGCGCAAGCATGACGGCTACGTGCTGTGACCCCGCGCTGGGCCATGTATGCGCTCGCTTTGCGCCGGCGCCTTGCGCTGGCGTTGCGCGGCGATTTCGACCCCTACCCGCCGCCCCCGCCTGATTCCAACTTGAGTCCTTTTGCCGAGCATCGACTAGCCTATCGAGAGGCGCCGCTGGCCTTGTCCTGGGCAAAGACGGGCGGCGAGCCCAAAGCATGGCAGACGCGCCTGCGGGACAAGCTGATCACGCTTTCGGGCTATCGCCGTACCGAGGGACCACCGGCAGTCCTGCTGCGTGACACGGCACCGAGGCCAGCGCCAAATCTGAATCGTGAGAGGCTCTACCTGCGGGCCTGGCCGGAGGCGGACATACCGCTTGACTTCGTATGGTCCGATGACCTGCAGACACCGGCGCCGCTGATGATCTGTTTGCAGGGCACCAATGCAGGCGCACATTTGAGCTGGGGCGAAGCGCGCATGCCGCCCGATCCGATCAAGATTGCCGCTGGGCTCGACTTCGCCCGCCAGGCGGCCGCGCACGGCTATGTCGCATTGTGTCTCGAGCAGAAGGCCTTCGGCGAACGCCGCGAGCGCCTGCTGCAGCCACGTTCGGCCGACCCCTGTATCGATGCGGCCCTGCACTCCTTTTTGCTTGGCCGCTCTCTGCTGGGCGACAGGGTTTCGGATGTCTCGGCCGTGCTCGATTGGCTGACGGATGACACAGTCGACTCCATGCCGGCGATAGACCCGAGCCGCATCCATATTATGGGACATTCGGCAGGCGGCTCGGTCGCTTTGCACGCGGCTGCATTCGACACACGCATCGGCGCCACCATCGCGTCGGGCTCTGTCGGACCGATCCGCGAGACCTTCGCCAATCGCAGGAACAGTAGCGGACAAAACACCATTCCCGGCCAATTGTTATGGTGCGAGCTTGGCGATGTCATCGGCCTGGTTGCGCCACGGCCCCTTCTCGTCACCTCGGGCGATGCGGATCATATATTCCCCTTTGCGGGTGCGGAGCGCTCCGCCGTCGAGGGTCAGGAGGTCTACGCGGCCTTGGACAGCGCCAACCGACTTCGCACCCTTTGCCTGTCCGGCGGGCACCGCTTCGATCCGCAGGCCGTATGGCCGGTCTTCACGGATTTGCTGTCCGATGCCTAGCACGCGCGTTGTTCTCGGTATCCTCGCACTCGCGCTCACGGTCCGCGTCGCCACAGTCCTGCTGCTTCACGGGCTATGGGGCCCGGAGGCGCTGCTGATAGAGGATTCCGGCAAATATCGCATCGCCGCCGCCGCAGGACTGCGACATGCGGATGTCATGCCCGCCTACCTCGCCTTCCTGCGCGTGTTCGAGACAGCATTCGGGCCGGGGGTGCTCTGGCCGGTGCTCGGCCAAGCCATGGTCGATGCCCTGACCTGCGTCGCGATCGCGGGCATGGCGGGAAGCCTGGCGCCGCGGCTGGCGGCGCCCGCGGGCCTGCTTGCGGCGCTGAACCCGACGCAACTCGTCATAACCTCGCTGGTACTGACCGACTCGTTGTTCCTCTTCTTTTGCGCTCTGGCTTTATGGGCCACGCTGGCCTGGTTGCGCCAACCGCGTTGGTGGCTGGCCTTGGCCGTGGGCTTGACGCTCGGGCTCGGCATACTGGCGCGCGTGATGCTGATGCCCTGGGCCTTGGCGCTGCCGCTCCTGCTGCTCGGCGCGCTCGCAATAGCAAGACGCCCTCTCTTGCGATGCATCCCTCAGCTGTTGGCCGGTGCCGCCGTGACGGCCTGTCTCGTCGTGCCCGTCGCATATGACAACAAAGCACGCTTCGGCGGCTTTGGCCTTTCGAGCCAAGGCGGCGCCCATACTCTGCTTTGGCTGGTACCGCTTGTGATGGAATCTGTTGACGGCACGCCCCACGCCGAGGGGGCAACGCTCATGCACGCGCGCTTCGCCGATACCATCGCTCTCGAGGGCAACCCTTTCGCCCGCTCCCGCGCCATGACGGCCGCCGCCTTCGAGGCGCTCGGCGAGCTCGGTCCGCTGCCGCTCGCCAAGGCCTGGGCCTATGGTGCAGCAATCAATTTGTTCTCGCCTGCCATCATCCTGGCAAGCCCTGTGCGAACCCTGCCGCGCACGGGTTTCTTCGCCACCGAAGGTGACAGCAAGCTCGACAAGATCGTCACTTTCCTCTTTCGCAACGACAACGCCACCTATGCCTGGATCCTGCTGATTGGTGCCGCCGGCACTTTTGCCCTGCGCCTCGTGCAAGTGCGGGGCCTGTGGCGTCTGCTGCGCTCGGGCGACCGCGTGGTGCTGGCCTCGACGCTGTTGTTGCTGGCCTGGATCGGCTTCGTGCTGGCCATCAACGGGCCGATAGCCTCGGCCAAATACCGCGCGCCGGCGGAAGCCGCCTTCGTCGTGCTGCTCGCCGCCGGTCTGAGGAGGCCGAACCATGACTGAGATACCGAAACTCACACTGGGCACGGCGCAGCTGGGCCCGGCCTACGGCATCGCCAATCGCGAGGGCCACCTTGATGACACGGCCGCCGATGCCTTGCTCATGGCCGGCTGGAACTCCGGCATGCGCTGGTTCGACACTGCGCGCGCCTATGGCGACTCGGAAGCGCGCATTGGTGCCTGGTGCCGCGCGCACGGGCATCGCCCGACCATCGTCACCAAGATCGCAGCAGTTGAGCCGGTCGCCGACGAGATCGACAGGAGCGCCGCGGCGCTCGGCCATGACCCCGCCTATGTGCTGGCGCACAGGTCGAGCGATCTCGAGGACACGGCCTTTCACGACGGCCTGCGGCGCGCTGTCGATGACGGGCGCATCCGCGCCTTCGGCGCCTCGGTCTATACGCCCGAGGAAGCGTTCGGCGTGATCGGTATTGAAGGCGTCTCGATCCTGCAGCTGCCGTTCAATATTCTCGACCGCCGCATGGTGGACTCGGGCCTGCTTGCCGAGGCAAGCAAACGCAACGTGATGGTGCTCGCGCGCAGCATCTATCTGCAAGGGGTGCTGCTCATGCCCCTCGATGCCCTGCCCGACCATCTCGGGCGCTTGCGTGGCCCCTTGACGGTGCTGCGGGCGCTGGGCGCCGACATGCGGGCCCTTGCCTTGGCGACGGCCTTGAGCGAGCCCGGCATCGCCAGCTGCGTCATCGGTGTCGAGACCCCGGCACAGATTGCCCAGCACGCGGCGCCGGCCCCGATAGACCCGGCAATGATCGCGGCCGCCATCGAGATCGGGCGCGGCCAGCCGGAAGAGCTGATCGATCCGTCTAGGTGGCCCCGCGCGCGATAAAGCCCGGGTTCTCGAAGCCGGGCTTGGCGTAGAGGAAAGGCGCACCGTCGAGGGTCTGAACGCTGCCACCGGCGGCGGCGAGAATTGCATGCCCGGCGGCAATGTCCCACTCCATGGTGCGGCCGAAGCGGGGATAGAGGTCGGCCTTGCCGCACGCCAGCACGCAGAACTTGGCCGACGAGCCCGCACGCACGCACTCGCCCACGCCGGCCTCGCTAAGCCAGGCATCGGTTTTCGCATCACCGTGGGAGCGGCTGGCGACGGCGACAGGATCGACCGCCGGCACTTGCCGCGCCGCGATGGCGCGACGTTCGCCACCGGCGATGCGCCAGACGCCGTCGCCGACGATGCCGAGATAGGCCTCACCTTTTGCCGGCAGGTCGATGACGCCGAGGGTGGGCACGCGGGCCTCGATCAAGGCAATGTTCACAGTATATTCATCTCGCCCGGCGATGAACTCGCGGGTGCCGTCGAGGGGATCGACCAGCCAGAAGCGCTCGCCAACATCGGGCACGATGCCGGCGGCAACGCTTTCCTCGGCAATGATGGGTATATCCGGCGTGAGCGCGGCAAGGCGCTCGACGATGAAGGCGTTGGCAGCCTCATCGGCCTCGGTCACGGGCGAGGCATCGGATTTTTCGCGCACCTCAGTGCCGCGCGCGCGAATGCCTTCGATGAGCCCCCCCGCCTCGCGGGCGATGGCCAGAATGGCGTCGCTGTCCATGCTCAACTCCGATGTGAGAAGGTACGGTCGACGTGCTCGAGCAACGCCGCCACGCAGGCCGAAATATCGCCCGCTGCCGTATCGACGACCAGATCGGGCGCGTCGGGCGGTTCGTATGGTGCCGAGACGCCCGTAAACTCGGCAATCTCGCCGGACCGAGCACGGGCGTAGAGGCCCTTCGGATCACGCTCTTCGCAGGTTGCCAGATCGGCCTTGACGAAGACTTCTTGGAAGGCGCCCTCGCCGGCCAGGCGCTTGGCCGCGGCACGCGCCCGGGTGCGGTCGGCGACGTAGGGCGAGATGAAGGCGGTGATGACCAGCATGCCAGCATCGGCGAACAGCGCCGCCGCCTCGCCGACGCGGCGGATGTTCTCGGCCCGGTCTTCGGGCGAAAAACCCAGATTGGCGTTGAGCCCGGCGCGCACATTGTCGCCATCGAGCACATAGACCTGGTAGCCGCGCTGGAACAGCTCGCGCTCGCAAGCCTGCGCCAGGGTCGACTTGCCCGAGCCCGAGAGGCCTGTGAGCCAGATCACGCCGCCTTCGTGACGATTGCGCGCCACGCGCTCGTCCGGCGCCACCGTGTGGCCGACAGCGGTGATATTGGTCGACTTGACCCCGACCAGCGCCCGCTGGTCGGGGTAGCCGTCCATGCTGATGATGCCGCCACCGGCGATGCGCCAATCGTCGACCAGGACAAAGCGCCCGGTCGGCCCGCTGCGGCTGTGAGAGTCGAGCGCCAGCAGACGGTCGGCCCGCATCACCACCTCGGCGACCGCGTTTTCCGGCACGCTGCCAGAAGCGGCGGTGGAAAGGTCGCTGGCGTCGATAACGCGCTCGACCGATTGCACGGTGACGCCGACCTCGCTGGTATTCAGCTTCATGGTGTAGTGGGAGCCGACGCCCAGCGGCTTGGAATCGAGCCAGAACAGGCGGCCGCGGAAGACGTCGCTTTCGAGCGGCGGCGCATCGAGATGGCTGATGACCTCGCCGCGCTCGACGAAAAGCGGCTCATCGAGGGTGATGCCGATGCTGTCGCCCGCATGAGCCTCCAGCGGCGGCTGCGCTGCCCAGGCCTCGATGCTCGCCACATGGGCGGTCTTGTTCGAGGGCGAGAACAGCACCCGGTCGCCCTTGCGCAGCACGCCGGTCTCGAGGCGCCCGGCGAGGATGCGCCGTTCATCGAATTTGTAGATATCCTGGATGGGCAGGCGCAGCGGCAGATCGGTGGTCTCGGGCGCCGGCTCGAAGTGGTCGAGCGCTTCGAGCACAGTCGGCCCGTCATACCAGGCGGTATGGCCGGAGCGCTCGGCGACATTGTCACCGTCGCGGGCCGAGACGGGAATGACAAAGCGCGGCACCACGCCAAGCTCGCTGAGATAGGCCAGAATCTCTTGCTCCACCGCAACGATACGCTCCCGCGCGTGGCCGATGCGGTCGATCTTGTTGATCAGCACCATGACCTGGGAAATGCCGAGCAATTGCAGCAGTGTGCCGTGGCGCCGCGACTGCTCGCGCACGCCTTCCTCCGCATCGACCAGCAGGAGCGCCGCGTCCGCCTGCGCGGCGCCCGTGACCATGTTGCGCAGGAACTCCTTGTGCCCCGGCGCGTCGATCAGCACATAGTCGCGCTTGTCGGTCTTGAACCAGACATGCGCCGTATCGATGGTCACGGCCTGGTCGCGCTCGCCCTGCAGGGCATCGGTGAGAAAGGCCCATTCGAACGGCATGCCGCGGCGCAGGCACATCTCGCGAATGGCCTCGTAGCGGCCCTCCGGCAGCGAGCCGGTGTCATGAAACAGGCGCCCGACAAGGGTCGACTTGCCGTGGTCAACATGGCCGACGATGACGATCGGCAGGCGCTCTCTGGTGTTCATGCTCACAAATATCCGTCGGCGCGCAGGCGCTCGAAAGAGTCCTCCGCCTCGTGATCCATGGCCCGGCCCGAGCGCTCGGAGACCCGCGTCGTCTCAAGCTCGGCGATAATCTCGGCAACGCTGGCCGCGTCGCTCGACACCGGGTTGGTGATGTCCTCGTCGCCCAGCGATCGGTAGCGCTTGCCATCCTTGGCAAAATAGAGATCGACCACGGGAATGCCCTCGCGCTCCACATAGCGCCAGATATCGACCTCCGTCCAGTGCAGCAGCGGGTGGATGCGCAAGTGCGTGCCGGGCGGGAAGACCGTGTTGTACTGGTCCCAGAATTCCGGCGGCTGGTTGCGCACGTCCCAGGCCGAGCCGATGCCGCGGGGCGAGAAGACGCGCTCCTTGGCGCGGGTGCCTTCCTCGTCGCGGCGGATGCCGGCGATCAGGCCCGTATAGCCCAACTCGGCGACCACCGCCTTGAGGCCCTCGGTCTTGCGCGCCGCCGAGCGGGCGGCGGGCGGCAGGCTCTGGTCCACCGCCGCGATCGACGGGCAATCGCGCACGATTAGGTCCAAATTCCATTCGCCGGCGTAACGCTTGCGGAACTCGTACATCTCCGCGAACTTCTTGCCCGTGTCCACATGTACCACGGGGAACGGCACGCGGCCGAAGAAGGCCTTGCGCGCGAGCCACAGCATGACGTTCGAGTCCTTGCCCAGCGACCACAGCATGGCCAGCCGGTCGATGCGGTTGAACGCCTCGCGCAGGATGTAGATGCTGCGGCTTTCCAGCCGGTCGAGCTCTGTGGTCATGATGCCGGTCCAGTGTTGTCCATTTCATACTTGCACATTTGTTCAAAAAATGAACATTAGTTATTCTGGGTAGCCTGCGGGAAGGTGCAGCAATGGATCGGCAAGCGCGCGACGACGCCATCATTCGCGACATCCTTGAGCGCATCGACGATTCGGCCGAGGTCAACCAGCGTGACCTCTCCAAGGAGCTCGGCATCGCGCTCGGCATGACCAATGCCTATGTCAAGCGCTGTATGAAGAAAGGCTGGATCAAGGTGCGCCAGGTCCCGGCCCGACGCTACCGCTATTATCTGACGCCGACGGGCTTTTCCGAGAAAGCAAGGCTGGCGGCGGAGTATTTCAGCGACTCGCTCAAATTTTTCCGCAGGGCGCGGCAAAGCTTCGACCGGCTGTACGGGGAGCTTGAGGCGAACGGTGCGACGCGCATAATCCTTTGCGGCAGCGGCGAGCTGACCGAGATCGCCGTGCTCTGCGCGCTCGATACGCGCCTGACCCCGGTGGGAATTCTGCGTGGCGATGGCAAATCGGCGGAAGTGGCTGGGGTGAAAGCGCTCGACGGCACACCCCCGGGAGCGGACAGCTGGGTAATCGCGACCACGCTTGATGCGCCAGCATTGCACCAGGCCGCCCTTGCCGCCGCGGGTGATGTGCCAGTGACCTATCCGGATATTCTGCGCTCGATCATCGCCCGACCAAAGATGCCTGCCGACCACTGACATCACCTAACACCTTGCCATATGGCGAGCAGATCAGCGGCACGCGCCCGGCCGTCGCAGAGATCCGCGATCCGCGTCTGCGCCGCTTTACCAAGCCTGTCCCTCAACGCAGCATCGTCGGCCAGGCGCAGAATTGCGTCGGCAAAGGCGTCCACATCGTAAGCTGGCAGCAGGCTGCCCGTAACGCCGTCCTCGACGAAACGGTCGTAGCTGCCCGTCGCCACGACTGGGCGGCCAAGGGCCAGGGATTCGAGCGTCTCCCGCCCCCAGGGATTGTCCTCGCGACTGGGCCTGGCCGTGATGTGGCAGGCACGCAAGACTTCCTCGGGCTTCGCCACATGACCGAGAAACAAAAAGGCATCAGCCACGCCACGCGCCGCTGCGTAGTCTTGAAGGGTCGTAAAACGCCCGAGCTCGCCCGGCAGGCTGCCGCGCAACCGCATGCCGCCGGCGAGAACGAAGAGCACGTCGTAGCGGCCGCGCCGGCGCAGGGCGCCGGCCACGTCGACCAGGCGATCAATGCCGCGGACCCAGGCATAGTTGCTTATGCAGGCAACACGGGTACGGAAATCCTGTGGAATCCGGGGATCGGGCGAGGCGCGCTCCCCGGGCAGGCGCGCAATGTTGTAGAGCACGGACTCTCGCGGCACCGCCAAGCCATGGCCGTGCCAGCTGTCGCGCTCGTTCTCGGTGATGAAGACCGCATGGTCTGCCGCGCGAGCGATCGTTCGTGCCTGCCAGCGGGCGAAGAGGCTCGGCGCGACATTCGTGCGCAAATGCATGACCTGGCGCAGACGACTTCGCCGCCGCAGCCTTGCTGCCACCAGACAGAGCGATTCGTGATTGTGATGGATCACGTCGAAACGCTGCGTGGCACCTTCAAGCTCGCCGAGCATGGATCGCGCACGCCGCATGGCAACTTGTGTCCGTCCTATCGCCAAGAGATTGCGCGAGGGGCGCGGCAAGGCGCTATAACGCGGCAACGGCCCGGTGACCCGGCAGCGAATGCCGAGCGCCTCGTAGCGCGCCTGGATCGGCCCCTCGCGGAAGCACCAGACCTCGGGCGACACAGCCTCGCGGTCCATGTGCCGCAGGCTTTCGTAGAGGCTGCGCGAGGAGCCGCCGTAGCCTCCTTCGATATCGAGGCAGAGAACGCGCAGGGGCGTCATGCCAGGACGAGCCGGGCGGTCTCGTCCCAGCCGATCCGGAACAGGGCATCGACGATGCTGAGTCCGGCAATGAATTCGTCCGTGCCCTGATCATAGGTCGGGCTGTCGCAGCCCGCATAGACCAGGGATATGCCGGCCTCGGCGAACTTGGCCTCGTCCTGGTACTTGCGTCCGCCCGAGCCCGAGAGATAGCTGACGTTGTCGCCACAGGCCCGCAGCAGTGCGATCAGGCGATCGTCACCGGCGAGATCGCTGCCGCCAAGCTCGCCGTCTGTCATGAATTCGCTCTCCAGGCCGAGGCGGCCGGCAAGCGCCGTCACCAGGTGACGATTGGCCACGGCCAAAGACTCGACCGGCATGGCCCGGTAGATTTCCGTCAGCTCCGGCCAGATCTCGGTGAAGGCGGCGCAACCGCTATAGGCGTTGCGCAGCCGAGAGAGATGCTTATCGGCCCAGGCGTCGTCGGCGAACCCGACATCCGCGATGGTCTGCCCGAAGGCATGGCGCACCGGCTGGCTCAACCAACCGGCTCGGCCACTGTCGAGAATGCGCACACGATTGCTGTAGCTGCCCTTGGAATATTGCGCCTGCTCCAGGAAGACGAAGCGGTCGGCGCGCGCAATCTTGTGGAAATATCCAAGCCAGGGCAGATAGTTGGGCTGGTGTATGGCGGTCAGCATCGACGGTCGGCGGTGGCTTTCACCTCTCGCCGCAGCAGTCGGTATCGGCCCTGGCGTTCAATCTCGGCGAAACCATTGCGCCGATAGAATGCCACTGAACGTGGTGTGGCCGCCTTCAATGAAAGTCGGCTAGCGCCATAGTCGGCAACGCGATTCAACAATTCGCCCATCATTTCCTCGCCCACACCCCGACTGCGCCAATCTCGGGTGACCATGAAATGATGAAGGTGAATGGTTTGTGGATCCTTACGGGATGCGATCGCATAACCGATCAGATTCCCCTGGCCTTTAAACGCGACGAAAGAGAGCGCCCATTTCTCCGGCAGATCGACAAGAAAGTGCTCAGCGTCCCAGTACTCGCCGGGCACATCCGCCGCCACCGCGATGAGCGCCGGCAGATGTGCCTCGATCAAACCCTTCGAAAGCGTCGTAAAATTGATCACACCGCCGCCAGCACGCCTTGGCAGATGCGCTCGATGGCAGCGTCGTCGAGATAAGCGTGGATCGGCAAGGAGAGCACGCGCTGGCTCAGAGATTCACTGACCGGCAATGAGCCCTGGCCCTCGCCAAAATCCCTATATGCCGGTTGCCTGTGCATGGGCAAAGGATAGTAGACAGAAGTTGGTATGCCCTGCTCCTTCAGTGCCGCCGCCACCGCGTCGCGGTTGTCGACGCGGATGGTGTATTGCGCCCAGGCGCTGCGCCGGCCGGGAAGGCGTGCCGGCAGACCAACCTTGCCAGCGAAGGCGGCATCGTAACGCAGGGCCACCGCATCGCGCGCTGCCACCTCGTCGTCGAGCACGAGCAATTTGGCCAGCAGCACCGCCGCCTGCAAGGTATCGAGCCGGCTGTTGAGGCCGACGCGCACGATGTCGTACTTGCCCTCGCCCTTGCCGTGAGCGCGGATCGAGCGGTACTGCGCCGCAACCGCATCGTCGCTCGTGAGCAGCGCACCGCCGTCGCCATAACAGCCGAGCGGCTTGGCCGGAAAAAAGCTGCTCACGGTCGCCGGCGCCAAGGCGCCAACCATCGCGTTGTCGGCGGCACCGCCAAGGCTTTGCGCCGCATCGGCCAGCAGCAGCATGTCTTGGGCCTCGGCAATCGCGGCAAGAGCGGGGTAATCGGCGGCTTGACCGAATAGATCGACGGCAATGATCGCGCGCGGCCGTCCGCTGCTTGCCGCGACGCGCCGCTTCAGATCGTCGAGGTCGATGAGATAGCTCGCCTCGTCCACATCGACGAAGACGGGGCGGGCACCGAGCAGCAGCACCACCTCCGCCGTCGCGGTGAAGGTGAAGGCGGGGACATAGACCTCATCGCCCGGACCAATATCCGTCGCCATCAGGGCGATGGTGAGCGCATCGGTACCGCTTGCGCAGGCCACCGCGTGACCGGCGCCGGCATAGTCTGCGAGCGCCGCCTCGAACTCGCCGACCTCGGGGCCGTTGATGAAGCGCCCATGGGCCAACACGGCCGCCATGCGAGCGTCGATGTCCGCCTTCAGACGCAAGTACTGCGCGCCAAGATCGGCAAAGGGGATCGGCTGGCTCATGTGCCCTCCTGTTCTTCGACACGGCGCAAGCCGGCGACGGTCTCGTGATAGCGCTCGCCGGTGCGCGGGCAGACGAGAGTCGCGCCGAGGCGCTCGCCGGTTCGGCTGACCCAGCCTCTGACGCGCGCGGGATTGCCCACGACGAGCGCATGATCCGGCACATCATGAGTGACCACTGCGCCGGCGCCGACCATGGCATAGGCGCCGATGGTGACGCCGCAGACGATGGTGGCGTTGGCGCCGATAGTCGCGCCGCGGCGCACCATCGTCGGCAGGAACTCATCCTTGCGCTCGACAAAGGCGCGCGGCGTCAGCACGTTGGTGAAGACGCAGGAGGGGCCGCAAAACACATCGTCCTCAAGCGTTACGCCGGCATAGACCGAGACGTTGTTCTGCACCTTCACGCCATTGCCCAGGCTGACGCCGGGGCCGATCATCACGTTCTGGCCGAGCACGCAGCCTGCGCCAAGGCGGGCGCCCGGCATGACATGACAGAAATGCCAGACCTTGGTCTCCGGCCCGATCTCGGCGCCATCATCGACCACCGCGGTGGGGTGCACATAGGTGCTCATGCCAGCGCGGTCGCCTGGCCGCTGGCCAAGGCACGCTCGCAGGCATCAAGCACGGACAGCACCCGGCGCCCCTCGCTGGCGTCCGACAGCGGTCGTGCGCCATCGCGCACACAGTCGAGGAAATGCGCACATTCCCGTGCCAGAGGCTCCTCGTTGCCATAGGGAATGGGCTCGGCGTCGGCTTTGTCGATGGCCGGGATATCGCCGTTCCAGCCCACCTGATGGCGATAGTAGCGGAGCTTGCCTGCGCCGGTCTCGACGTCGTCGAAAACCGCCATGGCATCCTCGCCGACGACCACCAGCTTGTGATCCTTATAGGGGTGCAGCCAGGAAACGAAGATATGCGCCTGGAGACCGCCTGGAAATGTCATATGCGTGAGTGAGGTATCGGCCACCGGCGGATGCAGCCAGGCACCGCCCGAGCAAGTGACGCGCTCAGGCAAAGCCCCGGTGAGCTGCAAGATCATCGACACGTCATGGGGCGCGAACGACCACAGGGCATTCTCTTCGCGCCGAATCTTACCCAGGCTGGCGCGCGTCGAATAGACATAACGTAGCCTGCCCAACCTGCCCTCCCGCAATAGCTCACGCAGCGCCACGAATGCTGGATGGTAGAGCAACAAATGCCCCACCATTACGGTCAGGCCACGCTCGCTGGCGAGGGCATCAAGCCCGTCAGCCTCGGCGAGATCGAGGCAGAGGGGTTTCTCGACGAAGACATGCCGACCGGCCTCGAGCGCCTGCCGCGCCAGGTCGCCATGTGTCGCCGCCGGTGTGGCAATGGCGACTGCCGTCACGCTTTCGTCAGCGAGCAGAGCGTCAAGGTTGGCATAGGCGGGCACGTCATAATTCGCAGCGCGGTCAGCGCGCAGTCCGGCGTCTGTCTCGCAAAACGATTCGAGCACCCCGAGGGTATCGAAATTTCGCAGCAGGTTCTTGCCCCAATAGCCGGCGCCAACGACACCGACACGTGGCCACGACCCAGTCATTCGCGTCTCCGATAGGTTTCGATCTGGTCTTCAAGATAGCGGCGGGAGGCTTCAGCGCGGTCATCTATAATCGCATCGAGGCGATCCGTCACCCGCTTTCCGCCATCCATCCACCAGACCGGATGGGTAAGCAGCTGCAACGCACGTTCGGCCGCCACGGCCGCCTGGTCCAGAGGATGCCCGTGATGCCAGCCGCCACGGGAATCGCTGCAATAGCCCATTTCACTGAACACGCGCGGCTGGTAGGTGTGTCGGCGACCCGCCAGGTTATCCGGCCTGTCGCGCAAGGCAGGCGCCGGGCGGTGGAAGCTGATGGTCGCAACAGGCGCTTGCAGGATATCCTCTAGCAATCCGCATTCGCGTGCGGCGGCGGAAGTCAAATCGTCGTAGAGCGCCGCGTCGAAATGCAATCCCACGTCATGCCCAAGCGCCCGCAAACGTAAGATCGCCTCTGCCTCGGCAAAGGGATTGTAGAGTGGATTACGGAGCATCACGAAATAGCTTGCCGCGACACCCATCTCCGCCTCCTCCTCGGCCATGGCGACGGCAGGCGCCAGAGCCACGTCAATATCGTGACGCAGGATCAGGTGTTGGGCTGCGGGCTCCGCATCGGCAAAGCCACACACTTTGTAGCCGCGCTCTCGAAGCGATTCGATGAGGCCGCAATAGCCAGCAAGCGTGAAATCGCTTATGCCACACTCTCCATCAGTGCTGCAAAGAAACGCTGGATGCGTTCATCGCTTTGGCCGGCGTGATTGAGCAACACCAGGGTGCCGCCGAACTCTCGGCAGATGGCAGCAGCGCGCTCACCCTCGGTGAGAGCCGTCTGGTGGTCGAGATTGCGGTACTTGCCGCCGAACATGCCGAAATCCATGACTGGCGTACACACCTGCTGCAAGGCCAGAGTGCGTCGGTCGCGCAGGCTGTAGGCGGCGAAGCGGCGGCATGTGCCGGCACGGAAACCGGTCGATTCGGGATAGCCCAACGTACCATCGAGCCGCATGCCGGCGGCGTCCCATATGTCGGGCGTGGCCGCCGCATCCCAGCCGAGGCCGTGTTGGCGTCCTTCCTCCAGCGGACAATCGAGAATGGCCGCGAGACCGTCGCGCTGTGCCCGCCACAACGCGGCTTCGCCCTGAGTCCCAAAACCAGGGTGGAATCCCACCACATGCCCGCGTGCCAAAATTTCAGAGACCACCGCGCGCAGCAGGGGCACCATGGTCAGGGCATAGGGACTGTCGGAGGCCCGGTCGCTCGGGCCCATGAAGTAGAAATGACTCTGCAGCGCCCGCGCTTCGCTGAGATCCATCAGGGCTCGCATCGAGCGCCAGGGATGTCCTGACGCATATGCATCGTGCAACCTGGCCAGCGCCCTTGCCGGAGAGAAACGCTTGAGCACGTCGCCGGCGCCATTGCGCAATGGCTGCCACCAACGGTGATAGCCGCGCAGGCGGTCGACATCATGAGTGACAATGATCTCGTACGCCGTGGCGTTGCCGCGGGCACCGCCGGTCAGGCCTTCGGCCAAGTCGCGGGCGGCCCTGTCTGCCAAGGGCTCGCCGCCACATCCGAGGCGATAGGCGAGCGAATCTTCGTAGCGCGCGCGACCCATATGGTCGGTTTCGGGTGCATCGCGCTCCTCGAGCCGCGCAAGCATGAGAAAAATCAGTCCCAGCCCGTCTCTGACCAAGCTGCCATCCGCGACAGCGGCTTTGAGAGCGTCGTGCTTCGGGTGCAGGCCCTCGGTATCGACTGAGACCATTTGCGGAAAAACGACGGCGGGTACCGCTATGGCGCCCTCGGGCGGCGCCGAGCCGTAATGGAGCACCCGTGCCGCCGCCCCATCGCGAACCAGGCCATGAGCATGATCGAGGAAAACGCAGGCATGCTCGATCTCTGGCCGGAAGGCCTCGACCTCGGGTGCCAGGGACAGCCGGTAGGCGAAGGGCTCAGAGGGCTCAGGCAATGGCGAACTCATTCACCCAGGCATCGTGTGTCAAGAGCTGCCGCAACAGCTTAGTGTGGTTGCGATGCCCGGCCAAATGCTCGTCGATACAGGTTGCCAAGCCGCCCGCGTCGAGCACGCCAAAGCAGAGACCGTCGAGGCGAGCGCGGATCTCGCCGAAACGCGCGCGATGACCTGCATCGTCGCGGAACAGCGCGTCGACACTCTGCCACGATCCTGTCGAATGCTGCGCGCTGGGCGCCTGCTTTCGCCGCGCCAAGCCGAGCCGGCGCAAGGCGCCCCTGCCCAGCAACGCGGCTGTCTCCACCCAAGGCTGCAAGTCGGCACGAAAATGGGTGTTTGCGTTTGCTAGGCCGGCGGCCTGTGGCGACAGCGCGCGCAGTGCCAGCTGCGCCATGCGCCCGCTGCAACGCCATGCGGGGGGCATGCGCAAATAGATATCGAAAACGTCATTGTCGAATGCGGGCAGGCGCAAGCTGGACACGGCGCGCACCGCCATCATGCCGCTGAAGGCGTAATGCTTGCTCAGCGCGTGCAGGATAAAGGCGTCCCAGGCATTGTATGGCTGGTCCGATTCGAGCCACGGCGCCAGGGTGTCCTGCATGGCGGCCTCAAGACCGACCCGCCACTCGGCGCGCGCAGCCGGCGCCACGATTCGCTCGACGGTCTCTTTTGGCGGACCCTGGCGCAGATGCGCGAGCACGTCGGCCCCGGTCGGCCGCGCCGGGATCGCCTTGAGCCAGGGCAGCCGTGTACGAGAGCCGGCAAGCTCTAGAAAGCGTGCCGGCAAGTAATAGCCCCGCAAGGTATAATCGAGACCATGGCCGGTAAGGATAGACTCGCTGGCCTGCCCTACTGTTGGCAAAAAGACGGACATCGGCGTCGAGGCGGGGTAGAGCCCGTTCGATTCGATCACGGTAGCTTCAAGCACATCGAGCGTGGCGGCGGGCTCGACGATCAGAGGATGGTGGGAGGCGCCGAACATGGCAGCCGTCTCGGCAGCAAGCGAAAGCTCCGGGTTCTCTGGATAGCTTGCCGTGGTCCAACAATCTAGGCTGCCGGAAGCCGCCGCGGCCAATACCATGCGGCTGTCCAGACCGCCGGACAGCAGCAGGGCCGTCTTGCCTTCACTTTGCCGCGCCACCGCGGCGCGCATGGCGTGGGCCAGGCTCTGCGCACCTTCCACAAGAGTGAAATCGGGGCGCCGCCAGGCAAGCTGCCAATAGGCGCGCTCGCGCTGGCCGTCGCGATCGACTTGCCAAAGGCACGCCGCCGGCAGGGCCTCGACGCCGGACACCGATGTGGTGCGCCCGATCGTGCGTTGCAGGGTGAAAAGCTGGGCAAGCCCGGCAGGGTCGGCACGACGCGGCACAACGGGATTGGCGAGTAGAGTGAATATCTGACCGCCAAACACGACCTCGCCGTCATTCTGCCAGACGTGAATGGGAAAGCTCGCCAAACGGTCGGTGATCAGTGTCAACCGATGCCCGGCGCTGTCATAGATCGCGGCACAGAACATGCCGTTCGCCTCGACCAGGGCTTCGAGATCATCTGCCTCGGCCAAGCGTAACACCGACGCTGCAAGGTCATCGCCATCATCGGGCAGGGCCGCCTCGCCCAAAGTCAACACGCTAAGCGCACCGCCATTGGCCAGACCGGCATTGGCCTCGTGTGCATGTGCCGCACGACCGATGGCGCAACCTCTGCCGGCCGGCGCATGGACGGCGAGGTCGGGCAAGCCTTTGGTCATCGCATCCAGCGATACCGGCGCCGAGGCATCTCTGCGGTAATGTCCGAACAATCCGATCATGGTTAATCAGGCAAGGCCATGAGGTTGCCGCGCGGGCCTATGTAGACCCGGTAGCCATGCCTCTCCAGCATCTCGCCGGTAATATCGGCAATGCGGCGGCCACCACGGCGATACCACCCGGCCAAGCGAATTCGGGGGCGCTGCGAGGCCAGGGTCTTTTCAGCGCCCTCGAGTGCTTCGACTTCGGCGCCGTTGAGGGTTAGGCTGATCATATCGACCCGGGAGATGCCGTATTCGGAGACCAAGGCATCGATAGCGACGGTGCGCACCGGCTGGATCTCGGTACCGCGGTGCACCTCGCTGACCAAGCTGTTGGCCTGGGCGAACCCGCTTTCAAGCTCCAATTCGCCCTCGCCGCTCCAGACCCCACGATGAATAGGCGTGACATTGGCGATGCCGTTATGCGTCACGTTGCGCTCGAGCAGGGCGAAGCAGGCGCGCTCGGCCTCGACGGCATAGATATGTCCACTACCGATATCCGGAGCCACGCGCAAATCGCCGAAACCGAGAAAGGCGCCGCAATCGATGACGACCTCGCCCTCGCGCGGCGTGAACGCCTTGACTAGGCGCTTGCGTTCAGCACTGTCGTCAAGATCGGCGATGGCATCCTTGTGCTGGCCGTGAAAGCCGAACAGCTGCTCTGGCGGAAAGCCTGTTGGCTTCAAATCGGGCCGCATATGCGGGTAGACATAGCGATTGAGACAATCCTTAATCAGGCGAAAATGGCTCACTGGCAGGCCTGACGGCAATTCCCGATCGAGGATTCGGCAGACCTCGCGATTGGCGGTTTCCGTCCACATTCCGTGCAGCCGCGGACCGCCGGCGATCTCGACCCAGGGCACATCGTTACTTTGGCCACAGCTCAGGCGCGGCACCAAAGCCGCCAGCTCGGAAAGCATGCCGGCATAGCGCCGGCGCCATTTGGCGCGATAGCCGGGGACAAGAAGCTTGAGAGATAGCGGAAGTGTCATGGGCACGGTTTCGCCTGGTAGGTTTCAAAATAGGGGATGCGCGCACGAATATCCGCTGGAAGCCTGTCAAGGAAGCGCCAGAACGTCGCGACATCGCTCGCGCCGGGCTCGGTCGCCCCAAAGCCAAGTGAGAGATTCGTGTTCTCCGGACCACATACGGTAACCTCGCCATGGGGCATGCCAAGAGCGTCAAGGTGCGCCGTCATGGCCGCGGCGCTCTCGAGCTCATGGGTGCGAATTTCGACGGCCCGTTCGACGGCGAACTCCTCGACCAGGGCGTCGAAGCGCAGATACATCTCGCACCACGCCCAAAGATAAAGCTCGCCTTTGTCGAGCTCGTCAGCGGCAAGCCTGAGAAGGTTGCTTTGCGCTTCGGGCGCACTGTTGTCGAGCCGGAAATCCTTGTTGCGATTGAGAAAGCTGCGCATGTTCATGATCGGGTCGCGGACTAGGCGGATCAAACCTACCTCCGGGAGGCGGCGTAATAGAGCTTTGTGCAATCCGCGCGCGAAATATTTGCTGACGTCCACATAGATCGTGCAGTCACGGGCACGCAAGCGCTTGTCGATAAACCGCTGGCGGCGTGCCGCTACGACATCAAGATAGGCTTCGTCCGCTGCCTCGAATGCACTGAGCACCTTGCCCCGTCCGAGCAACTCATGGGTTTCCACGAAGCGTCTCCGCAAGCGCCGTTCATAGTGACCTAACGGATTTGGCAGCAGCGATTTGATCTGCGGCTCTTCAAATGCTGCGTAACAGTTCGGCACGTTGCGCTGAAGGAACGCGGTGAACGAGCCTTGTCCCGCCCGTCCCGTCGTGACGGTAAAATAGTAGCTACGCATCAAGGTTGGCGGCTAAGCCCACGCGGGCGGCAAAGGCAGGCGCACCGGTGATCGCCGCTGACACAGCTTAAGGCTCTCTGCCACTGATCTGGCGGCATCGGTTCAGGCCTCTCCCTCAGCAATCGGCTCCAGGTCTGCCCAAGCCAAGGCTGTGCCGCGCGAAAGGTCGCGCTTGGCACGCCGTCCCATGACCTCGAGCAGATGCTTTGGCGCGAGCCCGTGACCCGGCCGGATGGAGCGAACATTGTGCTCACTCAAGCGATCGCCGGCGGCAATATCTTCGACGACATAAAGGGACCGGCGAAAGATGATGTTGTCCTCTTCGCCTGTGCTGCGCCCATAGCAGACACGACCCAAGGCACACCAGGCTTGCTGGCTGCTGGAGACCAGATCCCTCAGTTCCGCGGGTTCCAGGGAGAATGTGGAATCCGGCCCGCCGTCACTTCTATTCAAGGTGAAATGCTTTTCGATGAACGGTGCGCCAAGTGCCACCGCCGCCAACGCCACCGCGTTGCCCATGCTATGGTCCGACAAGCCGGCCATGACCCCGAAACGCCGCCGCAGGTCTTCGATAACTCGCAAATTGCTGTCCTCCGGCGGTGCCGGATAGGCGCTGATACAGTGAAGCAGGAGCATCTCGGCGCAGCCCGCTTCGCGCGCCGTGGCCAAGGCTTCACCAATCTCATCGAGATTGGCCATGCCGGTCGACAGAATAAGCGGCTTTCCCGTCGCGGCAGCCTTACGGATCAACCCCGTATCGACAAGCTCGAAAGAGGCGATCTTGTAGGCCGGTGCCCCCAAGTCCTCCAGCAGGTCGACCGCGTGGTCATCGAAGGGCGAGCTGAAGACGGTTATGCCCAATTCGCGGCCTTTGGCGAATAGCGCCTCGTGCCAATCCCAAGGCATGGCGGCTTCCTGATAAAGCTCATAAAGGCTGCGCCCATCCCAGGGTCCGCCTTGGATGCAAAAGTCAGGTCCGTGATGGTCGAGGGTCAGGCGGTCCGCGGTGTAGGTCTGTAGCTTGACCGCATCCGCTCCAGCTTCTTTTGCCGCCACCATTATCGCCAACGCGCGGGCAAGCTCACCATTGTGGTTGGCCGAAAGCTCAGCAACGATATAGGGTGGGTATGATGGTCCGATCTTGCGGCCGGCAATCTCGAAGAACGGGGCCTCGGATGCCGCGTCGGCAAACTGAGACTCTACCATGTTTGTTCTTTCCTGGAGGATGTGGGTGCCTGGACATAGTGGCGCGGTGGCGACAGGCGGTACCCTGCCTTGCGAAAAAGACTGTGGGAGGCCGCGTTAGCCTCGAGAACCTCGGCAACCAGACAATCGTCGGGAACTAAGCCACGGACCAATTCCAGGGCCGCGACGGCCAAGCCCTGACGTTTATACGCCGGCGACACGAAAATCGAGACTTCGTGATGCTCTCCTTGCCATTGCAGGGTGACGAGCCCCGCGGGTGCCTCGCCACAGAGGATGATGTTGGAAATCGTCCTGGGATCGGAGATACGGCTGCGGATCCAACGATCATGAGTCTCGAGATCGGGCGGCTGCGGCTGGCGCGCATACCGTCTGGTGTCTGGGTGGCGCTGCCATTCCAGAATTTGGGCGCTATCGGCCAGGGCCAGTGGCCGTAAGCCGATCGCCACACCGGAACGGCTGAGCGGCTGTGATTCGAGGGCGCTGGCCACACGGAATGCGCCCAATCCATCGCATAAGACGAGTGCCTTTTCGCCCATCCGCCTAAGCCCGTCCTTGTCCCTTATGATGTCTTGAAGCAGAGTGCCCAATTGCCTCTCGCTTTGCGCGGAGGCATATCCCGGGCAATGGGCGGCGCCGGCCTCCCGCAAAGCCCTGGCCGACCTCTCCTGATTGCCGGCCGTCAACAGCAGCAGGCTCGCCACGCCTAGGCAGCAACGCTCCCAGGCGCTCATGCCGGATGCGCCGACAACCAGATCATGGCTGGCAACGAGTTCCGCCATCTCCACAACATCTTGCAATACGCGGCAGGGAAAGGGCAGGGTCCCAAGGCATTCGCGTATCTCACGAACATGCGGCGCCACCGATCCGAGCACGACCGTGACACTGATGGGGGAGTTCACGTGGCGCAAGGCCTCCAGCGCCAGCGCGGTGGCATTGCCCGGGTCCGTCGCACCCAAGGAAACCAGAACGCGGACCCTATCGCCAAACTCTCTTGACACTGGAAGATAGTGCCGTTTTCGTGCGAAGGCAGGCCGCAGCAAGGCGTAATGCGCCCCCATAAGGCAAAGCGTATGCTCGGGAACCAGCTCGCCGTAGTCGGCAGCCTGACCACCCAGCGTGGCGTCAATCAACACGTCCACATCGTGACGGCGCTCGCCAAGATCGTCGATGGCGACAACGCGTCGCGCAAACGATCTGGCATCCCTTTCGAAGGCGCTGTCGAGAGCATAGTGATCCACAATCAATAGATCGACAGCGTTCTTCACCCTGGCGCCGAGCCAGCTCGCATCGTGCGCAAACTCCGGCGGCATCATGATGCAGACCTGGTCGCACAGGGCGCGAACAACCATCATCGCTTCTTCATTGACCGCAAAACGAACATGCCAACCTCTCGCCGCCATCACTTGTGCCAATGTCAGACAACGCATGGCGTGCCCGGCACCGATCGTGGCGCTGGCGTCGAAACGAAACAGTGCCGTGCCTGCAATCATCGATCCTGGGCCTGACGAGCTCGAATCAGCGCACCCGAAAGACCGGCTCGATGACCGGGCAAGGCAGATTGCGCTCCAAGGCGCCGGAGTCGAGCGCATCGCAAAGCGCGCCCAGCGACTTCTCCCAAGCGTTGGCAACAATGGAAATATCACGCTCGTCATGCGCATAGCAGATATTATGGCTTCCCAGCGTAAAGACACCATGACGGATCATTTCGCGCACCCATAAGGTTCGAATCGCCTCCTTACGGACATTGGCATGGTCGTCAAAGGTAACCACTTTCCATGGCGCCATTCCGCGTAGCTGCATGACCTGGGCAAGGTCGAATTGCTTGATCAGCACCGTCGCCGCGTCAGCCAGGGTTTCGCCATTGCGCCACAAGGTCTCGATGACGGGCTCGCGACGCATCTTGTCGATGACGGAGATCGATGCGGCCAGCGACAGGGACTCGCCGCCAAAGGTCGCGGAGAAGAAAATCTCTTCCATCTGCGACATCAAGCCGGCGCGTCCGACGATGGCCGATATGGGCATGCCATTGCCCATACCTTTCCCGAACGCAGCGAGATCGGGTGTGACGCCGAAATAATCTTGCGCGCCTCCCAGTGCATAGCGAAAACCGGTAACGATCTCATCAAATATCAGCACACTACCTTCCGCGCGTACGAGCTCGGCGAGTGTCGCGAGATAGCCGGGTGCAGGCTCTTCCACAGACATCGGCTCGAGGATTACCGCCGCGAACTCGCCCGGGTGTGTCTTGAACAAGGCGTGCAGAGCGTCCAGGTCATTATAGGGGAACGGCATGGTCAGCTCCTGCACGGCCCCGGGCACGCCTTTGCTGCGCGATGTCGCGCCGATATACCAATCTTGCCAACCATGGTAACCGCATATGGCAATCCGGTCGCGGCGCGTCGCCGCCCGCGCGACGCGAATGCAAGCGCTAGTCGCATCGCTGCCATTCTTTCCGAAGCGAACCATTTCGGCACAGGGAATGATCTCGACAAGCCGCTCCGCGAGCTGTTCCTCTAATTCGGAGGCCAGACTAAAGCTGATACCACTATTCAATTGTTGCCGGATTGCTTGGTCAACATCCGCGTCGCGATAGCCGAGCAGCACGGCCAACAGGCCGCAACTCAGGTCCACATAGCGGTTCCCGTCAAGATCCCAGATTCGCCCACCATCGCCATGGGTGACAAAGGCCGGCGCATGGCCTTGAGGCAGCTGAATGTGGCTTTTCGAGAATGTTTGCGATCCCAGCGGGATGGTTCGCTCGGTACGCCGCAGAGCCTCAGCCGAGTTGTGAAAACGCTCGATCACGGTCGCCGCGGAGCCCTCGCCAACCGACCTGGGCTGCACCGTCTCGCGCGAGCCTCCGATGTCAGGGTGGTCAGCCAGCACTGCCAGCACTTCGGCGAGATTTGTCGGTCTGTCGACGGGAAGACCTGCCAATGTGGCACGCAAGAAGCGAAAGTCGTCGGCCGTGTCCAATGTCCAGCGCTCGGCCGCCAAACCGGGCACCGGGCAGTCCAGATTTACTATGCGATAGCGGCTGCGGTTGCGCCGAATGAACGGTGTCACATGCTCGCGCTCCGCCACCTCCCCGGCGAGCGCCGCGGCACTTGCCAGGGCAGACGCCGCAAAGACCTCGCAATCCAAGCCGTCCGGCCAAGTCGGCGGATCCACATTGCTCGCGTAATCGGCATCGGTCCGGTGGAAGAGCAGCAGGACCTGCGCACAAACGGAAGGGTCGAGGAGCGGACAGTCGCCCGTCAAGCGCATGACGATATCCGCGCCCTCAGCCTCAGCGGCCTCGTGCATGCGAGCCAGAACATCCGCTTCCGGGCCGCGATAGCAGGCGAGATTCCGCTCGGCACACCAGGCGCCGATCGGATCATCGGCGGGCGCCACGGATGTCGCGACAACGACCTTGTCGACACCAGGAACCGCCAGCGCCGCATCCGTCACCCGCGAAAGCGCGGTTTGCCCGCCCAGGTCCATAAGCACTTTGCCTGGCAGGCGGTTGGACCCCATGCGGGCCTGAATAATGGCGACGGTAGTCATTGCGGAAAGTCAGGTCCGGGATTTCGCGCCTAGGGATTCGGTCACGACCTCGAGCGCGAGGTCAAACGTCAGGGCCTCCATCTGCTGTTCGAAGGTCAGCGATATGCCGAAGCCTTCATCGATTGCGCTCACGAGATGAATGTGGCGCAGAGAATCCCACTTTTCACTGCTGTCAGGAGACAGCTCCGGCCTGATGTCGTCAACCGGAATCTCGAGAACCACGGAAAATATCTCCTTCAATCTGCCCGAAACGCTTTCGTCAACCATGCACTCCCGCCTCCATTGCGGACAGCTCCACCCTTATGTGTGCTGGCCAATCGCATGTCCCCCGCTCGATATCCATCACATACTCGGTCGCCACGTCGGCGCGACCGGCCGTGGAAAATCCGTATCCCTCCAAAAACGCCGCCACCTGCTGGTTTCGTGGACCCTGCATGAAGGCTGCGCTCAGCTTATCTAGGCTGCGGCGCGTCGCTTGTGCGCCGGCAAAGGCGAACAACGCATCCTCCACCTCACGACCCAAGGCGCGGCAACTGATCACCAGGTTGGCAATCCGCAGGGCATCATCTTGGGGCTTGAGCTCCATCACCGCGACGATGCCGTAATCCCCGAAGCGATCGCTGAGGGCAGCGGTATAGAGCCTATCCCCATTCTCCACCATTTCTGCGACCTGCGACGCTGTCAGACGTTGCAGGCACAAGTTGAACTGGTTCGTTTTCAGTAGCAGTTGATGCGCTCTGGCGGCGCTCACCGCGTTTACCGGGTCGATGCTCAGCCGCAGATCCAGGCTTGCCATAAAATCGTCAAGACTGCCGGCCGCCAACCGCACCTGCTGGCGCCGGGTCTCGGAGATATAGCCCTCGGCACGGCTGCGATCCTCGGCCGATACCGACAACGCGTCGAAGGCCCCGGTCTCGAGTAATCTCGGGACGAAGTCGGCAGGATTCGACCCCAGCTCGATAACATCGACCATCGGCAGGAGCTCGCGAACCAAGGCGCATTCGACCGGGCTGTCATCGGCGAAGACAAAGCTATCCAGGCCGAGGCCAAGCTCGTCGGCGATGGCCATGAGATTCGCTGCCTTATTCTCCCAATTGACACGATGAGCACTGAAATCACCCCAGCGCAAGTGCATTTCCGGCCGCGCGCTGAACACCTCGCGCGCGTCCGTCTCGTTGTTCTTGCTGTTGATAGCAAGCAGGATTCCACTCGCCCTGAGCTGCTTGATCTTTCTCTGAAAGTAGGCATAAGCCGAGCCCGGCCACTGATCGGCGGAGATGGCAATGCCCGCCACACCATCCTCTCCCACCACGCCGCCCCAAAGACTGTTGTCGAGATCCAGCGCCAGCACCTTGCGCCGAGGCTGATAGAGGCAGGCCAGCGCACGGGCAATGCCGCGTGCCAGGCTTGGCAGTCCGGGCCCCGATATGAATGTCATTCGGGCCAGATACCCGGCCCGATCAAACCAACCGCTGCCGGGCAGCGCCAACCAGGCGGGAATATCGAGGAGATGGCAATCGGCCAACTCCTCAGCGAGTTCATGGAGTGCCTGATTGACCGCCTTGATGGCGGCTCCGCGATCGCGACCGCTCAGGTCCGCCAGGCCCAAAGCGTTCGGCTCCGGCGCATCGGCAATCAGGCCGATGAATAACGGCACGCCGCTCTCGGCACGAAAGCCGCGAAGCGCGCCCGCGATCAACGCGATGGCGTCGCTTGGCGAGGGCTTGTCGGCCGCCAGGAGCGCATCGCCGTGCAGAAGCAGGACCACCGCCGAGGGATCCTTGGGGCCCAGGATCCGCGGATCGGTCAACCCGTTCAGCCAGCCGCCATACTGTTCGAAGACGGGCTTCACACGCCAGCCCGCCAGATAAGCCTCGACATCGAGAAATGGCGCCACGGTCTCTATGGTGAAGGAAGACAGGATGGCGACGGTCCGCTGCTCTTCGGCCGGCAACAATTCGGATTTCCACTTGATGTAGGCGAGCGTGGTCGGCGCCGCATCCAGCACTTTTCGGAGCTGACAGCGCGCAGCCACTTGCCTGTCCGGATCGGCGAGCAGCTGCTGCAATGGCTCGGCGGTCATGGCATTGTCGCTCCACCGTCGAGCACCATTTCGTGACCATTGATGTATTGGCATTCGCTGCCGGCGAGGAACGCCACGGCGGCCGCAACTTCGCTGAGCTCGGCCAATCGTCGCAGCGGCGTCTGGGCCGCGACCAATTTGCGGACCTTGCTGGGCACAGTGCCCGTCAGCGACGTGCTCATGAAATGGGGCGAGACGATGTTGGCTCTTACGCCCTTTGGTGCCATTTCCGCGGCAATGGACCGGATCAGCGCTGTGGCCGCGCTTTTCGCACCGGCGTAGGCCGCCATGCCCTTGGCCGGTGGGCCGTTGCTTGCTGTGCTGCCGATGAGAATGAAATGGCCGGCTCCCGCGACCTCCATTGCCGGGGCCGAGCTCACCAGCAACCGATGCAGCCCGCCGACCTGGACCTCGAAATGCTTGCGATAGACCTCCCAATCCGTCTCCGACGGTCCGGCATTTGGCAACGGCGCGCTGGCACAGTGCACGACGAGGCTCGGCGCACCGAGAGCACGCCCGGTTTCGGCGACAGCCTCGTGCACGGAACGATCGTCGCTCAAGTCCGCATCGATTGCGATGACGGCCTCTCTCTCTTCGGCTAGCGCTAGCAGCGGCGGCATCTTTCGCCCGGCGGCCGCCACCGCAAATCCGTCGTCGGCAAGTCGCGCTGTAATGACTCGTCCCAGGGCGCCGCCGGCGCCAGCGACGAACGCCACCCGCTGCGACGCCTGCCGCGCAACTTGCCGCGAGCGGCTTGCCGCGGTCCCGGCGGATGCGGCGCCGGGCATCAGCACTTCGCTCTCACCCTCCATGACCTCTCTGCCGACCTGGTCGACGGCCTGAACATGCAGACGAACAGCCTTGCGCCTCGTCGCCACCTCCACTACCTCGCCGCTGAGCGTGATGCGGTCACCGATATGGACCGGTGCCAGGAAGCGATAGGTCTGTGAAGCCCACAACGCCCCCGCGCCCGGCAACTTGGTTCCAATCAGGGTCGAGATGAAGCTCGCGTAGCACATGCCGTGCACGACGCGACCGGGCAGGCCGAGCGCTCTGGCCGCCGCATCGTCCATATGGACCGGATTGTCGTCACCGGTCAGGGCCACGAACCGATCCACCAAGTCGCCGGTGACGTCCACGCTCAGCGATGCTCTGTCGCCGAGCCGCGGCAATGCCGGGCTTGGCGTCACGATGTCACCTCAGCGGGGTCGCGCCCACGCAATTCGGCCCAATCTCGCGCGCTCATGCTCCAATAGACCGCGGCCCGATAGGCACCGTCACTCCAAAAGAGGTCCGGAAACTTGCCTTCATAGGTAAATCCCAGGCGACGAAAATTGAAGCTCGATGCCACATGGTTATCGGTCGTCGGCTCGATGATCTTGCGCACGCCGCGCTCGAAAAACGCGAAATCGCAAATCAGCGTCACAGCATCCAGCGCGGCACGACTGCTCCAATACCGCTTATCGCCGATCAAATAGCCCATATGGGCGAAGAGATGGTTAGGGTCGAGGCGCAAGGTAATGTTGCCGATATAGGTGTCGTCAACGGCATCATGAATGCCGAACAAGAAGCGATCGACATGGTCGAAGCTCTCGACGAAGGCGGATATGTCCGCTTCGTCGCGGGCCGAAAACCGCACCTGCAGAAAACGGATCACGTCGGGATCGCTGAGCCAGGCAAGATAGTCCTCGGATACCGTACCGGGCCGGATTCGCTGCAAATAGAAGGCATCGCCGCGCACCGTTTCTGAGAACGGTGGCGCGGCATGTCTCGGCGGCGGTGCCGGGTCCGGATTGGCACTCGGCAGCCATTGATCAGTCATGCCGCGAGCCTCGCTGCGCCAGGAAAGACAATATTTCGTCCGCCGCGCTGGCACCGCCATTCCCGGTCGGAGCAGCGATAAAATCGCTGATCAATCGCCTGCGCGCCGAAGCGCGCTCGGCCCACGCCGCCTCGATATCACTCATGGGCTGGGCGAGAAAGGCATGCAAGCTCTCGTGGAAGTCGGGCGTCTGGTGGTCGAAGACGAACACCCCGAGCCGGAAAGCCTCGAGCGCCTCGTCGTCCAGTGGCATGGCATCGGCATGGTGAAGGAACACCATGGGCTTGTCGGACATCAAGCACCAGGACACGGTGCTTGTCGCACCCGCGGTCACCAGCATGCGGGCATAGAGCGCGAGATAGCGAAAATCCAGGCGATCCCGATAGACCTTAACGCCGGGCGTTCGCGCAGCAAGCTCCAGCGCCGGATCGGGATCGAGATAGCGCACCGCAGGATACGGCTTATACGTGATTCCATGGGGCAATCCGGCGAACACGCGCTCGATCAGGGCAACCTCGCGCATATACATGGTGCTGTCGGCGATGCCACGATGCAGCCGTGCAAGATTGCTTTGGTAAAGACTGGTACAGACATACCAAATCGAATTCTGTTTGCCGGCCTGTGTGCGGCGGCGCAGTTTCCGGTAATCCGACGGCATGCCCACGGCAACGGCCGGCGCCTCGGAATAGGGACTGCGGTTGAACAGCCGCGCCGCACGTTCGTTGAAAGTCAGCGCCAGATCGCTGGCGGCGTTCTCGAAACTTAGGGCGTAACGGGACGTGCGCTTGCTGATCTCGGGCGTGACCCCGTGCTGGACGGCAATCAGCGGAACATTCCTCTCCCGCAAGGCGCAATGCAGCGCTACGGCTTGCGGAGTCATAAGCATGTTGGTGAGCACGGCGCGGCAGCGCCAACGCTTCTGTCCGCCCAAGGCCGCCCGCCACAAGGGAACCGCGTCGCAGAAGCCGGTCAGCGCCTCAGCCACCGCCCGGGCGCCAAGCTGCTCGAGTGCCCGCACAGCACACTCGCCGATCAAGCCTTCGAAATGCTTGCGCAACGCCTCTGTGGTCAGATCCACGATCTCTGCCCACGCCTTGTTATCGGCAGCAGGCTCAGGAAATATCGGTTGCACCATCGATCGCATGGCGAAGCCCCGCGTCATCAAGCGCGCGCCTGCTTCCTTGACCAGCTCGTTCTCGCGCAGCACCAAAATCGTGCCGCGCGGCGGCGTGACCGGCAGGCGCTGCCAGACTGCCATTCCCAAGCGGAAAAGTATGGAGTGGAGATTGGTTTGCACCAGCCGTCTGGCAAACGGCGGCCGTGGTGGCGCCGGTTCGGTGACCCTCGGCAATCGCTCGGCCGGAACCTCGATCAGTGTGGCATCACCCGCCAGGGATATGACATCTGCGACGCGGTAGCGAAAACGGCGCCGCAAATTGGCATCGCTCTGGACCGCGGTCACAACGGCGCAGCTGGCGTCCACAGGCTCGTCCCGCAACACCGCCGCGGCATAGACATGGCCCTGAAAGTCACTGAACAGGGCGCGCCCCGCGACCAAAGCCAAGTCCCTGGCTATTGCCGGCTCGGCTATGGCCTGTACAGCCCGCCAAAGATCGTCCGCGGTCGCTAATAAAGCATCCTCGAGCGCAGCAATCTTGTCCGGCGTAAGTCTTTCGTCGGCGGTTTGCGCCGCGATCGTGCTGTCGGCCAGGATGGCAGGCGCCAATGTCCGGACTTGCACTTCCCGCGGCAAACCGCGCTGCCAGGCCTCCGCCAACGCCGCGTGGCAATCCGCATAGACCAATCTTGGCGCCAGGACAGCCGTGTGGCTCATTCGTTCTGCTCGGCAACGAAATCGTGCCAATCCTGTTCACTCAGCCACTCGTCGTTGCTATCACTGGAATACTGAAAATCGTCGGCCACGGAATGTGCCTCTCCCGAGCAAAACGGCTTGTGCGACCAGAACGCCAGGGACGGCTCGATAATGAAACGGTCCTCCAGCACCACGGTCGAGCGCGCGTCATCGACGGTGATCATGATCTCGTGCAGCTTCTCCCCGGGACGAATGCCGATCTCCTTATGAACGAGTTGCGGCGCCATGAAATGCGCCAGATCGACGATCTTGAGGCTCGGAATTCGCGGCACGTAGATCTCACCACCTCGCATCATCTCAAGCGACGACAGCACGAATTCCACGCCTTGCTGCAGGGTGATCCAGAAGCGCGTCATGCGCGGATCGGTGATGGGCAGCGTCTCGCTGCCTTCGTCGATAAGCCTTTGGAACAGGTCCACGACGCTGCCGCGCGAGCCGATCACGTTGCCGTAGCGGACAACCGAGAAATGGGTGTCCTGAGAGCCACTGAGATTGTTGGCGGCGACGAAGATCTTATCGGAGGCCAGCTTGCTGGCGCCGTACAGATTGATCGGATTTGCCGCCTTGTCGGTCGACAGTGCGATGACCTTCCGAACGCCCGTGCGCAAGGCGGCGGTGACCACGTTCTCCGCGCCATGCACATTTGTTCGTATGCATTCGAAGGGGTTGTACTCGGCTGCCGGCACCTGCTTGAGCGCGGCCGCATGAACCACATAGTCGACCTCGCGCATGGCAAGCTCGAGCCGGTCCACGTCGCGAACGTCACCGATGAAGAATCGCGTCGGCGGCACGCCCCGCCGCGCGAGATCGGCCATCATCTCGGACTGCTTCAGCTCATCGCGCGAGAACACGATGACCTTTCGCGGCTCGAAACGGTCCAGGATGGTATTGACGAATCGTTTCCCGAAAGACCCGGTGCCACCGGTGACCAGCACGCTCTTCCCGTTAAGGTCGAAGCTGGGTGATAAAAAATTTCGCAAGCTAACTCTCACATTGGGGGTTGCGGTGGATCATAATGCGATACCTGTTTGCTGCGCCGGCACAGGACCCGCCTCAGGCAAGCCCACCGATGACTCGGGCGCCGCTACCCCGATGGAATCGATCAGGGCCGCACTCAAGACACTTACATCGTCGCCTTCGACCTTCTGGCCGCCGGAAACGCCGACCAAGAGATTGGCGTCGGCAACCGGAACCGCGTCGAACTCCAGCGCCGCCATCAGGGCTTGGCCGCATCGACGCCGTTCCGCGAGGGGCGGGATTTCACCATTCTCGATACGGCGCAACGCGCTCTTTGTCCCAGCGTATGAGTCCGCATGGAAGACATGTGGCAGAAGCACGGCGGGAAAGTGCGGATGAAACGTCAAGACCGGGGTTCCGGCAACGGCTGCCTGGGTCCCAAGCGAGCCGTTGATAACCGCCAACGCACGCGCTTGACTCGCCAACGCCTCTCCACTCTCCATTGTCGCTGCCACTAACAAATTCGGATAGTTATGCAATTGATGCCAAAATCCCGCAGGGCGCGGCGTTGTCAATCCCGGGTGTTCCTTTACGATCACGCGCCAGCCCGCGGGCACCGTCTTTACCAACCAATCGATACAGGCAAGCTGATTGTCCGCCATCGGGGCTTCAGCCATTAAGGTTGCCTCCGGCTCCACGGCCAGCGGAAAGAAGACATAGGGCATGTCCTCGGGAAGTTCGGGCAATAGGGGCTTGTCTTTGAGAAACCCGCGTCGGACGTGCCAGATGCTGACGATCTCTCGCAACTGATCCCGCAGCAGATATCCGCCATAAGTGTGCCGTCGACGCTTGATGATGTCGCCGGCCTTGCGGCGCATACATAAGTAAAGGGCCCGACCAAGTGCGCGGAAACTTGCGCGGGCCGGAATTGACTTGCGAAACGCCTGGAAGCGCTCCGGGCTGGAAACCTTCCTCTCCACTTCAGCGCTCATATTCGCCGGCGTGGCATCCGCATGATCGCATAAGCGGCGGTACTTCTCGGCCAAATTTCCGGGCCGGTAATACCTGTCCACCGCCCAATAGAAGTTCTTCCCGGTCAGGGTGTAGGCCAGGGCTCGCACCGGCATCCCGCGGCCATCGGCAAGTTGCTGCAGGGTCATGCCAATCATGTTCGAGGGCGCGGCGACTACGGCAAGCGGCCGGTTCCGTGCAAGGACATTGTCGAGAGTTTCCGCCAAGCGAAGAGCGATATCGACTGCCTGGTCGTAAGTGTTGGCTAGCATGTAACGCGAGCGAGAATACTTGGCGCCGACCACGAAGCCATGCCCGAGGTGGCGGTCACTTCGCAGGATTTCGAGGATGTCGATTCCGGTGCTGCTCTCGACTGCAGCAACGCGTTCTGCCAGCTTTCCCGGGCTCTCGATGTCCCCTACGCTGCGATTCTGCAGCACCTCTTCCAAATCCACCAACTCCACGAAAGCGTCTACATCGAAATCGTAGACCGCTGGATTGGGCAGATTTCTCTTACCCCTATGTACTAGCACCACGTCAACGCCGTGCCGCGAGCGCAAATGACGCGCCAAGGGGGACAGCAGATCGGCAAACTGATTGGCGTACTGGATGACGATTCGTGGTGATACGGCCCGTTCGCTAGCTTGCATCTCTCGTGCCTTCATTGCCGGCCGCGGTCGACTCCTGACGCGCAGCGTGCTCTTGCAGTTTTCCACCATCCGTAGATTGCCCTCGATAGCGAGCAAAGTAAACCACGTCGATCTCGATACCATCGACCAGATAGTGCCGCGGGCGGCTTCCGTCCGCTGCCATCGCCGATCTTTCCATAATTCTAACCATCGCCGTGTTGGAGGCCAGTGCACCACCCACCACCTTTCGCATTGCGGCTGGGCCGAGCATGAAGTCACATACCGCGTTCCAAGCTTCCGTTCCGAGTCCTCGGCCCCAGGCCGAGCGTTCGCCGATGAGGATGGTGACATCGCAAAGTCCATTGTTCCGGTCCAGATTCGCCGAGATATTTCCGATATGCCCGAGGTCCGGATCGACAGCTATAATAGCCCACAAAGGATTTCCCGCACCAGCCATGGCGCGCGCATATTGACGACAGCTCTCCATGCTATGCCGGCGATGACGCTGCTCGCTGTAGCGCACCACTTCCGGATCATTCAACCAGCCGACATAGCGTTCCGTCAGATGTGCCTCGGCAAAACCCTCGAGCCGCAGCCGGGCGGTTTCCAGCTTAGGTGCGGGCGCTTGGTCTTCGCGGGTCCGGGTCATGTGGTCAACGGACAGGCTTGTTGTTCGCTTAGCCAGCGCAACACTTGTGCACAGCCATCGAAGGAAATACGCTTCAGGTACTTCTGTTGTCGTTCGATCGCGCGTGTGGAAACCTCCGGCTCCAGAAGCGCCGATGTCAGCAACGCGGTGGCGCCATCGGCATCGTCAGCATAGAGACAGTCGCCATGGCGGCTAGGCGCGAACGGATCCGCCCCAATGAGACCGGGACGCAAACTGAGGGTCGGCTTTTCCAGCAGCATGGCCTCAAGCAGCAGTATCGAGCTTACGCCAACGACGATGTCTGACCATGCGGCGGCCTGGCGGCCGGATTCGCCGCCTGCGATGAGGCGAAGATTGAGACGCGGGTCATGCGCAAGCGCGGCCAGGCGCTGACGATAGGGCCCGGCTTCTTCATAAGGGTGCAATTTTATTGCCACGTCGATCCGTAACTCGGACGATTTCTTTAGTGCTCGCGTGGCAGCACGGTGGACCACATCGAAGACGTCGAACTCGTCGAAACCGACCGACTCCTGCAAGCCCAAGGCGTAATCGCGCGAATAAGGCTCGCTGACATATAACAGAGCAAGAGCCCCGGTGGACGAGGGCTTGCTGTCATATCGAGGCTGCGCGGGCCCGCACAACCGGAACAGATAGGGCTGGCCAACCACCAGCACCCGGTTCGAGGCGAACCCCAGCGCCACCAAGTCATTGCGCTGTGCGGCATCGATTGCCGCCACCCATTCGGGGCGCCCCGCTTTAAAGCGCCTTTCGAGATTGGTCCACTGATCAAGCCAAGCCAGAGACGGAACGCCATCGGCCTTGGCCAGGCGCCACAAGGTCGCCTCGAACTCCACCACCATCGACGTTCCGGTCACCAGGGCAAGCGGCCGCGGACGCTCGGCCCACGCCTCCGCGGCCTCCGACTCGCATCGCTCTTGCGGAAAGCAGTGCGTCGCAATGCCCCACTCGGCGAAACGCGATACGGACACCGGCACGGTCCAGACCGGCTCGACAAGAGCCGCCAGCTCGGGCTCCCCATGCAGAAAGGCCGCGATAACGTTGGCGCCGCCAGGATCAGCCGCGGCGAATCGCAGGCTCACGATCTTCACCATGTTCAGCTAGGCTGCCGCTCAAGTCCCAAACCTTCTCGAAGGCCTCGGCTATTCGGGCCGCGAATGGCTCGATCTCGGGATGCAGCCAGGCATGGAACAGCAGCTCCTCCTCGTAGAGCCGCTCGACCACGGGACAGAGGCCCGCCCGATTGCCGGGATCGGCAGAAAATAGCGGTTCCTGGTAGAGCGGGCGGCAATAGCCCTCGAAACAAGGGACGCCTTCGGCAGCCAGCGCAGCGACCAATTGGGCACGAGAAAAGCCGGCCCTCTCAGCACCGAACCTCAAGGCATAAGTGTAATAGACATGGTCCCGCTGGTCCCCGACCTTGGGCACGGCCAAGCCAGGCAATGGCGCGAGACGGTCGTCGTAAAGTGCCGCTATCCGCTGACGCGGCGCCGTCAGGGCATCGAGCTTCGCCAATTGTTCGCCGGCGATCGCGGCTTCAAGCTCGCCCATGCGAAAATTGAACCCGATCAGCTTTTCGGGATGATCGGCGTAGCCGATCTCACGCACCACCGCCTCGCCATGGTTGCGAATCAGGCGCAATCTGTGCGCCAATCCATCATCGTCGGTGCAAGCCACGCCGCCTTCGCCGCATTGGATCGTCTTGTGGCAGTTCAGGCTGAACACCCCGATATCACCGAGCGTGCCCGCCGGCCGGCCCCGATAGAGCGCGCCCGGCGCTTGCGCATTGTCCTCTATCACCATGAGTCCATGGCGGCGCGCCAGCGCAAGCAGCGCATCAAAGTCGGCGGCTTGACCGAAAAGATTGACTGCCATGATCACTTTGGTGCGTGGCGTGATGTTACGGGCCACACTTTCCGGATCTAGCGTGAAAATATCCTCCCGTACGTCGGCGAAGACGGCGCGCGCACCCCATAGCTTGGCAGCGGTTGCAGAGGCGATCATGGTGAAGGGCGGCACGATCATCTCGTCGCCCGGCCCCAAGTCGCAAGCTGCGGTGGCGGCCATCAAGCAACTGGTTGCGCTATTCATGGCAATTGCGTGCTTCGTTTGGAAGCGCTCCCGCCATGCCGCCTCCAGCCGCTTGACCTCGGGCCCGCCAGAGAAGTTTTCGCCGGCCGAGCCGTAGAAGCCGCTAAGCCTGCCACTTCGCAGGATTCGCATGGCAGCTGCTTCTTCCTCGCCGGCGATACTGTTGTGCTCAGGCAATGCCTCTTCAAGCAGTGGTCGTCCACCAAGCAGGGCGAGCCGGGACGTGCCGGCGATTGCCGTTGGTCTTGCTATGACGCCGACTCCTCGCCACGCCAGCGCATCTTCGCAAGTCGCGTCGCCACATTTATGTGCACGCTTTCCGGCATGACCTCGCTGACATCCTCGATCTCGTAGCCGTAGCGCGCGGCAAGATCGGCATAGAACGCGAAATTGTGCCACCAGTCCTTGACGTTGAGTTGCTCCACGTTGCGGTCGCCATCCTTCTCCGAATAGGTGAACAGGACCACCGCATTAGGCTTGAGTATCTTGCGCATGTTCTTGAAGGTCTTTTCGATGTCCTCCGGAGGCATGTGAGTGAACACCGCAAGAGACCAAAAGTAATCGACCTTGCGGTCATCCATCCAATCGAAGCTGTTGTCGGCATTGACTATCAACTTCGGCCGTTTGGCGTCGAATGCCATCTTACGTCTGAGATACTCGCTGCCGAATTCGATACGCGCCTTGCTGGCATCGTTTCCGGAGAAATTTCCGGCGTCGAGATAGTCGATGAAATGGCGCGCCGTGCGCAGAAAGCCGACGCCGAACTCATGCAGCATGTGATGCGGCTCAAGACCGAAGCTCTGGGCGATCCCGAGACTGTTTGGGTCGCCGTTTATGTAATATTCGAAGCGCCGCAGTGCATCCGTTTCCTCAGTTTCCAGAGTCTCGAAATTGACGAATCCATCCATGCGTTTGGCGTACCAAGTCAGATAATCGCCACCGCGCAGGCGATGCAGGCGAAGGCTGAGATATTCCTTCGGTCCGAACCAGAATCTGTGACGCACGGAATTGCTCTCGCCGCGCAACCAGTCGAGCAATCGCGCCGGCACCAGCCAGCGCGCCAGGGTACACGCGTTCTCGATTAAAGCGTTGATGATGCTCTCCTTACTCTCCGACCAATCGGCAGCTGACATTCAGCATTCGCCAAACAGCCAGCCGCCCACTTTGCGCCGCAGCATCTGGCTCACCGGCCGATGGGTCGGCTCGCCGCGATAGGGATCCGAATGCTCAAGCGTGGTCATCTGGCAGGGGTTGGCCAGCGAGTGCTTGGCAAACATAGTGATAAGGCGCCGCGGGCCGCTGACCAGAATCTGACCCATCCAGGAATCACGATCGCCGATGAGATCGGCGACGGCTACGCGCCGCGCGTGCAGCGGATCGACCCGAATCTTGCGGCTCTCCTCCACGCCCGAAATCTCGATGCGCACCGTTGCCGCCCGCATGAACGGATTTATCAAGACGATGGATTCGCCTATATCCGAGTTGCGGTCAATGCACGATAATGGATAGCCTTCCACCCATCGATATCCCGGCGTTTGACCGAAAGCGTCGATCTGGTAAATCACGACGGTATTGCCGTATTTCAGCACATTGTCGCTGAAGAAGGTCTTCCGCTCCTCGCCATGATAGATCTTGTAGCTAGGCGGCAAGAAGGCACCGGCGAAGCCGACCAGCCGTTTGGTGGGACCGCCATCGTAGCTCGCCGAGGCCGGCGGCGCGCTCAAGAGGCCCTCCTCAGCGTCAAGCCCGACATGGGTCTCCATGAAGCCGATCGAATCGCCTCCTCGCCAGCGTCCTTCATCGATGCTGTCGAGATCGAAGTCAGGGTCGTCGCCAGCCCATTCCCCATCGCGCCACTGCAGGCGTGACGCATGGCGCTGCAGCTCTTCGCCATCACCGAAGACACGGCGCTCGATCAGCAGATCAGCCTCGGGCGTAGCGATCTGCTCGGCGATCGCATCGACGAGCACCCTCTCATGCAATCGGTAGCCATCCGGCGGAGCGATGCTGATCACCGGAATGAAATATTGATAGTCAGACATCTTGCCCTCCGCCTCAGATATGGTCCAGTGAGATGCGCGGCGGGTCACCGCAGCTGACCATGATGTGGAATCGCGTTTCGACATCGCTGGAGCTTTGCACCGTCAGGGGCCGCGCTATCGCAGCGATCTCTTCCGATACCGGCTCCAACGGGACAAGACGGGCCCCGCGCGCAGGCAAATCCAGTTTCTGCTCGTCAACCAGCCGGTCGCCGTCGAAGCGCTTTACGACAAGTTCCCCGGGGGCATTCGCGCAATTGACCGCGGACACGAATTGCGTCTCCACGGCTGGCCCTTGCATGGTCGTGAAGACGGAGCTTGTCCGGCCACGACCCTGGCCGTGAACGGCCGTCATCGCCAGCGGTGTCACGACCGCGAAATGCGGCCGGATGGTGCCGAAATAGCCGGGCGAGCAAGGCTCAAAGCGTACCCGGCAATTGCCGGTGACGAAAGCGTCGCCGTCGGCGCCGGGCAGGTCTGCCGAGGCTTCCAGGTCGACGCGTTCACCCGCCGGCACCAAGACCTCCTGCGAGGCATATACGGCCCCGGCGCCGTCACGCATCTCGGCCTGTATCCGGAAGTCCGGCGAGCGTGCACCAATGGCCTCTATCATGGCATTGGAAAGCGTAACCACGGTGCGCGCACCTCGCCCGGCAACGATCGGCATGATGCTGTCGCGCACGAACGGCGATTTCGGCGACAGGCGGTCGATCACGGCGTAGACGCCCTGCTTGGACAGTATGAGACGACGATGCGCCCGGGGCACGTCGTCAATCACATCCGGCCGCGTCGCCCCAGCCTCGCTGAAGATGCTTTCGGCATTGAGCAAGCAGGAGGTGCATTTCTGACCCACCAAGCTATCCTCGCAGACTGCATCGAACGAGGCTTCCGGGCGCGCCCAAATTGCCTTGCGGAATGCCTCGTAGCTGATGTTGTCGCAGGGACAGAGAATTTCGTCCGTGAGCAGCTGCCCTGGCGCTTTGGTATCTGTATCCTGGGTCATGTGACTACCCGTCTGAATTGGCTTCTTTATGAAGCTGCCATAAGCAGCCGCGGATTCATAGAGCCGCGTGGTTGCGATAGTGGCCCTGACGCCTAAGGCGATCGATCACCGTCACGACCTCGGCGGCACGGGCCGGCGGGCAAATCGCGCGAACATCGTCACTGACCGCCGCAGCCACCACATGGCGCAGCGCCTGCCAGTCGGGTGGCGGCAGACCAGCAGCCTCTGGCGACAGCACTCGCAAGCCTTCGCAGCCCGGCTGCACGGACGGGCGGCTGCGGAAATAGTCCACGCGACGCTCTGAATCGACGATCCGCAGGCGACCTTCGGTGCCAAGCAGATCGATCTCGACGCCGGCAAAGCCGTCCCGTGCCAAGGGTAGAAACATACCGTTCGCGCCCTCTTGGAAAGCGGCGGCAAGCGCCAGGCCGGGATCCCCTGGATCGCCTGCGGTGGTGGTCACGACTCGCGCCTCGCATACCGAACCCAGCAGCGCAATGGCACGCTCGAGCAAATGCGAGAGGCAATTCAGCGCGCCGCCATAAGAATGCCCCACCAGCCACTGGACGGAGCCCAGCATGCCGGCACGGACTCTCTGCTCGCATTCGCAATAACAGGGATCGTAGGCGCGATGGTGATTCACCAAGACCCGCTTGCCGGATTCTGCGCTTAGCACTGCCAGCTTCTCCGCCGTCGGCTCATCGACGCCAAACGGCTTCTCGGCCAGAACGGTGGTTACGCTCGGTGCGGCGAGCGCCGCTTCGAGCGTCGCCAGGCGGCTTTCCGGCGGTGTACAATCGCTCACCAAACCAGCCCCGGTCTGTCGCAGCATATCGGTCAGATCCGTGCTGGAGCGTGCAATCTCCCAGCGCGCAGCAAATCTATGTGCGCGCGATTCGTCGCGATCGACGCAGCCGGCGACATCGATCCCCGCTTTCCGATAGGCCACGACATGGCTGAGCACCTGGGACTCATCGTGCTCGTTGTAGCCACCGGCTATGCGCCCGCAGCCGACGATCACGGCCTTCATGACATCCTTTCCGCGCCCATGCCCGGCATCGGCGCGGTCTCGTGGCGGGCCCGGCCTGCGGAAGTTGGACAAGCGAAGGCGTCAGGCATGAATACGTTGCTCGTCGTCAGCGCCGGTCGTTGGTCGAGAAACCTAATGATATCGACTGCGCTGAAGGCCGGGTTGTCAGGGTAGAGCGCTTGAAAGACCTGCGTTACTAGGGCGAAGTCCTCCGGGTAGTCCACACAAAGCCGGTACGCCGGCCGCCGCAGCGCATCCGGCGCATCCAGGTTGACCAAGCGGAAACGCTCGCCATGGCCGTAGATATACGGCGTGACGTCCACCCGCTGGGCAGGATCGCTGCACAGCCGGTCCACCTCGGCCAACAGGTCGCTAGCATACACCTGGACGTCGAAACCGACGGGATAAGTGAGCCGATCGAGGACATTGGCGACATAGTCCGCGTCTCCCGCGCCATGGCGCTCGATGGCCTGGTCGATGAGCGCGGCATCGGCGAGCGGACAGTCGCCGGTGATCTCGGCGATCACGTCGGCCCCGACACTGCGCGCCGCAGCCAGTATTCGCCCGAGCACGTCATCGACGGAGCCCCGGTAGCAGGCCAAGCCAAGCTCGAGGGCCCAATGCTCGAGCACCTCGTCCTCCGGGCGCTCGGTGGTGGCGAGACAAATCACGTCGGCCGCCTCGGAGCGGACCAGCCGCTCGAGTAGGCGGACCACCATCGGCTTGCCCTGCATTGGCCGCATATGCTTGCCGGGCAAACGCCGCGACCCCATACGAGCCTCGACAATGATGGCGGCGGTCATGCGGCCGCGCCGGCGGCCGTGCCCGCCAGCCTATCGAGCCAGGCGAGCCAGCTTTCCAGGCTCACCAACTGCCAGAGAAACATCATATGGTTCTCACGGCTGTCGCCGCTCGAGACGATGTCGAAATGATCGCGGATGAGACGCTCGACGATATCCGGCCGGTAGATACCGCGCTCCCGGAACCGGCGCGAGACCACCAGATCCATCAACGGCTCACGGAGATCGCTTGAGAACCAGAGATGGGCCGGCGCATTCCACCCGGTTTTGGTGCTGCGCCTGCGCGTCTGCTCGGGCAACAGGCCTCGCATGGCCTTGCGCAAAATCTGCTTGGTCACGCCATCTCGCGTCTTCATGGCCGAGGGAACCCGGAACATGAAGTCGACCAGGCGATGGTCGAAAAACGGAAACGCGTCGTGCAGGCCGAAACTTGCCGTGTTGCGGTCGCTCGCGCGCAGACAGCAGGGCATCGTTTCGCGATAGAGCTCGTTATAGCTATGATTGCGAAGATAGCTTGCATACGGATTGTCGAGCTGTCTTTCGACCGTTTCGAGGCGGAAATAGCCCGGGTCCAAGGCCTCCGCATAACGCCCCAGCAAGCTATGGTCGGCGCGGCAGCGTCCGGGCGATTGCGAATCTGTCAGCGCTAAACGCTTTTCCTCGGCGACTTGCGGTGTCTTGGGCCAAGTCGGATGATCATGCAAGCGCTGCCAAGCGGCGACCTCGTCACGATATCGGTCGCTTTCGCCTGCCGCCAGAAGGTCAGCAAAAAAATAGAAGAAGTAATCATATTCGCCGGCGTGCTGTTCATCGCCGCCAAGCCCACCGAAGAGGGTCGTGAAACCGAGGTCTTTCACCTGTTCACAGAGCTGGTAGTGCGCCAACCAGGTTACGGTGGACAGGGGCTGGTCGTGCAAGGCGGTCAAATGGTCGACCAGGGAGAACAGGCCCGACGCCTCGACCTGCACCGGATGCCAGCGGGCCTTGCCGGCATCGACAATGTCGGCGACCTCTCCGCTTTCGTCGTAAGCGCCGCCGCCGTAGACGGTCGAGAAGGCCTCCGGCGCGGCGCCCGTCAGGTCCATTGCGCCGCAGACCACTGACGACGAATCCAACCCGCCCGAAAGCGTGAACGCTGGCCTCTCCGCGCGCGCCAATCGGCGGCCCACGGAATCGAGCAGCAGTGCCCGATATTCCTCGGCAAGTTCCGCCTCCGCCGCCTGTGCATCGCCATCGGCAGGGTGGTAATAGGGCCGCACGTGGCTGGCGCCACCCTTGCGGCACAGATAGCTTGCCGCGGGCAATTGGGCGATGGCAGCAAAGGGCGAGTGCTCGGGCGGATTGTCAAAGAAACGATAATGCCCGGCAGCGAACACGGCCACATATTCTGCGCGCGGCGCCGGATCCAAACCGGGCAAGGACAACAATCCGATCGGACGCGAAGCAAAGGCGAACAGGCCGGTCCGGTCCGCGTAGTAGAGCGGCTTCACGCCAAAACGGTCACGGGCGAGATAAGCCTCTTCCATCTCATGATCGTAAAGCGCGATAGCGAAATCACCATTCGCGCGCTGCAACGCCGCCTCGAAGCCGGCCTCCCTATAGGCCATGGCGATCAGGGTCGCATCCCCTACCGTGCTGCCTGCGGATTGGCGAAAATCTTCCCTATTGTACAACAGGCCATCGAATAGGACGGTGACACGGCCGTCACTGAACCAGCCGTTAACGCTATCGCTGGAGGCGAACATGCCGGCGGCCGCCTTCGCCGATACGCCATCGACCACGCCCATGGCGTGCAGCATGGCATTGATGGCCTCAGGACCGGCGCCAGCGAGATATCCAGCCAATCGCGCCATAACTACTTTACCGCGTAAACCGTCCACATGCCTTGGTGATAGCGCTCGTATCCGCGCCGCGTAGCCTCCTCCTGCGGGATATCGTAACCATTCTCGCAAGGATCGACACTGCTCCAGCCCGCCAACAGCGTGGCAAACTCCGACCGATCGAAGAAATGAGAGAGCCCGATATTGCCAAGATGAAACTTGCTGCCACCATCGGCACTGAGCGACACGGTGCCAGGATCGGTAGGATCCTGCCGCTCCTTTTGCTGGAGATAGATAGAGTGGTTGTCGGAGAGCATATAGCCGACAAACACGCCGCCCGGCTTCAGCACGCGACCGACCTCGGCAAACGCTCGTTGGCGATTTTCCCGGTCGAGATGCTGGAACACGCAGGCTTCGACGGCGCCGTCCAGGCTCTCGTCTACAAAGGGCAAATCAGTGACCGACCCCTCACAAAGCTCGCCCAGCCGGTCGCCGAGTTGGCGGCGGGCGAAGGTCTCGCGCGCCAGGGCAAGCGCGTTCGGCGAAATATCGATGCCGCTTGCCTTGATGCCCTTTTCCGCCAACCAGAGCATGTTCGGCCCTGCACCGCAGCCGAGATCGAGGAAATGAAGCGCGCGATGGTCTTCGGCGGTAAAGCGGGCTCGCAAATAGTAGGCGACGCTGCGTACCACCGCTTCGACCGGCGAGGTGTTGTAGGCGCCGCTGGCGATCTGCGCTTCGAACGACTCGTCCCAGGTTTGCCGCATCTTTTCCGCAGCTTGGCTCATGCTCTAGTTTCCTTCCTGCCTTGGCAACACATCCGCCGGCCCATCGAGCCAAAGAATGACTTCCATGTTCTGGCTCTCCAAATAAGCGTGAAACGCCTGTTCCGCGTCTCGCTCGACGAGCAGCAAATAAGTCGCCTCGCCACTGCGCACCAGGGCCGGCCGCAGCCCGTGGCCGGGCAGCCGCCGGTTGAGCGATGGCGTCGCGTAATAGCCCCAGGCCTTGCGCACCACATCGTATTCGCTGCCCGAGTCGCTGGTGAAAGTGACCTGTTCGTCAGGCGTCAGCGCCACGTCGGCACAATGGGACAGAGCGATCTCGCCATCATGGCCGACCGAGAACCGGCGTGGCGGATCGCGGCGCACGATCTTCATGGCGCAGGCTCCCCACAGTGCTCCCGGTCCCAGACGCTCGCCAGGCTGGCGATCTCGTCGAGGGTCGTGTTCTCGAGACGGTCCTCGAGACGCCGGGCTATCCAGTCCGCGCGGGCCATGTCCTCGGTCGTATCGACGGCGAGGCGTACGCCCCGATAGCGGTCATCCGAGGCCGCCCGGTTCTCTATGCGGAACTGCTCGGGATGGCGATAGAAATAGAGTGTCACGTGCTCACGCTCCTCCGGCTGGCGGGCCACGGCTACCAAGCGCTGCATGGCAGCAAGCTTGACCACTTCACAGCTCGCCCCGGGGGGATAGCTGCGCGGCATGACATTGGTAACAAGGTCGAGATCCGCCTCCTGCCGACGGACGATCATTTCGCCCAGCAATCGATAATCGAAGAATGGGCTGTCGCCCGATATGCGTGCGAAAGCATCGAACCTCGCCCCTTCCGCCGCAGCCAAGGCGCGTCCGGCAACGTCATCGGCCGAGCCGCGGTAAAGCGCCACCCCTTCGGCTTCGCAAAAGGCGGCAATCGGATCGTCCAGATCGCGTTCGGAGGTCGCGACCAGAACCGGCAGATTGCCCGGCACACGCCGCGCACGGCTGATCACCCAGCCGAGCAGCGCCCGCCCGGCGAGCGGGCGCAGCGCCTTGCCGGGCAAGCGCGCCGAATCGTAACGCGCGAGGATGATCAATCCTGTCCGCTTTGGCGCTCGGCCTGTCGCCACTGTTCAGCATACCAGTTGCAATAGCGGCGATAGCCCTTTTCCAGGGGCCAGGCCGCCTCAAAATTGAGAATGGTCTCCGCCCGCTTGGTGGACAGCGTGCCACGAATCGGCTTGTCCTGGGCGCGCGGACGCTCCTCCAATACGACGTCGGGCACGACCTCCTGCACCAGGCCCGCCAAGTCGCTGATGGTACGGGCCTGACCGAAGGTGATGTTGAAAGTGTTGGTGTAGTCACCGCCTGCATCACAGGCGAGCGCCCGAACCATGCCCTCCACCAAGTCCTCTATATAGGTGAAGTCGAGACGGCCGTCACCGCCGCCCTCGAGCAGGAGGGGCTTTCCCGATAGCGCGTTCTCGATGAACACTTGGCTGACCCGCCGATTGACACAGCGCTCGCCGTAAAGCGCACTCGGCCGCACGATAACGGAGCCGACGCCGTGCTGCTCGGAATAGGTCCGCACAAGCCGCTCGCCCATATACTTGCCGTTGGCATAGATGCCGCGCGGCCGCGGGAATGTCGTCTCGTCGACCTCCGGCGATTCGAAATCGCCATAGACCGTGCTCGAGCTCAGAAACATGATCTGGTTGACCGCTCCATGCTGCAGCCGGCACAGCTCGAGGGCGTTACGCAGCGTGACCAGTTGCAGGTCAAAGGCGCGCCCGGGATTGTTGCGCGCCTGCACGGCGCTTGCGATCGCGGCCAAGTGGACCACCTTTGTCGGCTTGAACTCGTCGAAGACCTGACTCAGATCGACCATCGCACGGGCATCGGCGTTGCGCAAATGGACGCCGGCATCGCGCATCGCCTGAAAGCGGTCGAGCAGAAAGTTCTGGTAGAGCTGGCGCTGCACCGCCTCGATCTCGGTCCGGATCACATTACCGACCAGGTTATTGACCATGAGGTTGTCGGCCACCATGGTCTCGATTTCGCAGCGGCGCAGCTCCAGCGCCAGATTGTGGCCGATGAACCCGGCGCCGCCAACAAGCAAGACCCTGTGGTTCCGCAAAGTCTCGCAAGCACGCTGATAGCTTTCGTTATGCAATGGAAGTGTCTCCCCGGAGATCAAGATTCGTCGCCGTGCGCTGCCGAGAAATCGCGTCTTTCAGAGCACCGGCTATGCGCTGAGGATCCTCAGGCGCCAAATGCGGGCCGACCGGAAGCGAGACAGTTTGCGCAGCAAGCCATTCGGCCACCGGGAAAGCCCCTGCCCGGTAGCCATATTTTTCGCGATAATAGCCGAGCAACGGCACCGCGCTCGGATAATGCACGCTGCTGCCAATCCCGGCCGCTTTCAATGCCGCCACCACACCGTCTCGCGACAAACTGCCGTCGCGGGGCAATATGACGTTCAGGCAGTAGTGGGACGATCGGGCCTGCCCCTGAACGGGCGCGAAAACGGTGACTTCCTCGAGCTCGGCGAGCGCCTCGCGCAGCATGCGGAAATTGGCCGCGCGCGCCATTTGAAAGCCGTCAAGCTTGTCAAGCTGGGCCAGGCCAACGGCGGCGTGGACTTCGCTCATGCGGTAATTGTATCCCAGCTCGGTGACATCGTAGATCCCTGGCTTAGCACGATTGCCGAGCGCCCGATCGTAGCCGAACGCCTTCATCTGAGCGACCTTGGCCGCCAGCACCGCGTCGTCGGTGGTCAGCATGCCGCCCTCACACGAGGTGAGGTGTTTGACGGGATAAAAGGAGAAGCAGCCGGCGAGGGCCAGCCCGCCGGCCCGGCCCTCGCCATAGCGGGCGTCGACGGCCAGCGCGCAGTCCTCGATCACGGGCACGCCTATGTCCGCCGCGAGCGGCAGGATCCGCGCCATGTCACAGGGCAATCCCAGGTAATGCACAGCGATCACGGCGCGCGTCCGCGGCCCCAAGGCCAGAGAGAGTTGCTCGGGATCCATGTTCCCGCTGGCCGCATCCACGTCGGCGAAAACCGGCTTGGCACCACAGAACTCCACCGCGTGCGCCGTCGCCACATGGGTCATGGCCGGCACCACGACTTCGTCGCCGGGGCCGATGCCATGGGCATGCAGGGCGAGATGGAGCGCCGCCGTGCAGGACGACAGACTGACCGCGTGCGCCACGCCGATCCGCGCGGCGAAGGCGCGCTCGAAGGCCGCTGCCTCCGGGCCGTGCACGAGTTGCGGTCCGGCCAGAACGCGCGCCACTGCCTCGGTCTCTTCCGGCCCCAGCATCGGTCGGCCAAACGGAATCGTTTGCTGTTTAGCCATCGATCGAAGCCTCCTCATATGCCATACGTCACCGCAACGCTGCGGCCGGCCTCAACCGACTCCCAGGCGGCAAAGCAAATGTCCATCACCCGAAACACATCGCGGGCGCCGACGATCGGCTCGCGGCCTTCGCGTATCGCAGCCACGAAATCAGGCAGCAATTCGCTCTTGGCGATCGCCGGATAGGGCGTCGTAACCGGCTTGCCTTCGTCGCTGTCGCCACGGTAAAGGCGGGCATTGGGAGATTCGTTGACAAAGGTCGCCTTGCTACCATGCAGCGCCAAGGCGTGCAGCTGCGGGCGCTGCGAGCCGAAAGTCGTAAGTGTCTTGGCAATCAGATCGTTCTCGAACCGCAGCAAATTCACAATCGTGTCCGGATAGCGATAGCTGCTGCCACGCGTCAGCACCTTGCCGCCCATGCCGGCCACCTCGGTAACTTCGCTACCGCTTATCCAGCGCATGAGATCGATGAGATGTATCCCACCGCCATATGTCACACAATAGAAATCCATTTTGCCGCGCCAGCCCTCGAGAATCTTCCAGAGGATCTGATGCACATAGTCGCCTTCCATGTAGAACAACTCGCCGAAGGCGCCATCGCGGACCATCCGCCGGATTTCTTGGAATCGCGGGCTCTGACGCAGGATCAAGTTCGAGGTGATCAAGCGGCCGCTATCCTGCTGCGCCCGCAATATCGCCTCGGCTTCGCCGCGATTGAGCGCGATCGGCTTCTCGATCATGACATGCTTGCCATTGTTGAAAGCCGCCACCGCCTGCTCGGCATGGGCGTCGTCATGGCTGCAAATGGAGACGATGTCGATGCCGGGGTGGTCGACGATCTTGCGCCAGTCGGTCTCACGACGGGCGATCTGTTGCCGCTCGCCGACCTCGGCTAGCTTGAGCGGATCCTGATCGCAGATCGCGACCACTTCGCAGCCCTCGATATCCCCGTAACCGGCGACGTGACGCTCGCCAACCCCAAGCCCGATCACGCCGGCGCGCAAGGTGCTGTCCTTCACGCCGTCCAATGCAGTGTCACCTGTTCCTCGATTGCGACAAACCCCAGGCCATCATAAAGCGCCAGCGCAGCGCGGTTCTCGGCTTGCGTGCCAACAAACATGGCGTCCGCCTTTCCGTGATACTGCGCCAGGCCGGCGGCGACCAGCGCCCGCCCGAAGCGTTTCCCGCGCTGTGCCTCGGCGATCGCGATCAGGTCGATGGTCGGCCCCTTGGCGCCCTTGACGATAAGATTGAAGCCGACGACAGCACCAGCGCCATCGCGCGCGACCAGAGCAACCTCGGCACGGCCCCGCAGCGCGTTCTCGACCCAGAGCGCCTTGAGCGCATCGGCCACTGCGTCGGATATCCGCGGGTCGGCGTGATAGCGGTCGGTCGCAAAGGCGGTGCGGCCGATCTCCACGCAGGCAGCGATCTCGCTTTCACGGTGAAAGCCTATCTCCGCCCCCACTTCGGGCAAGGGCTCGGTCGGCCGGCGCAACGTGATCAAAGTCTCGATGAGGCGAAAACCCGAGTCGAGCAGCACTTGCCTTTGTTCGCCATCGCGCGCTGGCAAGCGACAGGACATCAACCGGGTGCCCTCGTCGCTCGCCCGCTCCAGCGCACCCGCGACCTCTGCACCTAGGGTATCGATCGACACATCCGGCACGATCCTTAAGCGCCGCACCGGCCCGCCGAGGAACGGCTCCTCGAAAGGCGAGGGCTCGACCGTGATCGCGACCTGGGATGCCAGAGCCCTCATGGCCGCATCAGAAACGCCGCCAGGGAATACTTACCGCTGCATTCCTTGAGCCGCTCAATCTTTTCAGTCCGCAAGCCGGCCTGCCAGGCGAGCATGGCCAATGAGGCGGCACTGTAGGCGGCATAATGCTCGATGAAAAATTCTTCACGCGTCGGGCTGTCGGCGAGCGCCGCCTCGGCATCGGGCAATTCCACATAGATTACGCCGCGCTTGCTCAACCAGTCTCCGGCACGGGCCAGCATCGTTACCGGATCCGACACATGCTCGAGCACCTTGTTTAGGCTTACCAAGTCGTAGCTCGCATCGGGAGCCATGCTGATGAAATCACCGCAGCGCGCATCGATGCCAACATACTGGCGGAGAAACGAGACCGCGCGCGCATCTGGCTCGATGCCAAGGCAATCCCAGCCGCTGGCCGCCAACGCGGCGGGAAAAACGCCAAGACCACAGCCTATATCAAGAGCCCGGCGCGGGGCCGTCATGCCCAGCGAGCCGACATAGTCATTGACCCGTGCCACGCGTGCGCGGTTGTCCGACTTTCCAGCCGGCAGCGCCATGATGCTATCGAAGCGCTCGGCCACGCGATTGCCATAGGTCGCTTCCACATAGGTGCTCTCGTAGAGCTGCTCCAGCGGCATCCGGTGATGGTTACGCACATGACCACAAGCGCCACATTGCCACAGCTCGCGGTGATACGGCATGAAACCGAAATCGGTCTCGCCCTCGGGGCGCGCCGTGAACAACGCCACTTGTCGCCACGCTTTACCGGCACAGAACGGACAGGCCGTGCGCAACGCTAGCGGCTCCAGTCCCAATCGCCGATCAGAAAGCCTGGAATTGTCCACCGGCCGCTTTCGCAGGTCCATATGTCGGAATTGCGAAAGCTCTCGGCAGTAGTCCAGAACCAGTCTTCCGGCTCGCCGACAAAGCGGCAAAACCGCGTGATGTCGTCATGGGGCACTTGCAGCCCTGTCGCAGCCAAGGTGGCAATGGCGTCGTCGCGGCTGGTCACCCCATAGCGGATTTGCACCGACAGATTATCGAAGGCCCGAGTCAGGCCGAACTTGTGCCATTTCAGGAAGTGATGCAGAGAGATGAAGCCGCAATCGATGTCGGCGAATTCCCACAGGCCGGTGCGCAGGTCCTCGCCGCGGCTCACAAAGCCGTGCCGTTTAGCGATGGCCGCATTCTCGAAGCTGTTCCATCTCATATAGGAACCGAGAAAGATCGAGCGCGTGCCCCGGTGGAACGCCTCGTCCGGAGGAAGCCGATAGGCTGCCAGATCGCCAGCGCTTAAGCCGCCCTTGCCGATCCAATCGTCGATCGCGGTTTGATTGCTCACACCGTGCCGCCGCACCCAGGCAGGATCGAGGTCGGTGGCTTGGCGTTCCTCGTCCTGACCACCGAACTCCAGTTGCGGGTTCTCGCCCCAAACGATCAGCGGCACACTGAACTGAACCGCGAGTCGGATGGGGATCGCGAACAACGCCATATGCATCGGAATCGCGGTGGCTCCCTTGACCTCGAACGCCGCCTTCAAGAATCGGCACTCGACGTCGGGATTGATCGTATAGTCGATATGATCCACCCGGAGCCGCATAACGAGGTTGTCCAGATTTTCCTGTCCTATCTGAGTCCGGGCCGGCGTGCGCCAGGTCACGGCGAGCACCTTAAGGCCGAGCTCCTGACAGGCGATTACCTGGTACCAGCTATCCTTGCCGCCACTGACCGGCACGATGCAGTCATAGTCGCGGCAAAGCGCCTTGACTTCATCCGCAAGGTGGCGCAGCGCCACCCCTCGGCCATCCCAATCAATCCGCCCGTCCTTGTCCTCATGGCCGCGGCAGGCGCTGCAAACGCCACGCTCGTCGAGCGTAATGCCCGGCCGGCTGTCCGGCAATATGCAGCGCAAGCAATAGTGGATCATAGAATTACAGGTGCGGATTTGCAGATTGCTGGTCAAGGAATATGCGCGCGGAAACGAAGCTGAAGAGAAACTTCGAAAAGCTGTTGTCCTTCATATCGCCGGCAAGAAACTCTTCCAAGGCCTCACGGCGCACGATCTCGAAAATCGGGCTGCCTGCGAGCAACCACTCTCTGGTTTCGGGATCGGAACGTTCGACCAAGGAATCGATGGAAGCATTGAAGCCCCGCTTGCGGCGATCGAGACGCACGGGCTCCGGCACGTAGCTCTCGCCTACGGCCCGCAGCAGGTATTTGGCATAGCCGTCATGTATCAGATGCTCGGGCGGCACAGTGAAGAGAAACTCGACGAGTCTGCGATCCAAGTAGGGCGAACGGTTCTCAACCGACACCCTCATGGAATTCATATCGTCCTCCTTGAGAATTACCGGCACTGCCTCATGGTAGAGCTCATTCAGCATCCGGTTGCGCAATAGATTGTCGGCGTAACGAGCTTCCTCGAACGGCTCGTCGATTTCGTCATAAAGAAAGCTATTGAATAGCTCTGCATTTAAATAGATATGATCGCGGCGGCTCGGCTCCTTGGCGAAGACCAGCGGATCCTTGAGAACAGGATTGCGAACATGGCGGCCATAGCTCCCGCGCCAGTCCTGGAGAAGTCGGGGAAAATCGGCGCCCGTGCTCATCTCGGCCAACCAGAAAGCGTAATGATCGTAGTAGCCGGTGAATATCTCGTCAGCTGCCGTGCCCGAGATCGCCACCTTGAATCCCTGAGCGTGGATGGCCTCGGACAAGGCGGCATGCAAGTAGTAGGTGATAGTGGCGACAGGAGCGTCATGATCGGCGATCAACCGCTCCAAACCCGCAAAAAAACCTTCGGTCGAGGTTTCGGTCACATGCAATTCGCAGCCGAGGAAATCAACTGTCTGGCGAATATTATCGAGCTCATTGTAGCGCGGATCCTGATCGACCACTGAAAAGGCGTGCAACGGCACGTCGCTAACCTTAGCAGCGATGCCGGCCAGGGTGTTCGAATCCACACCACCACTCAGGCAGAGAGCGACGGGCACATCGGCGCGCAAGCGGATTCGGACCGCCTCGAACAGGCGCTCGCGAACGCCTTCGAGAGCCTCTTCGGCGCTCATCGCGCGTGGCGCATAAGTGGCGCGCCAATAGACCTGCGGCGCCACGCTGTCTGGCGTCTCGATCAACGCCGAACTGCCGGCAGGCAACTCGGCAACGCCACGGAACCAAGTTCTAGGCCGTTTGTAGAGCGCCTTGTAACCGTTCACCAGATAGCGTCGGATCTGGTCGATGTCCGGCGCCGGCCAGCCACCGGCCAGTGCCGCGAGCGTTTTGATCTCCGAGGCGAACAGCAACGCGCCCTGGTATCGCATGTAATATAGAGGCTTCTCGCCGAAACGATCGCGACTCAGCCAGAGCCGGTTTCGCGCCGCATCGAAAAGTGCGATCGCCCACATACCTTCGAAATGATCGACACAGTCGAAACCCCACTGGCGATATGCCTCGAGCACCACCTCGGTATCGGAGTCGGTGGTAAAGCGATGCCCCTTCGCCTTGAGCGTCTCTCGCAGCTCGACGTAGTTGTATATCTCACCGTTATAGACCAACACCAAGCCGTCACGCCGGAACGGTTGTCGGGCACGGACGTCGAGGTCGATGATGGCCAAGCGCGTGTGCAGCAGCGTCAAGCAGTGCTCGCCCAGGCGTCCGCGAAATACGCCATTGGCATCGGGACCCCGGTTGACCATTGTGGCCAGCGCGGCCTCGACACGCGGCTCCGGCACAGGCTGCGGACCGAGAAGGCCAGCGATGCCGCACATAGGTTGTTCAGCCTTCCAGCACGTCAGGTGTCAGCAACTCGCCGGCCTTGAGCGGGCGCGTCAATCGCTTGCCGAGAACCTGCGGTAGGTCTTGCGAGGGAATGCCCGTTGCCGGACGCGCAAACATTAGGTCCTCGCGTTCAAGGCGTTGGCCGACAGGGAGCCCGCGGGCGGCGACGACGCCCTTGCGAACCGCATCGAGCAAGGGCAGTTCGCTGGGCTGGCGGGACTTTCCCCAACGGCCGCGGCTCGCACGCACCCGACCCACGCGCTCCACCAACTCGCGCATGTCGTCGGGCTCGACGGAGAGCTCGTGATCGCGAAAGCTGCGCCCGGTCTTGCAGTCGGTGAAATGGGTTTCGATCACGCAGGCGCCGAGCGCCACCGCGGCAAGGCATGCATCGATCCCCACGACATGGTTGGAATAGCCGACCGGCAAGCTGAAACGCTCCGCCATGTAGGGAACGCTCAATACATTGGCCTCCTCGACCGGCGTCGGATAGGCGGACACACAGTGCAGCAGCACCAACCGCTCAGAGAGGTCGGACATGCCGGTCTCGGCTCGAATCCATTCGACGGCCTGGCTGACTTCCTCGATCGTGCCGAGGCCGGTAGATAGAATCAGGGGTTTGCCTGTTGCCGCGGCAGTGCGGATCAGGGGCTCAAAAGTAAGATCGCCGCTGGCGATCTTCAATGCCGGTGCCAATTCGGCGAGCAACGGCACCCAGTCCTCCGTCACGGCGGTCGAGATGAAGGCGATATCCCGGGCCGTGGCTTCCTCAGCCAGCCGTCGATGCGCGGCTTCGTCAAGGGCAAAACGGCTCACCCGCTCGAGGCGTTCCGGATCGTTGGATGATGTTAGGCGTTCGGCGGTGTAACTCTGGAACTTCACCGCGTCGGCTCCGGACTCGGCCGCCAAGCGCAGCAATTGTGATGCCTTCTCCACGGCGCCCTCGTGGTTGACGCCGATTTCCGCGATAACCGCTACCTCCGAGCCGAGGTCCTTGCCGAACAATTCCATGACTATGCTATCTCTCCTACGGTGCCACCGAGATCTGCTGGCGTGTTTGCCGCTGCCACGATGTCTGCCCCCTGTTGCTTGCGGTAGGCTTTGGCATACCAGCCGTTGCCGGCGATCAGTTGCTCATGCTCGCCGATTTCCTCGATCATGCCGTCGACCAGGATCAGGATTCGGTCGGCGAGCGCAATCGTCGAGAGCCGATGAGCAACCACGATAACGGTAATCGTGGTCTCCTTGCGGATGCGTTGCAGGGCCTCTCGAAATTGCTGTTCCGCATCGGCATCCAGATGGCTCGTGGGCTCGTCCAGTATCAGTATCGAAGCCTCGCTGAGCAGGGCACGAGCGAGGTCGAGGCGCTGACGTTGACCACCGGACAGCAAGCCGCCGCCCTCGCCGACACGGGTATCGTAACCTTGCGGCAAATCAACGACGAAGTCGTGCGCACCAGCCAAGCGCGCCGCCTGCTGGATATTCTCCTGATTGGCATCGGGGCGCCCGTAACGAATGTGCTCGGCCGCGGTGACGTCAAAAATCTGCGGCATTTGCGGTGCATAGGCGAGACCGGCACGAAGGCTCACGAGCCCGAACTCCGCCGCCGGCACACTGTCAAAAGTGATTTGCCCCTCCTGCGGCTCGCGCAGCCGCGGCAACAGATCGATCAAGGTCGACTTGCCGCTCCCGGATGGCCCCACCAGGGCAGTGACCTGGCCCGCCGGTATGACGGCTGACACGTCCTTGAGCGCGGCCTGACCGCCAACATTGTAGCCGAAGCTCACATGTTCGAAGGCAATTTCCCGCGACAAGGTCTCAAACTGGCGCGCGCCGCCGGTCTCTTCCTTGGCGTCATAAAGCTCCTCCAGGCGTTCACGCACTACTCTCAGGCTTTGCATATTGACGAGGATTCGCTGGCGGCCGTGCAGCGCCTCGACAAGCACCGGCATTAGACGCAACACGATGACCAGGAACAGGCCGATCTCCTCGAGCTTCACACCCCATTTGGTCACGCCGAGATAGAGCAGGGCGAAACCGACGGCGACAATAGCGGGCTCGACCAGTAGCTTGACCCGAGCCATCAAAACGTTGCTTGTATAGGTGTTGTCGACCAGTCGTTGCGTGCGCTGGGTCAGCTCGTGATGCTCGGCGTCCTCGGTGGCGCTGAGGCGCATGAGGCGCAGCGACTGGACCCTTTGAACGAGAAAGTCGATGAGATTCCGGTTGGTGTCGACGATGCGATGGCTGACTTCGCTCGACTGCCGCAGCAAGCGCACAACGGGCAGGCTGGCCAGTGCCATCACCACCAGCGCCATCATGGTCATGGGCAGGGACAACAGGATCAGGAAAGCGAGATAGACCACACCCAGGACCAGATGGCCGCCGAGCGCGATCATTGACATCACACACTGGGTCGCTCGATCGGCCTCGATCGTGAGGTCGTTGATGATGTGGCCCTGTCGCTCGCTTTGCACATAGCCCAGCCGGGCGTGGATAAAACCGCGAAACGCACGGTCGCGGAGGCCGCGCGTAAAGTTCAGCGCCGCCCGGGTGGTATAGAGCGTTCGTGCGTAGATGAATACTTGGCGCGCCAGGATCGCCGCCATGCTCGTCGCCAGCAGCACCAGGACCGTGACTTCGAGCCCAACGAACCCGTAGGCGCCGAGCAGCCACGCCCAGACCTGCGATTCGCTCGCCAGGGTCGCCGTATCGCCCCCTGCCTGAATCAGTTGGAAGACCGGCAGCAACATGCCTAGCCCGAAGCTTTCGAAGACCGTGCTCAACAGATTCAAAGCAAGCACCGTAAACGCTGTGCGGCGGCGGAAGCCGAGCTTAAAGACGCTGTCGGCGACTTTGCTCAAGGCGAGCGCTCCAAGACGGCCCGGTTACGCCGGGTCATGATATCGGATTCGTTGCCGGGTCATCTTCACGCCGGCCTGGCCCCGAACTCGCTCGCCCTGGCGATGGTGCTGGCCCATCCCGAGGTCACTTCGGCGGTAATCGGTGCCGAGCTGCCGGCGCATTTCACCGATGCTGCGCTGGCCGCCACGCTCTCGCTGCAAGACGCCGTAATCGGCGAAGCCTGCCAATTGACGGTGGATCTTCCACCCACGGTGATCAATCCCTCGCTTTGGCCCAAGGCTGACTGAATTAGCTATCTTTGCGCGGCCCTCGCTCACGGCGCCCGCCAGCCCAGCGAGCGTGCCAGGTCGGCCACCGCGTGGGTCTCGAGCATGTTCATGCGGTTGCCCGAATCCGGATAGGCCAACGCCGTGACGAGAATGAAGTCGCTCTCGTCGATCAAGCCGTATTGCCAGAGCGCCGCCAGGCAGGCGGGAATGTGATCAGTGCTGGTGCGCGTGAAGGGAATGTCCACATGGATGCCGCTGGTGCCCAGCAGCAAATTAAAGCTGCGCGCCGCCATGGCGTCGTTGCTGACCGCGAGAATGGGCTGGCTCGGCCGCCGCGCGGCGATGCTGCGCGCGGCAAAGCCCGATATGGTGACGGCGACGATCTTGGTCACGGGCAAGGAGCGCGACAACAGCACCGCGGCCTCGCTCATGGCATGGGGAATTTCGCTGGCAGCGCTCTGGGCAGCGGCGTCGGGCCCATGCAAATGGTCCTCGGCCGCGTCCGCCACGCGCCGCATCACGCCGACCGCTGCGGTCGCGTTGGCGCCGACCGCGGTCTCGCCCGATAGCATGGTCGCGGCGGCGCCATCGAGCACCGCGTTGGAGATATCGCTGACCTCGGCCTTGGTAGGAAACGAGTTGTCGATCATCGTGTGCAGCATCTCGGTGGCCACGATTACCGGCTTGGCGTGGCTCGCCGCCGATTTCAGAATACGCTTCTGAAAGACACCCACGGTCTCCAGGCCGGTCTCAACCGACAGGTCGCCGCGATCGATCATCACCGCGTCGCTCGCCGCGACCACCTCGTCGAGATTGTCGATGCCGCCCTGGTTCTCGACCTTGGAGACGATGCGCGGCCAATCGCCGCCGGCAAGCTCGCGAATAGCATCCACGTGTGCGGCGGATTCGACAAAGCTGATACCGACGAAGTCGACCCCGTGATCGTGCGCGAAACCCATCACCTTGCGATCGCGCTCGGTAACCAATGCCGTGCGCAGCGTGACGCTGGGCACGTTGATGCCCTTGCGGCTTCTCAGCGTCCCGGCACCATCCGCACGGCAATGGATATCCTGACCATCAACGGCGGTAACCGTAAAGCGCAAGGTGCCATCGTCGGCGAATACCGTCGTGCCCGGCGTCACGTCCTCGTGCAAATGAGGATAATTGACCGGCACTTTCTCACTGCCGTCATGCTCAGCGTTGGTGGTCAGCACGATGGTCTCGCCAGCCGCGAAGCTGGGCTCGTGGGCGAGCTGGACGGTTCGGATCTTGCGCCCCGGTATATCAAGCAAGATTGGTGTGCCGGGCAGCGTCTCGCGGATCAGCCTGATGGTCTCGGCGTGCCAGTCGAGATCGGCATGGGAGCCGTTGAGGCGTGCCACGCTCATGCCCGCTTGCGAGAGTGCCAAAAGCGCCTCCGCACTGTTGGTCGCCGGGCCGATGGTGGCGACGATCTTAGTTCGGCTCATAGACTGTCCTCTTCGATGAATAGGGAAATGTCGCGCAAGGCGGCTATCACTTCGGGGCGCATTAGATGGGGGTCGGGCTCGCGGCCGCCGACCAGCATGGCCCGCATGTCGGTGCCGCTGATCTCGGTCACCGCGGCGGGATCGGTCTGCGGGTGCGGACAGGTTTTCTCTGTCACGATGCCGTCGCAGTGGCGACAGTGAAACGGGCCGCACAAGCGCAGAATTTCAATGCCGAGATCGTCGGCAACAGTCTCTACCAAGTCATGCGCTTCATATTTGCCGTAGTAATTTCCAACGCCTGCGTGGTCGCGACCGACGATGAAATGGGTACAGCCGTAATTGCGCCGCACAATGGCGTGGAAGACCGCTTCGCGCGGGCCAGCATAGCGCATCGAGGTGGTCAACACGCCCAGCACAAGGCGGTCGCTGTGCAGGTATTCGCCGATCAGTGCATCGTAGCCGGCGATAATCGCCTCGGGCGTATAGTCGCCCGCCTTCTTGCGCCCCAGCAGGGGCTGCACAAAAAGTCCGTCGGCGATCTCCAAGGCCACGCGCAGCAGGTATTCGTGCGCCCGATGCGGCACGTTGCGGGTCTGGAAACCGACCACCGTGCGCCAGCCGCGCTCGGCGAACAGCGCCCGGGTCTCTTGCGGCATCATCTCATGCGCCGAGACATCGAAGCGCGCGCGATGGATGAGCTCGACGTCGCCGCCCAGGAACCAGTCGCCACCGCCGAGAAAATTGGCCACGCCCGGATGCGCCGCGTCGTCGGTGCCGAAGACCGCACGACAGACCGCGGGCTTGTCGCAGCGGTAGGCATCGGAGGGCCACAGAATGCCGACCGCCTCACCTTCATAGGTCAGGCTCACCGCGGGCCGGCCGCGTAGGCGCCGGGCCTCGTCCTCGCTAACGTCGAGCACCACGGGCAGCGGAAACACCGCGCCGTCGGGCAGGCGCATGCCATCGACCACACCACGAAACTGCAATTCGCTCATGAACCCGGACAAGGGCTGGTAGGCGCCCAGTGCCAACTTCTCTAGCTCCAGATATTGGTCGCGGTCGAGGGTTAGCTCACTCATCGGCTCAAGCCATCTCCAAGGCGTTGGCGAGCCGCGGTACGGCCAGCGCGATGCGGCTTGCGACCTGCTCCGGTGTGGCGCCGTCGCGCGGATCGATCACTAGGTCCGGGAAAGCCGGCCGGTGCCAGGGAATATCGAGGCCGACGACGCTCGGTTGTTCGGACACGGCCGCCTTGCGGTAGAGGCCCTTGGGATCGCGCGCCGAGACAAGATCAACCGAAGCGTCGATCAGCACCTCGAAATAGCCGGGCAGCTTGGCCCGGTTCCAGGCCAGCAGATCGGGATGGCTATAAAGCGCCGCCACCACGGGCACTTGGCCCTGGCCTGCGAGAAACCGCGCCAAGCGCTGCAAACGGCCGATTTGGACCACGCGGTCGGCCTCCGCGTAGCCGAGACCGCCACCGAAGAGATCGCGAACGGCATCGCCATCGACAAGCACCAGCTCCGGCAAGCACGGCTTGACCAGCGCGCCAAGCGCCTCGCTGATCGTCGTCTTGCCGGCGCCCGACAGGCCCGTGATCCAAACGACCATGGCTCAGATCACCGCCGCCACAGGCAAGTCCGTGGCGACGCTGAGGGAGCGCTCGAGCGCCTTGGTCGCGTCGACGACCGATTGCAGATCGAATGTGGTGACGCGCGTGAAGTCATAGCCGAGGTGCTCCTCCCATGTGGCGGCGTCGATGATGGCGTTGGCCTCGTCAACGTCTGCAGCCTTGGCGCCCGCGGAGGGCTGGCCGTCGATAGTGATGCATGCGAACAGGCCGTCCCCGTCCAGGCCTCGATAGTAGGCGGCCTCCTGCGCGTTGCCCACATAAAGGTGAATGTTGTTGCGGTGGCGGGCGCGCAGCTCACGGGCGAGCGCCAAGAGAAAGTGCCGCGTTTTGGATCGTACCTGTAAGACAATGATGGCAAGGGCTTCGCTCACCGGAGGAGGTCACTCCACAATTATTGAGACGGCTTCACCTATACGACTATACAATCTCACGGGGCGCGGGCCGGACACGCTACCGCCATTCCGGGTGACGCGGCAGCCGCCCCGGTCGCCCCAGAATCAAGGGCAGAATCAACGTTAGTGTTCATCTTTTGAACGCGCGGGTCAACGCTTTTCGTTCAAATTTTGAACAAATGTTTCCTCGCCGGCGAAGAGGACTCTGGCGGCGCTGCGCCGCCGCGGAGATGAGACCTCGGACTTGGCCGCCGAGCTATCAGGATAGAATGGCTCTGGCGTACTGCGCCGCACAGCCATTACATGGTTGTGCGGCGACAGCCCCTCCTCTTCAACCGACGCAACAACACGCTCGCGAAGGTCCATCGAATACGGCTTTGCCATCCATGCTGGCCTCCTTGATCGGCCCGCACGTTGAATCAAGTTCCCGACCCATTGGGTGCCTTTCGGCGTCATACGCTTTTGCCGCTCGATGACTGCTTGTACGCACTCCAGCCGAGTATTCCGCATCTGACCCGGTCGTCGCTGCATCGCTGTCTGCAGCGCCACGGCATATCGCGATTGCCTGATGTTACTGGCGACAAGCCTGATAATAAGAAATTCAAAACCTACCCGATCGGCTATTTCCGTATTGATATCGCTGAACTGCGTACCGCCGCGGGCAACGTTCTCGACGGCAGCGTGATCGGCCAGAACATGCAGCGTCATCGCCATCAGGAATTCATCCGCTTCCTCAATGCCATCGAACGTCAAACGCCGAGCGGCAAGATCATCCACCTGATCCTCGACAACTATGCCGCCCACAAGCACCCTAAAGTTCGCGCCTGGCTGCAACGCCACCCGCGCTTCGTCTTCCATTTCACGCCGACATCTTGCTCCTGGCTCAATGCGGTCGAGGGCTTCTTCGCAGTCCTCGCCAAACGCCGCCTCAAGCGCGGCGTCTTCCACTCCGTCGTCGACCTCCAGGCAGCCATCAACCGCTTCATCGACGAGCGAAACCAAAAGCCAAAACCATTCCTCTGGACCGCCGACCCGGACAAGGTCATCGACGCCGTTAAAAGAGGGTACCAAGCGTTAGATTCTATCCACTAGGAACAACCTGGGAGAATGGCTATATCGAGAGCTTCAATGCGCGCTTTCGCGACGAGCTGCTCAACGGGGAGATCGTCAATTTCTTCCGGGAGGCCCAGATTCTGATGGAGCAATAGCGCAAGCACTACAATACCAAGCGACCGCATTCGGCCCTTGGGTACAGACCGCCAGCACCGGAAACCATCATCCCGATGGACCAGGGAGCGGTGATGCACTAACAATCAATTTGGACCAGTCGTTGGGGGCTGATCAAGGATTAGAGAGGATTTCCGCGTGTCGCACAGCAACGTTTCCGATCCGGGTCTTGCGCGTGTCGCCGTTTATCTGCCCGAGGCCACGCTGGGAAATGCTGAGCTTGTTGAGCGCTTTGGCTTCGACCGTGAATTTCTCGATAACAAGATCGGCGTCCACAACCGCCATATCGCGGGAGCCGACGAAGCCGTCTCGGACATGGCCGTGGCGTCGGCCGAGGCTCTGTTCGCAGCCGCGCCGGAAGCGCGCGAGCAGATCGAGCTCGTCGTGCTTTGCACGCAGAACCCAGATTATCGCCTACCCACGACAGCCAATATCGTCCAGCATCGCCTTGACCTACCGCAAACCGTCGCCGCTTTCGATATTAATCAGGGATGCTCGGGCTATGTGATGGGGCTTTCAGTGGTCCGCGCAATGATGATGGCACATGGCTTCCGCAATGCGCTGTTTCTTACTGCAGACGCCTACAGCAAAGTGATGGATCCGAACGACCGAATGACCGTGCCGCTGTTCGGCGACGGTGCCGCGGCAACCTTGTTGAGCGAGGACGGCCAGGGCAAGCTCGGCCGCTTCACCTTCGGCTCAGACGGCAGTGGCGCCGATGACCTGATCGTGCGTGGGGGCGGCAGCCGCAATCCGGACCAACCCGTAAGCGGACCGGGCGCACTGTATATGAACGGCCGCGCCATCCTCAAGTTCATGATCAAGCGGGTGCCCGCCGATGTCGATCGTTGTCTCGCCGCGAACGGCCTGATCCGCGACGATATCGACCTGTTTATCTTCCATCAGGCGAGCGGTCATATGGTGCGCGCCTTGATCCAGGAATTGGAACTGCCGCCCGAGAAAGTGCCACTGTGCATCGCCGATGTCGCGAACACTGTCTCCTCCACCCTGCCTATCGTGCTCGACAGCGTCGGCGGCATCGTAGCGCTTGCCGGCAAGACCGTTCTGTTGTGCGGCTTTGGCGTAGGCCTATCCTGGGGCTCCACCGTAATGCGGGTCGAACCCGCGTAAGGCGCGCACCATGACGAAGCGCGTCGCCTTCGTCCTGCCATCCTTTGCCGCTGGTGGTTCCGAGCGCGTCGTTCTGACCCTGGCCAAGGCGCTTGCCCGCGATCGCTTCGCACCTGAGCTTGTCGTGTTCGAAGGTAGTGGACCTTTGGCCGAGGCCCGCCCAGCCGACATCCCGCTCACCGACCTGGGGCAGCCGCGCCTGCGCCGCGCCCTGTGGCACCTCATCCGCGCCTTGCGGGCAGCCCGCCCCGATATCGTGATCTCCAGCCTGGGCTATGTAAACTTGGCCCTGCTTGCGTGCCGGTCCGCCCTGCCGCCCCGGACCAAGCTCGTGGTACGCGAGGCCAACACGCCCTCGCAGAGCCTGCCTCACGGCCCGCGCCCCGGAACGACGGCGCTCGCCTATCGCCTGCTCTATCCCACCGCCGATGCAGTGCTCTGCCAGCACCATAAGACCCTGCAGGAGATGGCGAGCCGTTTTCGCGTGCCCGAGGAGCGCCTCCACTTCCTGCCCAACCCGGTCGAGGTGGCGCGGTTGCGCGCCACAGCCGCCACGCCCGAGCGCGTGCCCGGGCCGGGGCGGCGTTTCGTCGCCGTCGGCCGTCTGACGCGACAAAAGGGTTTCGACCGCCTGCTCGAGCTCTTTGCCGAGGCTGACGCGGACGACCACCTTTTGATCCTCGGCGAGGGACCGGAGCGCGCTGCTCTTGCGGCGATGGCGGATGAGCGGGTCACTCTGCCCGGCCATGAGCCGAACCCGTGGCCGCAAATGGCGGGTGCGGACGCTTTGCTTCTGCCGTCGCGCTGGGAGGGCCTCGCCAACGTTGCGTTGGAGGCGTTGGCCTGTGGCACGCCCGTGATCGCGACGCCGGAAAGCGGCGGCATCGCCGAGCTCGCCGCGGCAGCGCCAGACGGCGCTGTCACCATAGCGCCGTGGGGCGAGCCGTTCGCGCGGGCGATGCGTGCGGCGAAAGCGGGCCCGAGCAACAACCTGCTGCCGCCACATTACGACAGAGATGCCGTGGCCACAAAGCTAATGGCGATTCTCGACGGGTGCTAGAGTCTGTGGACATTCAGCGTAGTTCGATGAGTGTTGCGGCGATAGTCCAGGTAGCCAGGCTTTGAGATCCTCGCACACCGGGCGTGCCAGCTCCTCCATCACATCCTCGCCAAGCGGCTGCAGCGTTCCGCCACAGGCCTGGCAAGCCTCACCGGGTTCGATCACCTGCTCGGTGCGCGGTAGGTAATTTGCCGAGCTGAAACTGAAGGGCTGCTGCCGCTGGCACGGGGACGATGATGCGCGCCGGGCGGTCACCAACAACCGGACGCGCTTGCTCTCAGGCGTAGCCGGGCAGGCTTTCAGGCTGCGCGCCGAAATTGTCGGGCGCTCCTTCGCTTACTGCCTTGATCGCGGCGGCATGCGCCGGACCTGGCTACGTGGCCGCGAAAACGTCCATAAACGCTATCTGCTCCACGTCGCCGGTCACAACCTGTCACTGCTGATGCGCCAACTGGTCGGCGCCGGCACCCCGAGGGAGGCCGTGGCACACGGACGCGGTGCTATCTGCGTGCCACTCCACCCCCACCAGGGCCCATGCTGGTAACATTGGGGATATTAAGAGGCGGCCAGGCGGCATTCGTCGCGGCATTCCTCGTCTGGGAGTGAGAGCCAGCAAATTCACTTAATCAACGTGCTATTAAGGACCGCCTTGTTTGACCGTGACCGTATCGATTTGAACGAACCAGATTATGGCCGCGCCGAGGGTCCCGCCGATGACAGGCAGGTCGATAGTGCGATTGATGAGGCGCCTAAGCCCACGCGGGCCGTCATAGGTTTCGAATTTTCTTATCGTCTTCAGGCGTTCTAGGGTCAAATCCCTGTATGGCCCAATAAACCGACGTACCAGCTTCTTGTGGCGCCATGGCCAGCGCAGATAGAGGTGCGATTCAATTACCGGCACATCGCTACGAATTAGCTTCAGCAAGGCCATGAAAAGCGGTCGTGGAAGATAGTGAAGAAACCAGGTCCGCGTGTGCGATTCATAGGGGACAAGGCGGTGTGGTACTTGGTGGTAAGCAATTCCCGTCTGCTTCAAGACGCGCGACTCTTCGCGATAGTAGTTTTCCAGGACCGCCGGACGGACATGCTCTAACACTTGTTGGCTCAGAACGATATCGATCGACGCATTTGGCAGTGGCAGAGCGCCGCCATCGTAAACTCGGAATCGATCGGAGTCGTGACCAAGCATTTTACGGCTGATGCGGTTGAGCGCAGACAGGTCGCCACCGATATCGACGCCGTAAATATTGGTAAAACCGAGTGCCGCCATGACAAGCAACGTCAAGCCTGATCCACAACCGTGATCTAGAATCACTATATTCGCGGGGTCTTGATCGCCGCATTTTTTTGAGCGAGATCGATCAAAAGAGAAAGATGTTCGGGTGCTCGGCCCGCGACCGTTTGAGCCTGGTCGCCAAAGCGCGCCCAACCTGGCACTGATGCGGCGCATCGACGAGGTGTTTCTCAAATATCCGTTTTACG
>CAYPAX010000005.1:0-74935 GCA_964408735.1 uncultured Rhodospirillaceae bacterium | reverse complement strand
TCATCGTCTGGGAGTGAGAATCAGCAAAGCCACTTAATCAACGGGCTGCTAAGCGCGGTGCGCCACGCCTGAGACACCCTATCGCGCCGCTGACGGAGGCGTAGAGATCGCCGTGCGCTTGACGCCCCGCGGTGGCCGCGACTCGATTGAGGGCATCGTCGAGACCGCCGATGGTCGCGCCTGGCTCGGCGTGCGCGTCTCGGCGGTGGCGGAAGGCGGCAAGGCCAACCGGGCCCTGGTCAAGATGCTGGCAAAGACGCTCGGCGTGCCTCAACGGGATATCGAGATCGTCTCCGGTGCCACCAGCCGCCAAAAGCGCCTGCGTGTCGCCGGCCTGTCAGCCGTGGCGGCGGCGCAGCGTCTTGAGCCTTAGGGCATTGAGGCGAATGAAGCCTTCCGCGTCGGTCTGGTTATAGACTTGGTCGGCCTCGAACGTCGCCACGTCCTCGTCATAAAGGCTGTAGGGCGACTTGCGGCCCTCGACGATGACATTGCCCTTGTAGAGCCTGAGACGGACGGCGCCGGTCACCCGCTCTTGCGTGGCATCGATCGCCGACTGCAGCATCTCGCGCTCGGGCGCGAACCAATAACCGTTGTAGAGCAGCTCGGCATATTGCGGCATCAGCTCGTCCTTGAGGTGAATCTGGCCGCGGTCGAGGGTGATGCTCTCCATCGCCCGGTGGGCATGCAGCAGGATGGTGCCGCCGGGGGTCTCGTAGATGCCGCGCGACTTCATCCCGACATAGCGGCTTTCGACGATGTCGGCGCGCCCGACGCCGTTGGCGCCCGCCAGCTCGTTGAGCCGCGTCAGCAGCGCCGCCGGGCTCAGCTTCATGCCATCGATAGCCACCGGGTCGCCATGCTCGAACTCGATCTCCACCGTCGTTGCCACATCGGGCGCCGCTTCCGGCGAGACGGAGCGCGTGAACATGTCCTCGTCCGGGCCCACCCAGGGGTCCTCCAGCGCCTTGCCTTCATAGGAGATGTGCAGCAGGTTGGCGTCGGTCGAATAGGGCGCTTCGCCACGCTTGTCCGTGGGCACGATGATCTGGTTCGCTTCGGCATATTCGATCAGCTTGGAACGCGAATCGAGATCCCATTCGCGCCATGGCGCGATGACCTGGATGTCCGGGTTGAGGGCGTAATAGCCGAGCTCGAAGCGCACCTGGTCGTTGCCCTTGCCGGTGGCACCGTGGGACACCGCGTCGGCGCCAACCTCGGCCGCGATCTCGATCTGGCGCTTGGCGATCAGCGGCCTGGCGATCGAGGTGCCGAGGAGATAGGTGCCCTCGTAGACGGCGTTGGCACGGAACATGGGGAAGACGTAATCGCGCACGAATTCCTCGCGCAGATCCTCAATGTAGATCTCCTTGATGCCCATGCGCTCGGCATTGATCCGCGCCGGCTCGAGCTCCTCGCCCTGGCCGAGATCGGCGGTAAATGTCACCACCTCGCAATTATAGGTCTCCTGCAGCCAGCGCAGGATCACGGAGGTGTCGAGCCCACCGGAATAGGCGAGCACGACCTTCTTGACGTCGGAAGCCATGGCGATTCCTCGGAAGATGTGAATGCGCGCTGCGAATAGCTTGCGCGACCTAGCCTGTCAATGCCGCGACCGCTTTGCGCTTGCCCAACAGCTCGGCTTCCTCGGCCGCTGTCGCGCATTCGTCGATGCGGGTGCGCAGACCGGCGTCGGCGCCACGCCCTAGCAGCAGCGCCGCCACTGCCAGCCGGTCATCGCGGGCGCCCGACAAGGCGGCGATCAGCGAGGGAAAGCCAGCGGGGCTCTCATAATTGACATCGGCACCGCGCTCGAGAAGCGCGCGCACCAGCGACAGCGGGCCATGATAGATGACATATTCGAGCAGCGGATCGCCGCCGCCCGGCGGCCAGTCGAGATTGGGAAAATCCGGGCCGAGAGCCTCTTCGAGCGCCGCGACTTCGCCGCGGGCGATGGCGGCATCGATGTCAGCCATCGCGCACGTCATCTATGCCGAGGCCCTTCGCATAGGCCGCGACCTCGTAGCGCAGCAGGGCGGCATCGAGCGACGGCTCGACTAGCACGTCATCAATGACGGCGATCTCGCCACGCGCCCGGTTCGACCACAGCCGCGCCACCACCACAAAGCCCGCTTCGTGCCCGCCGTCCTCGACGATGAGCAAGGTACCGCGCGCGGGCGACTGCTCGAACTCGGCCAGGGTGGCGGCGATGAAGGGGGGGCGCTCGCCGGGTCTCAGCGTGGCGCACCAGGCTTCGAGTTGGGGCAGGTCGGCCGGCAGCGCCGGGCGCAAGCGAAGCGGGCCGTCGCTCACGCGGTTGCCAATCCGGTCTTTTCGCGCCGCGCGCGCTCGGATGCGCTTTTGAGCTGGCCGCAAGCGGCCATGATGTCGCGGCCGCGGGGCACGCGCACGGGCGAGGAGTAGCCGGCGTCGTTGACGATGCGCGCGAAAGTGTGGATGCGGTTATTGCTGGCGCATTCGAAAGGCGCACCGGGCCAGGCGTTGAAGGGAATCAGGTTGATCTTGGCCGGAATGCCGCGCAGCAGGCGCACTAGCTCGTGCGCATCGGAGTCGGAATCGTTGACGCCCTTGAGCATGACATATTCGAAGGTGATGCGCCGGGCATTGCTGGCGGGCGGGTAATCGCGGCAGGCCTGCAGCAGCTCGGCGATGGGATATTTCCTGTTGATGGGCACCAGTTCGTCGCGCAGGTCGTCGCGCACCGCATGCAAGGAAACGGCAAGGTTGACCCCCAGCTCCTCGCCGAGGCGATGGATCATCGGCACCACGCCGGCGGTGGAAAGCGTGATGCGCCGCCGCGACAGGGAAATTCCCTCCGGGTCCATGAAGATGCGCAGGGCCGTTGCCACCGTGTCGTAATTGAACAGCGGCTCGCCCATGCCCATCATGACGACATTCGAGACCATGCGCCCTTCCGGCGGGCTTGGCCATTCGCCGATGGTATCGCGGGCGACCAGCATCTGTCCGACGATCTCGCTCGCGTCAAGATTGCGCACCAGTTTTTGAGTACCCGTATGGCAGAAGGAGCAGGACAGGGTGCAGCCGACCTGCGACGAGACGCAGAGCGCACCGCGATCCTCTTCCGGAATATGCACGCATTCGGCCTCACGGCCGTCGCCAAAGCGCAGCAGCCATTTGCGCGTGCCGTCGTCGGACAGCTGCAAGGCACTGACATCCGGCCGCGCCAGGCTATAACGCTCGGCCAGCGACGTGCGCAGGCTCTTCGGGACGTTGGTCATGTCGTCGAACCGGAGCGCACCGCGCCAATAGAGCCAATGCCAGAGCTGCTTGGCACGAAACGGCTTCTCGCCGATGGCAACCATCTCCGCTGCCAGCGCCTCCCGATCGAGACCGATCAGGGTTTTTTTCATTGGCCGCAGGCCTCGGTCATGGCGTTGCGCGCTGCGGTGAAGCCCATCAGGGAATAGGTGTCCATGGTCGCCGTGCCCCGCGCCGAGGCCCCCTTGACGATCATCCTGGCACCGCCGGCCATGGCCTTGGCCAGCGCCCCGTCGCCGTCGCTGTCATAGGCCCAGGCGGTCTCGCCCTGGGTGAACAGCGCAAAGGCCGCGCCATCGATGGCGACCTCGATCTCCGCGCCATCGGCAAAGGGATAGCCGGCCTCGAAACTCACCACATCGGGCCCGCTGTCGCCCTTGCGCCGGGTCACCTGCACATAGGCCGGGCCGCGGCGGGAATAGTCGCCCGCGCTCGCCGTCGGCCGGCTTGCCATGTAGCAGATGGTGCGTCCGCCATCTTCATAAGCCGCAGCGTACCAATCGCGAAAACGGCCCAGCGCGTCGTCGCCGTCGGCGGCGCAAAGCGGTGAAACCAGAAAGACAGAGAAAACAGACAGGACAACGGATTTTCGGCTAAACATTGCGTCTCCCACCGAGATGACTGATCTTGCCGCCATGCACCGGGCGGACCAACGGCGCGGCTTTGGCATGCTCGCTGACCGGGCGCTCGGCAAAACGGCCGAGGCTGATCAGGCGGTCATACATCACTACCACACCGGCCGCGGCAAGGTTGATGCAAAACCGTGTCGGGATCTGCACCACCGAATCGGCCCGCGCCAGCACCTCCGGGCTCAGCGAGCCGAGTTCGGGCCCGAAGACGTAGGCCGCCCGCCGCGGATGGCGGAAACTCGGCAGCATCTGCGCGTCCTCGACAAACTCGATCGCCACCAGCGTGCAATCCTCGGGCAGGCTCAAATCGCCCGGCGTATCGTAATGCCAAGTGGGCAGACTGTCGGCCGAAGCCGAGGTGTCGGAGCGCGGCTGACCGATCTCGGTGGCCGCTTCGATGGTAAACAGAAACGATGCCCCGAAGGCATGCGCGGAGCGGAACAGATTGCCGAGGTTCATCGGCTTTGATATCCGTTCCACTCCGATACCGAAATAGCCTTTGGCCTGGTCGGCCATGATAGCGCCTCACGAAGCCGGGGCACCGACCGGGTCGATGCCAGGATGTGAGGGAGATAATCGTGCGCGCGGTTCTTTGCAAGACATTGGGAGGGCCCGAGGGGCTGGTGGTCGAGGATATCCCCTCGCCGAGGCCCGCTGCGGGCCAGGTCAAGATCGCGATTCACGCGGCCGGCCTCAATTTCGGCGACACCCTGATCATTCAGGGCAAATACCAGGAAAAGGCCGAGCTGCCCTTCACCCCGGGCATGGAGCTGGCAGGTACCGTCGTCGAGCTTGGCGAGGGCGTCGAGCACCTCGCCGTCGGCGACACGGTGATCGCCATGACCGGTACCGGTGCTTTCGCCGAGGAAGTGGTGACGGATGCGGACTGGGTGCTGAAGATACCCGCCAGCGTCGATATGCGGGCGGCGGCCGCCTTTCCCGTGGCCTATGGCACCTCGCACCTGGCGCTCGGCCATCGCGCCGCTCTGCGCAAAGGCGAGGTGTTGCTGGTTCTCGGCGCCGCCGGCGGCGTCGGCCTGACCGCGGTCGAGATCGGCAAAGCCATGGGTGCGACGGTCGTCGCCTGCGCCTCGAGCCCGGAAAAACTGGAAGTCGCGCGCAAATATGGCGCCGACCACGGCATCGACTACGCCCGCGAGAACATCCGCGACCGCGTCAAGGAACTGACCGGCGGCGCCGACGTGGTCTACGACCCGGTGGGCGGTGATGCCTTCCAGCAGGCGCTGCGAAGCATCAACTGGGAAGGCCGGCTGATCGTTATCGGCTTCGCCAGCGGCACCATTCAGCAGATCCCGTCCAATTACATTCTGCTCAAGAACTGCTCGGTGATGGGCGCGCTGTGGGGCGCCTATCGCCGCCGCGACCCGGAGCCCATGCGCAGCTCGCTGGCGATCCTCATCGACTGGCTGGCAGCGGGCAAGATCAAGCCCCATATCTCCCACGAGATGCCCTTGGAGCAGGCGGGCGAGGCCTTGCGCCTGATGCTGGACCGCAAGTCCACCGGCAAGGTGGTCCTGACCACCGGGCGCTAGAACCTTGGGCGACGAAGACACGCTACGCGCCCAGTACGAGGCCTATCCGTACCCGCAGCGCGACCCGGCCGACGAAGCCAAGCGCCTGGTCACGGGCTCGCCGAGCCACCTCGCTGAGATCGTGCACTATCTGCGCGGCGGCAGCCCGGTCAGCGGGCCCTACCGTGCCCTGGTGGCCGGCGGCGGCACGGGCGACGGCGCCATCATGCTGGCGCAACAGCTGGCCGACGCGGCTGTCGAGGCGGAGGTGATCCATCTCGACCTATCGCGCGCTTCGGCGCGCATCGCCGAGGCCCGGGCCAAGGCGCGCGGGCTCAGCAATATGCGTTTCGTGCACGGCTCGTTGACCGAGCTCGACGCGCTCGGGCTCGGCACCTTCGATTACATCGATTGCTGCGGCGTGCTGCATCATCTCGAAGACCCGCCGGCTGCGCTTGGCGGGCTCGCAGAGGCCCTTGCCGACGATGGTGGCATCGGCCTCATGGTCTACGGCACGCTCGGGCGCACGGGAGTCTATCCGGCCCAGCGGGCGTTACGCCTGCTCGGCAACGATACCGACCCGGCCGCCAAGGTGGGGCTGGCGCGCCGCCTACTGGGCGACCTGCCGGAGAGCAATTGGCTGACCCGCAACAGCTTCCTCGCCGACCACCTGCACGGTGACGATGCGGGCCTCTACGATCTGCTGCTGCACAGCCGCGACCGCGCCTATCTGGTGCCGGAAGTCTTCGACCTTGCCGCCTCGGCCGGCTTGTCCGTCGCCGCGTTCATCGAGCCAGTACGCTATGACCCGGCCACCTATCTGCACGACGCGGAGCTGCGCGCCCGTGCCGCCGCCCTGCCCTGGCCGGAACGCTGCGCCCTTGCCGAGCTGCTGGCTGGATCGATGAAGCGCCACGTCGCCTATCTCGCCAAGGGCGATGCCTCCGGACGCGTGGCACGGCCCGATGGCGCGATGGTTCCCATCCTGCGCGAAGGCGATGGCGCCGCCATGGCGCAAGGCCTGGCATCGAGCCGCCAATTCACGGCGGAGCTCGAATCGCTCAGCATTCGCCACCGCCTCGGCAACCTGGCGCCGGCCATAGTGTCGCGTATCGACGGTCGGCGCTCGTTGGACGAAATCCACGCCGACCTAAGCAGCTCGCCAGGCCGCGAGGCCTTCGATTCCGCGTTTGCCGAGCTCTACGCCGCACTCAACGGCGTAAACATATTGCTGCTGATGTGCCCTGCCGGCTAGAGCCTTGACAACATTCAGCTTGCGGAAGGGAGTCGCCGCACCCTATCATTATCAATCCGTACCGCCATTCCCTGCATAAAGGCCGCGCTTGTGCCAGCTTGCGGGAACAAGCAACGGGACGAGGGGGATAGCAAAGATCATGGCAGCGGCGTCAACGCCCGAGCCAGCGGCCACGGCCGAATATCAGGATGACAACGGGGCCAAGGCCCACAGCAGCGACAGCCTGACCCGAACCCGAGTGGCCGAAGAGGGCTTGATCAATGTTGCCGGCTCTTTCGGCTGCACCGCGGCAGCGGCCGCTATTGCCTGGGGCATTGTCGACGTTCTCACCCTGGTCGGCTGGGCTCTGTTCATACAGGTGGTCAATCTGGGCGGCTGCCTGTTGCTGCTCCGTTTTCGACGCGACCCGCCACAGATGTGGCGCTGGCGCGCCGCGCTTATCGTCTATTCGATGGCCAATGGCATAGGCTGGGGCATTGCGGCCTATCTGCTCATCGATCCCGCCTTCCCTATCATGGAACTGCTTTTGATCGCGGTGGTGATAGCCGCTGCGACCTGTTGGCAATGGAGCTTCCTGTCGTCGTGGTTGGCGCTCGTGCTGTTCGATGTCTTTGCCTTTGGCGGCATGGCAGTGCGGCTGCTGGACATGGGCGACCCGTTCTCCATCGGCCTCGCCACGGTGGTGATTCTGGTCGGCGTGGCGTTGCTGCTGCTTGCCTACGGTTTCGGTCGGCATCTGCTCGGCATGGAGATCCTGGCCCTGCACGACCCCCTTACCGGCCTGCCCAACCGGTCCCTGTTCCAGGACCGCCTGCAAGTCGCGACCGCGGTCTCCAAGCGCAGCAACGTGCTAACCGCGGTGCTGCTGCTTGACCTCGACCACTTCAAGCACATCAATGACGGTCTCGGGCACGACGTCGGCGACAAGCTGCTGCAGGATGTTTCCGCCCGCCTCAACGCCTGCGTTCGTGCCATGGACACGGTGGCGCGCCTTGGCGGCGACGAGTTCGTCGTGATTCAGACCAACATCCGCGATCCCGGCCAGGCGGTCACGCTGGCGCAACGCATCGCTATCGCCATCGGCAAGCCCTTCCGCATCGACCAGCACGACATCTACACCGGCGCCACTGTCGGCATCACGCTCTATCCGACGGATACGAACAGCATCGACCAGATCCTCAAGAATGCGGACCTGGCACTGTACCGTGCCAAGGCCCGCGAGCGTGGCACGGTCGAGTTCTATTCCGACGACCTCGGCGACGAGGCCGAACAGCGCATGAACTTGGCCGCCGGCCTGCGCCAGGCCTTGGCGGATCGGAAGCTGTATTTCCACTACCAGCCGAAATACGACGCCACAGATAATCGCCTTGTCGGTGCCGAGGCCTTGTTGCGCTGGCATTCCCCGGACTATGGCGAGGTCTCGCCCGGCGTTTTTATCGGCATCGCCGAATCGACCGGGCTGATTCTCGGCATAGGCAATTTCGTACTGGAAAGGATTTGCGAGCAACTGCGAGAGTGGCGCGAGGCCAACCTCACATTGGTGCCGATTTCGATCAACCTGTCCGCTGCACAATTTCGCAATGCCAACCTGCTGAGCCAAGTTCGCGAGAGCCTGGAGACGGAACGGATAGATCCACAATATCTCGAGCTGGAAGTGACAGAGACGGCGTTGATGCAGGACTACGCCACGGCTGCGAGCGTCATTGCAGGCTTGACGGAGATCGGCGTTGCACTTTCCATCGACGATTTCGGCACAGGCTACTCATCGCTTGCCTATTTGAAGCAGTTCCCAGTCAATCGGCTGAAGATAGACCGCAGCTTCGTTACCGGCATCGGCAGCAATGAAAAGGACGCAGCCATTGCCCGGGCCATCACCAACCTGGGCCACAGCCTTGGCCTGAAAGTCCTGGCCGAGGGCGTGGAGGACGATGCACAGATGGCGAAGCTGCGGGAAATCGGTGCCGACGAGGTGCAAGGATTCCTGATGTCGCGACCGCTGGATACGGAAGCGTTCGAGGCCTTGCTCCAGCCCGAGCCGGTCAAGTCCGGCGCGGAGCTCACTTAGCCCGCTTATTGCTCGGCCGTTTCGCGCAAGTAATATATCAGGTCGAGCGTCGGCGGATCATCGCCGCCATCCTTGATCAGGGCATGGGCTTGGCCGCGATGGTGGGTTTGGTGGTTGAACAGGTGGGCAAGAAGGTGGCGCAACGGATTCACATGATCCTCGCCGAGCAGAGTGCGATAGGCGATCTCGCGATCGAGGGCCGCGGGCGCGAGGGCGGCGACAAAATCGAGGATTCGCTCATCCTCCTTGTCGCGCGCCAAGCGCATTGGTGCGAGCGCGGGGAATAGCTCTTGGTCGAGGCTGTCCGGATCCGGCCCCGAGCCCGTCATGCGGCACATCCAGGCGCGGTCGCCGACCAGGATATGGTTGAGCGTGCCGTGCAGCGAGCCGAAGAAAGCCGCGGGCCGCGGCGCGAAATAGGCTGCTTCCGGCATCAGCGCGCAGGCGTCGTAAAGCCGCGCGTTAGCCCACTGGTTATACTGTGCGTAGGTGATGAAATCATTGCGGTCCATGCCGGGACCCCAACCAGACCGCTTAGTCCGCTCGCTGTTCCTTGCCTTCCTGACTATCGTAGCCCGCCAGCATCTCCCGGGTCGCTTCCATAAGCGCCTGCATGGCGGCAAGGAATTCCGCCTGATTGGTAAGCGCCATGTCGAAGCTTTCGCGATTATCCGCATCGAGGGCGAAGAATGTCACGAGATCGACCTGGTTCTCCGAGTCGCTCAGCCACGTCGAAAAGTCGCCAAGCTTCAGCAAATCCTCATGAAAGGCGTGCCACCTGTTGAACGCGTCCACGGTCTTACGTTCGAATTCGTCGTACTTCTTGTCGACGTCGTTGTCGGAACCTTCTGTCACAAGCCGTCTCCCCGGGATACTGGCGGCAAAGTCACCATAACCCGCCAATCATGGCCCGCGGCAGGCGCCATGGCAAGCGCGCAAAGGAGGGCTGCGGCCGAGGCGGCTGGCGGCACGGCGGCTTGCTCTATACCTTCGCGCCATGAGCCAGAATGCCAACACAGAGGAAGATGCTGCCGCAGGTCCGCCACCGGCCGTGCTGGCGGCCGTCTGGATGGTGCTCGGCTGCCTCTGTTTTTCCTCCATGAACGGCATCGTTCGGCACCTGGCCCATCAGGATCTGCCGACCCTGGTGATCGTCTTTTTCCGCAGCTTTTTCGGCCTCCTGGCGATGCTGCCCTGGCTGCTGCGCCCAGGCCTGGCCTCGCTCAAGCCCGGGCGAATAAGTCTGCACGGCTTGCGCGTAGCATTGGCGCTGGTGGCGATGGTGGCGTGGTTCTACGGCCTCGGCCTGATGCCCCTGGCCGAGGCGACCGCTCTCAGCTTCACCACACCGCTGTTCGCCTCCGTTGCGGCGGTGCTGATCCTGGGCGAGGTGATGCGGGCCAGGCGCTGGACGGCCATCCTGATCGGCTTCGTCGGTGCCCTGATCATCCTGCGCCCGGGCTTTGCCGAATTCACCACGGCCACCGCCTGCGTGCTCGGCGCGGCGCTGCTGATGGCCATCAGCCAAACCGTGGTCAAGCTGCTGGCACCCCTGGAGCACGCCAACGCAACGGTCTTTTGGCTGGTCTTCATGATGACGCCTCTATCCCTGCTCGCGGCGCTGTTCGATTGGCAGACCCCAACCCTCTCGCAGCTTGCCTGGCTGCTGCTGCTCGGCGTCATCGCCACCCTCGGCCATCAGGCCCTGGCGCGGGCGCTGCGCGCGGCCGAGGCGACGGCCCTCTACCCGCTCGACTTCACACGCCTGGTATTCGCCTCCATCATCGGCTATGTCGCCTTCGCCGAAGTGCCTGACAGCTGGACCTGGATCGGCGCTGCCGTGATCGTCTCCAGCTCGGTCTATATCGCGCGGCGCGAGGCCGTGCTGCGGCGCCAGGCGGCAAAGGCGTGAAGGCGGCCGAGGCCTGGTCGGCGCTGCCCGGCAATGCCCGCGGGGCGATCTGGATCATCCTGGCCGGACTCTGCTTCGCCTGCATGGGTGCGACCGTGAAAGTGCTCGGCGCGCGCCTCGACCCGTTCCAGATTGCCTTTTTTCGCTGCTTCCTCGGCCTGCTTTTCCTGCTGCCGTTCCTACTGCGCTCAGGGGGGCTGCTGCAGGCGCTGCGCACGCGTCGGCCGGGGCGCCATATCGTGCGCGTGGTGCTCGGGGTCATCGCCATGTTCTGCGGCTTCTACGCCGTCACGCACATGCCGCTTGCCGATGTCACCACCCTCGGCTTCACCCAGCCGCTATTTATGATACCGCTTGCCGCCCTGGTGCTTGGCGAGCAAATGCGCCGCGCCCGCTGGCTGGCGACCCTGGCCGGCTTTGCCGGTGTGCTGCTGATGATCGGCCCCGGTGGCGGCGAAGGCATCTACGGCCTGGCAGCGGTGGCGGCGCGCTCGGGCGCTTTCATCGCGGCTTGCGTCAAGCTGCTCATCAAGCAGCTCGCAGTGAGCGAGCGGCCGATCACCATCCTGGCCTATTTCGGCGTCGTCTCGACCCTGCTGTCGGCCGTGCCCGCGCTCGTGGTCTGGCGCACACCGAGCCTGGTCGAGCTGGTGCTGCTGTCGCTGGTCGGCGGCCTAGGCGTGATCGCCCAGGCCTTCACCATCCGCGCCCTCGGCAGCGGCGAAGCCAGTGCGGTGATGCCTTTCGACTACGTCCGCCTGCTCTTCGCCACCGCCTTCGGCTTTGCGCTCTTCGGCGACCTGCCGGGCCTCTGGACCCTGGCCGGCGCCGCCGTCATCGTCGCCAGCACCCTGTTTCTGGCCAGGGTGGAGATGCGGGCGGTAAGGGGTGTGCCCTGATGCCCAAGACGCGTATCGGCTGGGCCTCTAGTCGTCGCTCTCGTCGTGATGGCGCTCGCCCCGCCAGTGGCCGCGGCGCATGTCGTCGGGTGACAGGGCGCCGTCGCCGTTGCGATCGTGACGGGCGACGGCACGGGCCAGGCGCTTGTCGAGCTCGTCGGCGCTGATGCTGGCATCGCCGTCCGGGTCGAGCATCTGGAAGGCACGCACGGTGACCGGCTGGGTCAGCTCGTGGAACAGGCCCTCGAACTCTTCGAGCGTGAGCGCACCGTCGCTGTTCGCGTCGAACCGCGCCATGTGATCGGCTCGGGCGGCGTCGATCTCGGCCTGGGTCAGGCGGCCGTCGCCGTCCGTGTCGAAGCGCTCGACCACGTGGTGGCCGATCATCTTGCCGGCCATGCCGCCACAGCCGCCATAGCCGCGCGCGGCCTGGACCACGCCGGCCACCGCCACGGTGGCCACCACGGCAGCCACGGCAACGCCGATCACGGTCTTGGTGCGGGACTTCATCTTGTGTTCGGCCATCGAAAGTCTCCTGTCTGTGTGTGCGATGGCCGAAACATAGGGAGCGGTTGTCGCGCAACTATGGCAGGGGCCCGGGCAAATGGTCGCAAAGCGTGGGCGGGCGCCGCCCTGACACACTCTGTTACACTTTTCTGCCGCACAGCCCGGCAAAACGCGCTAGCACTGAGTCATGGAAGGCACGCCGCACATCCTCGTGGTCGACGACCATCGCGATATCCGCGAGCTGCTGGCGCGCTATCTCGACCAGAGCGGCCTGCGGGTGACGGCGGCGGCGGATGCGGCGGAAGCGCGGCGCGCCCTCAAGGACGCGGCCATCGATCTGGTGGTGCTCGACATCATGATGCCCGGCGAGGACGGCCTGGCACTGTGCCGGCACTTGCGCGAGACCACGGAAACGCCGGTCATCCTGCTCACCGCCATGGCCGAGGAGACCGACCGCATCGTCGGGCTGGAGATCGGCGCCGACGACTACATCACCAAGCCCTTCAATCCGCGCGAGCTGCTGGCGCGCATCAAGGCCGTGTTGCGCCGCGCCCAGGCCCTGCCGCCCGGCCGCGATGTGGGCACGGCCGGCAGGGTCCGTTTCGCCGGCTGGACCCTGGACCTGGAGCGCCGCGAGCTGCTCGACACGGGTGGCGTGGTGACGCCGCTGTCGACCGGCGAGTTCCGCCTGCTGGCGGCCTTTGTCGAGCATCCGGGCCGCGTGCTCTCGCGCGACCAGCTCATCGACCTCACGCGCGGACGCGCCGCCGCGCCCTTCGACCGCAGCGTCGACAACCAGGTCAGCCGCCTGCGCCGCAAGATCGAGCCCGACCCGGCCAACCCGACCCTGATCAAGACCGTCTGGGGCGGCGGCTACAGCTTTGTCGCCGAGGTGGAAAGGCCATGACCCTAATGCCGAAAGGCTTCGCCGGCCGCCTCACCTTGCTGCTGCTGTTGGCGCTGCTGGTGGCCCAAGGCGTCGCCTTCGCCATGTTCGCCCACGAGCGCCACGAAGCCGTGCGGCAGGTGCTGCGCGAGACCGTGGTGGCGCGCACCGCCGGGCTTGCCCGCCTGCTCGCCGAGACCCCGCCGCGCGCCCACCAGCGCGTGCTGCGCGCCGCCAGCTCGCGGCGCCTGCGCTTTTGGATCGCTCCCGAGGCGGCGACCGAGCGCCAGTCGCGCTTCGGACCCTCGGCGCTGCTCGCCGAAGACCTGGCCAATGCCATGGGAGTGCCTGAGTCCATGGTCCGCGTCGGCATCGATGTCAGGCGTTGGCGAGACGACGAGGATGACGAGGATGACCGTTTCGAGGAGCGTGAGCACCGCCGGCTGCGCTGGCTTGTGCTTTCCGTGCCGCTGACCGAAGACATGTGGCTCAATGCCGAGACCGGCGCGGCGCCGGGTGCGCCACCGCTCGGGGCGCCGTTCCTGGTCTCGCTGGTTTTGTCCGGCTTTGCGGTTGCCGGAGTCGGCGTGCTGGCGGCGCGGCGCCTGTCGCGGCCCATGCGGCGCCTGGCCGAGGCGGCGGACGGGCTCGGGCGTGGCGAGGATGTGCCGGACCTCGCCGAGGAAGGCCCCGACGAGGCCCGGCGCACGGTGCGCGCCTTCAACCGCATGCACGCGCGCCTCGACCGCTTCATGCGCGACCGCACGGCGATGCTGGCCGCCATCTCCCACGACCTGCGCACGCCGATCACCAGCCTGCGTTTGCGCGCGGAGCTGGTCGAGGACACCGAAGCCCGCGCCAAGATAATCGAGACCCTCGACGAGATGCGCGAGATGACCGAGGCGACGCTGGCCTTCCTGCGCGAGGAGGCGGCAGCCGACGACACCCGCCCGGTCGATATCGCAGCACTCCTCGACAGCATCGCCGAAGACCTGCGCGAACTCGGCCTGGCGGTGGAAATGGCACCGGCCGAGCGCACCGTCCTCGCCTGCCGCCCGGCCGCCCTGCGCCGGAGCTTGCGCAACCTCATCGAAAACGCCGCCAGCCACGGTGAACGGGCGAGCTTGCGCCTGGCAGCCGACGCCGACGCCGTCACCATCACCATCGACGACCAAGGCCCCGGCATCCCGGAAGCGGACCTGGAACGCGTCTTTGCCCCCTTCACCCGCCTCGACGAAGCCCGCGGCGCCGACACGGGCGGCATGGGCCTCGGCCTGGCCATAGCCCGCACCATCCTCCGCGCCCACGGCGGCGAAGTGACGCTGGAGAATATGGCGGAGGGGGGGTTACGGGCGGTGGTGCGGTTGCCACGGCCGGCGTGAGGGGCGCATGCTATACTTCCGCGATAAGAATGATCGAGTGAAGATAAGGAGCTGGCACGATGACCCGCGTAGGATTCCTGACCGCTGCGACCTGGCTCGCGGCCACTCTTGTCACATCCGCCCATGCCGATGATGCGGCGGTAGAGCTTGCCATGACATGTTTTGACGAGAGCAAACAGGAATGGCGGACCTACGAGAAGATCGGCACCGGCATTCGTGCCGCAAACGACGGCGTTGCCGGCGACCCGGAACCGATCCATGAAGCGGACGACGAAAACCTCCACTATGTCGTCCGGTTGAAGACGTATGCCGGTTTCGTAAATATCGAATACGACTACAAAGGAAAGACGGTCGTCAAGAACCTGATGTCCGGCCCACAGACACTGCAATGCGAATAGGCGCGACCGGCGCCGGCGTCGAGGTGGCGCTGGCAAACAGAGCGGAGATGATTACGAGGTTGAGATTGTCAGGAAGCAGCGAAGCGTAGCCACAATCACCAGCGTTCCCTCCGCGGCTCCGCGCCTCCGCGTGCCACCTACAAGTCAGCGAAGTCGCTTGACGAAAGGGCTCAGTTCGCCAGGTTCTTGCCCAGCCCCGCGATCGCCTCGTCGACCAGCGCGCCGGAGCGTGCCTCGTCGAGGCTCTCGGCGATGACGCGGCGGGTCGCGGCGATGGTGACGTCGACCGTATCGGCGCGGATCTGCTCCAGGGCCCTGGCTTCGGCCTGGGCGATCTTGTCCGTGGCCGACTTGCCGCGGCGCTCCAGGGCTTCTGCGATGTCGCTCTTGGCCTGCTCGGTCTCGATGCGGGCGGTCTGGTGGGCCTGCTCGACGATGTCCTCGGTCTCCTTGACCGCATCGCGCTGCTGGCGCTGATAGCCGGCGAGCAGGGTCTGGGCCTCCTCGCGCAGCTCGACGGCCTTCTCCAGCTCGCTCTTGATCGCCGCGGCGCGGCCGTCGAGCATGCCGGTGATCATGGCCCAGGCCTTCTTGCCGACGGCGGCGATGAAGACCAGGAAGGCGATCAGCACCCAGAATTCGGGATCGTGAAACATCAGGCGCGCGCCTCCATCTCGGCATCCACCGCCTTGTTCAAGGCGTCCTGGGAAACCTCACCGCCGAGCAGCTTGGCGGTCGCGGCCTGGGCCGCAGCCACGGCCACGTCGCGCAGGCCCGCGCGCACCTCGGCCACCGCTTCGGCGATCCGCGCCTCTTCCGCCACGGCGCGGGCATCGAGCTCGGCCTCGAAGGCGGCCTGGCGCTCGGCCGCCTCGGCGGCGATCTCCTCGCGTGCCTTGGCGGCAATGGCCTGCGCCTCGGCGCGGGCCTTGGCCATGGTCGCTTCATAGGCGGCAAGCGCCTCCTCCGCTTCCTCGCGCATGCGCGTCGCCGTCTCGAGATCGTTCGCGACCCGCTCCTGGCGGCTCTCGATCGCCTCGGCGATGCGCGGCAGGGCCACCCGGGCCATCACGAAATAGAAAGCGGTGAAGGTAATCGCCAGCCACACCAGTTGCGGCATGTAGTCGGCGAATTCCATCTGTGGCATGGCGCTCTCCCCGGCCTTGGGGTTCTTTGCTCGGCTCTTAGCCGAACATGATCAGGAAGGCCATGACCAGCGCGTAGAGCGCCACCGCCTCGGTGAGCGCAAAGCCCAGCAGCACGTTGCCGAACATTTTCGGCGCCGCAGCGGGGTTGCGCAAACCGCCGGCCACATACTGGCCGAAGATGGTGCCGATGCCGACGCCCGCGCCGGCCACGCCGATGGTCGCCAGTCCGGCGCCGATGAGTTTTGCGGCTTCAATATCCACGGTTTTCGATCCTTCGTTTGAGGGTCACAAGAGTAGGGTCAGGCCCGCCGATCAGTGATGCAGATGCACCGAATCGCTGATGTAGAGGCAGGTCAGAACGGCGAAGACGTAGGCCTGCAGGAACGCGATGATGGTCTCGAGCGCGAACAGCAGGACGATGAAGATGAACGGCGCGATGCCGAAGATGCCGAGCGCCACGACAAAGCCGGCGAAGACTTTGATCATGGTGTGGCCGGCCATCATGTTGGCGGCCAGGCGCACCGAGAGGCTGATCGGCCGCGACATGTAGGAGATGAACTCGATCGGCACCAGCAGCGGCGCCAGGGCGATCGGCACGCCGGGGGGCAGGAACAGCGAGAAGAACTTTCCGCCGTGGCGGACAATGCCGAGGATCGTCACGCCGACGAAGATGACGCCGGCCAGCGCGAAGGTGACGATGATGTGGCTGGTGACGGTGAAGCTGTAGGGGATGAGGCCGAGGGAATTGCAGAACAGGATGAACATGAACAGCGTAAAGACGAAGGGGAAGTACTTGCGCCCTTCCGAGCCGACGCTGTCGCGTACGGTTTTCGCTATCAGCTCGTAACTCATCTCCGCCAGCAGCTGCCAGCGGCCCGGCACCAGCGCGTTGCGCTTGGGACTGAGCGTCAGGAAGGCCGACATCAGCGCGACGCCGATCACCATCATCAGCGACGAATTGGTGAACGACACATCGACACCGCCGATGTGCATTTCCACCAGGCGATGAATCGCGAATTGTTCGAGTGGGCTATGTCCGGCGGCCACCGCGTCTTCCCTGTATCCTGGTTGGCGACCTCAAGCGCTGGGGCCGCCATCCTTGTCCGTCTTGTCGGCGGCCGCGCTCAAGCGCATTGCCGTCCGATACGCATTCAATGTTCCCGCCGCCATCCCAAGAGCCAAGAAAAGCAGCAGCAGCCAGGGACGTGTGCCAAGGAGCTCATCCAGGCCCCAGCCCATCACTGCGCCGACAAACACCGCCGACGCCATTTCTGTCGCCAGGCGGAGAGCCTGTCCAATCGACGTAGCCCGGGAGGGGTCGGCCTTGGCGGGATCGTGTTTGCTGCGGGCCTCTCTCAGACGTCTATCAAGATCCTCCAGAGACGGAGGCGGCTTGTTTGCCGTCATCGGCATCCTTTGCCTTGCCGCCAGCGAAGGGGCGGCGAAAAAGCGCGTGCAACATAGGGTTTGACCCGGAACCTGTCAAGATTCAGTCGTGTCATCGTAACCCATTGATATCAATATGGTATTTAGAGCGCGATTTACTCGGCAGCCTGCAGCAGCTCGGCCTCGCTCATGTCCACGGAAACCAGCTGCGAAACGCCGCGCTCGCCCATGGTCACGCCGAACAGCCGGCGCATGCGGGCCATGGTCAGGCGATGATGGGTGACGACGAGGAATCGGGTGGCCGAGGTCTCGGCGATTTCCTCGACCATATTGCAGAAGCGGTCGACATTGGCGTCGTCGAGCGGTGCGTCGACCTCGTCGAGCACGCAGATCGGCGTCGGCTTGGTGAGGAACACGGCGAACAGCAACGCCAGCGCCGACAGCGCCTTCTCGCCGCCCGACAGCAGACTGAGGTTTTGCAGGCGCTTACCGGGCGGGCTCGCCATCACCTCCAGCCCGGCCTCAAGCGGGTCGTCGTCGCCGACCAGGTCGAGATGCGCCTTGCCACCGCCGAACAGGCGCTCGAACAGGGTCTGGAAATGACCGTTGATCTCCTCGAACGCGGCCAGCAGCCTTTGCCGGCCCTCGCGGTTGAGGGAGGCGATGCCGCCGCGCAGCTTGGCGATGGCGGCGATCAGGTCGTCGCGCTCGCCGACCATGGTCTCGATCTGCTCAGCAAGTTCCGCGGCCTCGGCATCGGCCCGCAGGTTGACCGCGCCCATGGTCTCGCGCTCGCGCTGCAGGCGCTCGACGGCGCGTTGCAGCTTGGCGATATCGTCCAGCGCTTCGGCCGACTTGGCTTCTGCGATCTCCAGCAAAGCCGGCGGCTCGACCTGGAAGCGCTCCATGATGTGCTCGGCCTCGACCTCGCCGAGGGAGCGCGCCTGATCGCGCGCGCCTTCGACGCGCACGCGCTCTTCACGCGCCTCGGCCATGACTTCGTTGGCGGCCTTGAGCTTGGCATCGGCCTCGCGCAGCGCCGTTTCCGCCGCAGCCAGGCGATCCGCGGCATCACGGCGCGCGGCCGCCGCCGTATCGATGCGCTCACCAATGGCATTGCGCCGCTCGGTCAGGCGCGCGGGCTCTGCCTGCAGCGCTTGCAGCCGCTTTCTGGCAGCAGCCCTGCGCTCTTCCAAAGAGCCGATCTGCTCACTCGACGCCGCCGCGCGGCGGCGCCAGGCTTCGCTGTCGCTGGTGATCGCCGCCAGGCGCTCGGCCCGGGCTTCCGCCGCGCGCACCAGGCGCTCATGGGCGCGGGCGCTCTCATCCACCTTGACCCGTTGTGCGGCCAGGCGCTGACGCAGCGCTTCGAGCGGGCCCCGCAAGCTGTCAAGCGGCTCGGCCTCGGCCCGCTCGGTGCGGCAGGCACGAAGCGCCTGCGCGGTGTCGTCGCGATCGCTGGTCAGGCGCGCCGCGGCTTCGACCAGGGCGGCATCGCGCGAGCGATCTTCGGCCACCGCATCATTGGCCTTGGCATGGGCAGCGCGGGCACTTTCGAGACCATTATCCGCCTCGCGAGCGCTGCTGCGCGCCGCGCTCTCTCCGGCGCGCGCCGCTTCGTATGCCGCCTGGGTCTCGCCGAGGGCCGCGGCCGCCGTATCGACCGCCGCCGTCGCCTGTTCCTCGCGCTCTTCCAGGGCCGGCAGCTCGGCCAGCAGCCCTTCCAGGTGCTGGCGGCGGCGCAGGCGGGCGGCGGCACCAGCGTGGGAATCGGCGGCGCTGGTAAAGCCGTCCCAGCGCCACAGGTCGCCGTCGCGGCTGACCAGGCGCTGGCCTTGCGCCAGCTCGCCTTGCAGACGCGCCCCGTCGGCGGCCTCGACCAACCCGACCTGGGCGAAGCGAGGCTCAAGAGCCGCCGGGGCTTCAAGGAAGTCCGCCAAGGGCTCGGCGCCTTGCGGCAGGGCCGGGCCGGCAGGCTTGCTGCCGAGATCGTGCCAATGGGCGGCGGCGGCCGGGTCCGTCGAGGCCATGAGGTCGTCGCCAAGCGCGGCGCCGAGCGCCAGCTCCAAGCCTTCGAGCACGGCAATGTTGTCGATCAGGGGCTTGCCCGTGTCGCCGCGATCATGGTCGAGGGCAGCGGCCAGCGCGGCGGCCTCCGAGGCGGTGCGCTGGCGCGCCATCTCGGCCTCGCGCAGGGCCTCGCGCGCGCTGCGCTCGGTGGCCTCGGCGGCCGCACGGGCGCCCTCAGCCGCGCCGAGACCTTGCTGGCTTTTCTCCAGGGCGGTGTGGGCAGCCGCCACCCGCTCACGGGCGGCGGCAAGCGCCGCCTCGGCTTCGCCAAGCGCCGTGGCGTCGGCAAGCCGCGCGGCGATGGCAGCCCTTTGCGCCGCCACCTCGTCGTTCTGGGTGTCGAGCGAGGCGAGGCGGGTCTCGAGCTCGTCCTGGCGGCGGGCAAGATCGGCGTGGCGCACTTCAGCAGCCGCCAGCGCCGCGGTACGCTCAGCAAGTTCGCCGTCGATGGACTCCAGCGCTGCGCGCTCTTGCTCCAGGCTCTCAGCGGCCTTTTCCTGCTCGCCGCTGGCGCCTGCGGTATCCTTTTCGAGGACCGATGCTTCCTCACCAAGCTCGCGCAGCGCAGTTTCGGCTTCCGTCGCCAGGGTGCCTTCGCGCGCCAGGTCGCGGCCCAGGGTTTCGAGCTGCGCCTGGCACTCGGCAGTGGCCGCGGCAAGGCGGCGCTCCTCGTCGGCGATGGCTTCGCCTTCGATCTCCAAACGGTGCAACGCGGCGGCGGCCTCGGCCTCGATACGACGCAGCTCCGGCAGGCCTTCGGCGATACCTGCCTGCAGCGTGGTCGCTTCGGCCGCCACGCGCGTGGTCTCGGCCACGTTGTGCTCGACCTCGGCCATGGCCGCCTCGGCCGCAGCCAGATCGTCGCGCGCCTCCTGCCAACGGCGATAGAACAGTGCCGCCTCGGCCTTGCGCAAGCGCCCGCTCAGGGAGCGGTAGCGCGCCGCCTGGCGGGACTGGCGCTTGAGCGCCTGCATTTGCGATTCGAGCGCCGCGATGACGTCCTCGAGGCGGTCGAGATTGGTCTCCGCTGCGCGCAGCCGCAACTCCGCCTCGTGACGGCGCGTGTGCAGGCCGGTAATGCCCGCCGCTTCCTCCAGCAGATGCCGCCGCTGGGTCGGCTTGGCGCTGATGAGCTGGCCGATCTGGCCCTGGCTGACCAGGGCCGTGGAACGGGCACCGCTGGCCGCGTCGGCAAACAGGATCTGCACGTCTCGGGCGCGCACGTCGCGGCCGTTGATGCGATAGTTGGAGCCCGAGCCGCGCTCGATGCGGCGCGAGATTTCGAGCTCGGGATGCTCGTTATAGGCGGCCGGCGCGTCGCGCTCGGCGTTGTCGAGCACCAACGCCACCTCGGCCAGGTTGCGCGCCGGGCGCTCGGCGGTGCCGGAAAAAATGACGTCGTCCATCTCGCCGCCGCGAATCTGCTTGGCGGAGGTCTCGCCCATGACCCAGCGCAGCGCCTCGACCAGGTTTGACTTGCCGCAGCCGTTGGGTCCGACAATGCCGGTCAGCCCGGGCTCGATGGCCAGGTCAGTAGGCTCAACGAAGGATTTGAAGCCGACGAGCTTCAGGCGCGTGAATTGCAAGGCTTGTCCGCCGCGTGACTACAGAAGCGAAGTATAGAACAACTGTGCCGGGCTCAGCCACCGGCCTCCTCGATCATCCGGGCGAGATCTGCCTGGCTCGGGACGCCGGCGACCGTCTCGCCGTTGATGACCAGGCTCGGGGTCGATTCGACCTTGTGCTCCGAGACGCCGGTCTGGCGCGCTTGCAGCACCGCCATCTGCACCGACTGATTCGCCATGCACATGTCGAACTCGTTGCTGCCCATGCCGGCCTGTTTGGCGAGTTTCTTCAGCCGCTCGCCGGCATCCTGGAAGAAGGCCCAGTTCTCCTGCTGGCGGAACAGCAGGTCGAGAAAGGCGAAGTAACGATCCGGGCCCACGCAATGGGCGGCCATGGCGCCCCACAAGGCGGGCGCGTTGAGGGGAAAGTCGCGGAACTCGAGGCGCACCTTGCCGGTGTCGATATAGGTCTCCTTGAGCCAGGGCAGGCGCTCGGTATGGAAATTGGCGCAGTGCGGGCAACTCATCGAGGCGTATTCGACGATGGTCACCGGCGCATCCGGATCGCCGATCGATTTGAAGCTGGTGTCGATCTCGCCAGCGGCCGCCGGCGAGCCGGCGATGGCGAAAAGGGCGAGGGCAGCGAGAACAACGGCGTGGCGCATCAGACGTCTCCAATGGATCCTTCTTGCCGGAATAGATGGGGCCAAATGCCGGGCAGCGCAAGCGAATCAGTCGCGCGCCGCCACCTCGGCACCAAGCCGCAGCAATGCCTCACGCAGGGCGTCGTCCTCGATATCGGTCAGTGAGGCGGCGAGCGTTGGCGGCACCGGCGGCCTTTCACGAGGCTTAGCCACCACCTCGCGTTCCGGCAAGGGCGCTTGGCGAAAGCGCAATCTGGTGACTGCTCGAAAGCCAAAATAGCTGGCGATTCGCTCCAGCATCTGCGGCTCCAGGTGCTGCAAGGCCAGCGCCACACTGCCGGAAGCGCGAATCGTCAGCACCCCGTCGCCGGAAAGCCGCTCCGGCACGCAGCGCTCGGCCAGCGCCTCGCCGACGATCGCCTGCCAGTCCGTCAGCACGGCGGCACGGTGAAAGCCGCGCCGGGCGAAGGCAGCCTTGGTCAGTCCCGGCACCAGCCGGGCTGCGGTACGCATACCGGCCCTCTTCTTCTTCGCAGCACTCATGCTCTACCCTGCCCGATCATGACGGAACCCGGACGATGCTAGCGCGAAACGCGCCGACGAGCACCGCCTTGCTTGCCTGGTATGACCACGCACGCCGCGACCTGCCCTGGCGGGCGGCGCCGGGTGAGCGCGCCGACCCCTACAGCGTCTGGCTCAGCGAAGTCATGCTGCAGCAAACCACGGTAACCGCCGTGATCCCGTATTACCGCGCATTCCTGGCGCGCTGGCCCAATATCGGCGCTCTGGCAGCGGCGCCGTTGGAGGCCGTGCTGGAAGCCTGGGCGGGGCTAGGCTATTACGCCCGCGCCCGCAATCTGCACGCCTGCGCGCAAGTCGTGGCAGGGGAGCATGGCGGACACTTCCCCGACAGCGAATCGAGCTTGCGGGCGCTGCCCGGAATCGGCGCCTATACCGCTGCCGCCATCACCGCCATCGCCTTCGGGCGCCCAGCGGTGGTGGTGGACGGCAATGTGGAGCGTGTCATGGCGCGGCTGTTCGCAGTCGAGGAGCCGTTGCCGGCGGCGAAATCCACCTTGCGCGCCCATGCCGCAACGCTGAACCCAGAGCACCGGCCCGGCGATTACGCCCAGGCGGTTATGGACCTCGGCGCCACGGTCTGCGCCCGCGGCCGGCCGCGCTGCGAGGCCTGCCCCTGGACGGAAGCCTGCCGCGGCCATGCGCTGGGCATCGCCGCCACCCTGCCCAAGCGCTCGCCTCGCAAACCCAAGCCACTGCGCCGTGGCATCGCCTTCTGGATCACTCGCGCCGACGGCGCCGTGCTGCTGAAGCGCAGGCCGACGAAAGGCCTGCTTGGCGGCATGATCGAAGTGCCGTCTACGGAATGGCTGGATGCCATGCCCAGACCCGAAAGCGCCATCGCACACGCGCCGCTTGGCTCAGAGGACTGGCGCCTGCTGCCCGGTCTTGTGCGACACACCTTCACCCATTTCGAGTTGGAGCTGGCTGTCATGGCCGGGACGGCCGCGGGGAATGACAAGGGCTTGTGGCGCGACCCTTGGCGGCTGGACGGCGAGGCGCTACCGAGCGTGATGCGGAAAGTCGTCGCCCACGCTTTGGAGGCTGTCAGCCGGCCGCCATCTGCGCCCTGACCTGCTGGCGCAGCAAATCGACCGGCACCAGCTCGCCTTTGGCCTCGATGAACCAGAAGGCCCAGCCATTGCACGCGGGTGCGCCCTGCAATTCTGCCGCGACGCGGTGGATCGAACCTGAAACGCCGTCGGCAACCAGCGAGCCGTCGGCGCGCACCCGTGCCGAATGGCGCCGCTTGGCGTCGGTCAGCACCGCCCCCGGCGCGATCAGGCCGCGCTCGACGAGGTTGCCGAAGGGCACTCTCGGCAGGGATCGTTTCGATGGCGTAACTGTTGTCGCGATATCCCGGCCCGGCTCGACCGCGCGCAGGCGATCCGCCGCCAGGGCAAAGTAGTCGGCGCGGCTTTCGATGCCGAGATAGCGCCTGCCCAGGCGCTTGGCGACAGCGCCGGTGGTGCCGCTGCCGAAGAAGGGATCGACCACCAGGTCGCCCGGATTTGTCGAGGCCAGCACCACCCGGTGCAACAGCGCTTCCGGCTTTTGCGTCGGATGCGCCTTCTTGCCGTCGTTCTTCAGCCGCTCATGGCCCGAGCATATGGGCAGCAGCCAGTCCGAGCGCATTTGGGTCTCGTCGTTGAGCGCCTTCATGGCATCGTAATTGAATGTATAGCGCTTCTGATCCTGGCTCTTGGCGCACCAGATCAGGGTCTCATGGGCGTTGGTAAAGCGCTTGCCGCGAAAATTCGGCATCGGGTTCGACTTGCGCCAGACCACGTCGTTGAGCATCCAAAAGCCCATATCCTGCAACGCCGTGCCGATGCGGAAGATGTTGTGATAGCTGCCGATCACCCACAGCGTGCCGTCGTCCGCCAGCAAGTGCCGAGCGGCGTCGAGCCAATCACGCGTGAAGGCGTCATAGGCGGCGAAATCGTCGAAACGGTCCCAGGCCTCGTCGACGCCGTTGACACGGGAATTATTGGGCCGGTGCAATTCCTGCTTGAGCTGCAAATTATAGGGCGGATCCGCAAAGACCATGTTCGCCGAGCCCGCCGGCATGGCGCGCATATGGGCGATGCAATCGCCCTGCAGCACCTCGCCGAATGGCGCATCGTCAAACGCAATTTTGGTCTCTGTTTCCGCCACAGCGGCCCCTCCGACTCGCCCCCAAGGCGAGACTCGACTCGCAATAAAGCTCGTATCCTGTTGAATCGCAACAAGATATTTAGATCAAGTTAATTTTGGGACAAGCGGACGGGGGCGAAACTGCGGCGGTGATGGGGACAAGGACCGTGCCGTTCCAATGCCGAAAGGTGCTTTGGCGTGGGATATCCGGCATTGCTGTCCCAACCATAAGCCGGGTAGCGATGGTGCAAGGTTCGCATGGCCCGGTCGCGCGTGACTTTGGCGATTATCGAGGCAGCGGCCATGGACAGTGAACGTCCGTCACCTTTGACCACGGTCTCGACGGAACAGGGAAGATCGGGCGCCCGATTGCCGTCTACGAGCGCCATTGCCGGCAATATTGGTAAGGCAAGCACCGCCCGCCGCATGGCCAGCATAGTGGCACCGAGAATATTGAGACGATCGATCTCGCGCGCCGACGCGGCACCGATGCCGATGTCGGCAGAGGCGCTCAGTGCCTCGAACAGCGCCTCGCGCCGGGCGGCCTTGAGTTTCTTGGAATCGTCAAGGCCTGCAGGGATGTCGTCCGCATCCAGAATCACGGCGGCGGCAACCACGGGGCCGGCGAGCGGCCCGCGACCGACTTCGTCGACGCCGCAGACGGGGGCGGGCGAAGCCGCTTCCAGGCTGTAGTCGGGCATGGCGCCAGTATAGCGCTATACCAAGGGTCATTGATAAAGACCCATTTGATGGCTTGAGGCGGTTTTCTGGATAGGAGCGGCGCGCCGGGCGATGTGATGAGGCATCGGCCAAGCGTCGCGACGCATCCGGGGAGCCGCCTCGGGCCACCGCAGGCCGCGCGCTTTTCGCCGCTGGCGTCGTCGCGGGCCGCTTGCCGTGGGGTCGCACGACGGCGCGGCCCGCTCCTAGCCAGCGACGAAAATCGTGCGGTCAAATGGGTCTTTATCAATGACCCTTGGTATTAAAACAGTGACAGTTGATCCGTCGGTACGCAGAACTGGCGACAGTCGAGATGCGATTCCGAGCCATTGAGGCCGTAGCGGCGAATGGCCGCCTCGAAACGCGCGCCAATCATTTCAGCATAGGCGCCGCTGCCGGTCTGGCGCTCGCCGAAACGCGAATCGTATGCCTTGCCGCCGCGCATGTCGCGCACCAGCCGCATCACCCGGCCCGCCTTGAGGGGCGCGAAGGCGCTCAGCCATTCCTCGAACAGCGCGTGCACCTCCCCCGGCAGGCGCAGCAGGATATAGCCGGCGGCACCGGCGCCCGCCTTGGCCGCCGCCAGCAGTATCGATTCCAGTTCGTCGTCGTTGAGCGCCGGAATGACAGGCGCCACCATCACCGCGGTGGGAATGCCGGCGCGGGCAAGATCGGCAATAGCCGAAAGCCGCCGCTCCGGAGTGCTCGCGCGAGGCTCCATCATGTTGGCAAGCCGGCGCTCCAGCGTCGTTACGGACAATGCCACCCGCGCCAGCCCGCGCCGCGCCATCGGCGCCAGAATATCGATATCGCGGGTCACCAGCGCCGATTTACTGACGATGGTGACCGGATGATTATGCTCGGACAGAACCTCCAAAATCCCGCGCGTGATGCGCCGTTCCCGCTCAATCGGCTGATAGGGGTCGGTATTGGTGCCGAGCGCGATCGGCGCACAATTGTAGCCTGGGCGTGCCAGTTCCTCGCGCAGGCGCCTCGGCGCATCGGGCTTGGCAAACAGGCGCGATTCGAAATCCTGGCCCGGCGACAGGCCCAGCCAGGCGTGGGTCGGCCGGGCATAGCAATAGGAACAGCCATGCTCGCAGCCGCGATAGGGATTGATGGAACGATCGAAGTCGATGTCCGGCGACTGGTTGCGCGCTATGACGCTGCGCGAGCGGTCCTCGGTCACGGTGGTGCGCAGCTTCGTTGCCGGCGCATCGAGGCCGCCCCAGCCATCGTCCATCGCAGCGCTGCTGTAACGTTCATAGCGGCCGTCTCGGTTGCTGGTGGCACCGCGGCCCTTGCGGACGGTTCTGGCATCGGCCTGAAACATGCGTGCACGGTAGCAAATCGCTGAGAACATAACAAGAACGATTACGCTACGCGCCGGACAAGTTGTAGGCTGGCGGCGATGAGCACATTGGATAAGCTTGGTGTCAGCGTCGTGATCCCGACACTGAACGCCGCGGAAACCCTGCCCGCGACCTTGGCGGCGCTTGGCGCGGCGGAGGTGGTGGTTGCCGACGGCGGCTCGAGCGATGCCACAAGGGCGTGCGCCAAGGCTGTCGGTGCGCGAGTGGTCGAGGCGCCGCGCGGCCGGGGCCATCAGCTTGCCACAGGTGCCGGAGCGGCGAGCGGCGACTGGTTCCTGTTCCTGCACGCCGACACCGTGCCCCAGGGGGAATGGCTGAACGACGTCGCGGGCTTCGTTACCGCAGCTGACAATTCCCAGCGCGCCGCGGCGTTCCGCTTTGCCGTCGATCTCCCGGGGTCGACGGCACGGCGCCTCGAGCGCACGGTAGCTTGGCGCAGCCGGGTTCTGGCCCTGCCCTACGGCGATCAGGGGCTCCTCATCTCCAGATCGCTCTATCACGAGCTTGGCGGCTATCGCCCACTGCCTTTGATGGAGGACGTGGATCTGGTGCGCCGTATCGGCCGCGCGCGCCTGACGCTACTCGGTTCGGCCATGCTCACATCTGGCCGGCGCTATCAGCAGTCCGGCCTGGTGCCGCGGGTCCTGCGAAATCTTACCTGCCTGGGGCTCTATTTCCTCGGCCTGCCGCCGCGCCTCATCGCACGGCTCTACGGCTGATGCGGCACCTGGTGATCTTCGTCAAAGCGCCGCGCCTGGGAGCGGTCAAGACTCGCCTCGGCCTCAGCATCGGCCAGGCCGCGGCGACGCGCTTCTATCGCCGCCTCAGCGCGACGACGATCAATGAAATTGCCGCAGGGCCTTGGCGGACCTGGCTTGCCATTACGCCGGATGCGGATCTGCACAGCGCCTTCTGGCCACGAGGCATCCCGCGACGTCGCCAGGGTCCGGGCGATCTCGGCCAGCGCATGGCACGGCCGTTTCGCGAGCTGCGGGGGCCGGTGGTGCTGGTGGGAAGCGATATACCGGGCTTGCGCGCGTATCACATCAGCGCGGCATTTCGCGCCCTCGGACAGGCCGGTGCAGTGTTGGGCCCAGCGGCGGATGGTGGATTCTACCTGGTGGGGTTCCGCAAGCCGCCACGGCACAATCCGTTTCGCGGCATCGCCTGGTCAGAGCCCGATACGTTGGCGATGACGCGGAAAGCGCTCGCGCCGCTGCGCGTGGCGCTGTTGGAGACCTTGGAAGACGTGGACGACGCGGCGGCCTTTCGGCGCGCTATTGCAGGCCTTCCATGAGGCGCGGCATCAGCTCGACGAAATTGCACGGCATGTGGCGGCTGTCGAGCTGCTGGACGAGGATGTCGTCCCAGGCGTCCTTGCAGGCGCCGGGCGAGCCCGGAACCGCAAACAGATAGGTGCCGCCGGCCACGCCCGCGGTGGCGCGCGACTGGATGGTCGAGGTCTTGATCTTCTCGTAGGAGAGCATGCGGAAGAGCTCGCCGAAGCCCGGCACCGCCTTCTCGTAGACCGCCTCGAAGGCCTCCGGCGTGACATCGCGCCCGGTGACACCCGTGCCGCCCGTGGCGATGACGGCATCGACCTCTGGATCGGCGATCCATTCCTTCAATTTGTCCGTAATCGCCGGAATATCGTCGGTGACGATGGCGCGATCGGCCAAGTTGTGCCCCGCCCCTTGCAGGCGATCGACCAGGGTCTGGCCGGATCTGTCGTCTTCCAAGGTGCGACTGTCGGACACCGTGAGAATAGCGATGTTGACCGCGAGGAAAGGTCGCGGTGAATCGATCTTGGACATGGTGGAGGCTCCTTAACGGGCGTCAGCCAGCTCGCCCGGTTCTTCAAGAATGGGCCAGCGGCCCGCCACGAGGGCGTTAAGGCTGTGCGCCCGCTCGCCAAGACGGTGGCGGTAGATCCACAGATTCGCCAGCACATGCCGGATGAAGCGCCGGGTCTCGCGCGAGGGCAGGCTCTCGATGAACATCAGCGGGTCGTCCTCGCCGTCCATTCGCGCCAGCCACTTGCCGAGCCGTCCAGGGCCGGCGTTGTAGGCCGCCAGCAAATGCAGCAAATTGCCCTCGACACGGTCGTGTTCGAGCAGGTAGCGCACATATTTCTGCCCCAGCGACAGATTGAGCCTAGGTGCGAATAGGGCGTCTGCTGCGCCACTTGCATAACGGCGGTCGTCTGCAATATAGGCTGCCGTGCGCGGCATGAGCTGCATCAGGCCACGGGCGCCGGCACTGCTGCGGGCACGGGAATCAAAGGTCGATTCCTGGCGCACGAGAGCCAGGATCAAAGCCTGGTCGACGCGAAAACCACCCGCCGGCTGCCAGTTCGGCACCGGGTAGAGGGCGCGCAAATGCCGCCTGCCATCCGCTACGGCAAGCTGGCTGCCAAGGCGGATCTGGATGCCGGGCAAGGCCAGGGCGTCCGCGAGCGCCAATACGGCCGGTGCCGCCTCTCGCCCTAGCCGGGCATAGAGCTTGCGGCCTTCCTGTTCGGCCAGCGCTGTCTTGCCCGCCTCGGCAAGGGCGATGGCACGGCGCGTGCCTGGCGCGCTTTGCAGACTCTCGAGCATTGCCTGGTTGAGACGAGCCGGCTCCCAGGAAAAATCAGGCGCCTCGAACAACGAGGCTTGCGCGAGCTGGCCGTAGATGGTGCGCGGATGCGCCGCAGCGAGACGCAGCATGCGCGTGGCGGCAGCCGCATTGCCCTGGCGGGTGAAGGCGCGCGCGGCCCAGTAGGCCCCGCCGGATATCAAGATCGGGTCCGAGGTCGATTCCGCAAGCTTGGCGAAATGCGGCAACGCACCGGCGATATCGTCGAGACGCCAGGCCGCAAGCCCGGCAACCCAGCGCGCTTCGCCGACATGGGCGCCTGAACGCTCTGCGGCCGGCTCGGCAATGGCACGCGCATCGCCGCTGCGTCCGGCAACGAAGTAGCCCCGCGCGACAGTGGCCGCCAGGGCGTCCTGCTCCGCCGCGCTCAACAGACCTGCAACGCCCGCGCCGCCAAGCCGCGCCTCGGCCTGGTCGGGCTTGCCCTTGCGCACCAGCCGCAAGACCTCGCGGCGAATGGCCTTGGCAGCCTTGCGCTGGTTGCGATCGAGATCGAGGCGCGGCAGGGCCGGCTCGACATAGTCGCCGATCTCGCCAATGCCTCTCAGCGTGCCCGCCACCGGTTCGCGCGGCGCCGCGGCGCCCGCGGGCTGGCGCCGCAAGGCCAGGCGATGGATGCGCGCCGCCCCAGGGTGGTCCGCATAAAGCTGCAACCAGCCGGCAAGCTCGTCATAGGATGAGCGGTATTTGGTCGGGTGCATGTAGCGCTGGAACAGCACATGACCCATCAGCACCGGGTCGTCGAGCGTCGCGATCAGTGTGTCCGCGTCATCCCACGCGCCATCCTCCTGAAGAGCGAATATTTGCCGGTAGCGCTCCTGGTCCCGGCGGCTCAATATCGCAGGCAGGCGGGCGACCCGATCCAGCGCCACCACGGCGCCGCCAAGCGCCGCGAAACGTTCTTCCGCTGCGCCGTCCTGGGCGTTCGCACTGGCGCTACCGAGCGCCATCACGAGCGCCACAATTGCTGCCGCCGACCGAACTTTCGCCACAAGCGCCACGCCGGAACCCCAAATTTGCCTAAAATACGTCGAAAATGAACGCGTCTTATAGTCGGGACCGGCGAGGGCCGCAAGAACATGGAACGGTCCGCAAATTCGTTGCCAAATCGGACCGAACGGAAATTATCGAAGCAAATTCAGCTGACTGCCGGAGGCGCCTGAGAAGTGCCCCCAAGACTTGGCGGTCACTTTTTTTCGTGTTTTGCCGTGCTTTCGCCAAGCTTGTCGCGAATCGCCAAGAGGTCTCGCCAGGCCAGTCTCTTTTGGGCCGGCTGGCGCAACAGGTAGGCCGGATGGAACATGGCCGTGGCGGCAATGGCCTCGCAGCCCGGAGGCGCGATCTCGTACCATTTGCCGCGCAACCGCGTGATGCCTTCCGTGCGATCGAGCAATGCCTTGGCGGAAATCCCACCGACGCAAACCACAAGCCGCGGACGCACCAGCGCCATGTGGCGATCGACGAAGGGGCGGCAGAGCGCAATTTCCTCAGGGCTCGGCGAGCGGTTGCCGGGCGGGCGCCAGAACAGCATGTTGGTGATATAGGCGCTGTCGCGGTCGCGCCCGATCGCCGCCAGCATGCGATCGAGCAGCTGGCCGGCCTTGCCGACGAACGGCAGGCCGCGGCGGTCCTCTTCGGCGCCAGGCGCCTCGCCGATCAGCATCAGATCGGCTTGCGGATTGCCATCGGCGAAGACGGTGTTCTTGGCGGTTTTCTTCAAGGCACAGCCATCGAAAGCCGCCACCGCGGCGGCCAATGCGGCAACGCTATCGGCCGCTTCGGCGGCAGCGCGGGCGTGGTCGATCAGAGCATTGGTGGGCGTCAGCGCGTTCACAGGCGCGGCTGGCCGTGCCTCAGGTTCGGGGGCCGGCTCTTTCGCCGCGATCAGGCGGTTGCGCGGCGTATCGTCGAGTGCCTCGTCGGCACCGGCGGCAACCTGCCAGGCAAGCGCGGACAGCGCGCCGGCATGATCGCCGCTCGCCTGTCCGGCCATGGTCGCGGGATCAGATGGCGCTGAAGGGGATCGGCTTGCCGGCCGTGTCCTTGACCAGCTTGCCGCCTTCGTCCTGGGCCGCGATATAGCGGCCATGGCCGACGAAGGAGCCGACATAAAGCACCGGCTTCACCTTCTTGCCCTGGTAGTCCTTGTCGGCGCTCTGGCGCTGACGCCGAGCCGGATTGTTCTTGCTGGCCATAGTCTCATTCTTCTCCTGGGGCGGCTGCGGGCGCTCTTTTGCGCCAAAGTCACGCAAAGGTCAACCTCTGCCCGCGTGGACTTCGCCGTCGGGGATGGCTATGTAATAGGACAATTCAACGCCAATGCGAGGCTTTGCCCGATGGGCTCCCTGGTCATATCCACCACGAAGCGCCGACGCCCCGCGTCGCCAACGCTAGCGGCCCTGTTTGCCGTCGCGGCTCTGGTGGCGGGATGCGGCGGCAATGGCGGCAATGGCGAGGCGACCGGCGAAGCCAATATCGCCGACGCTGTCGCTCCGGCAGCCGGCAATGGCGACCTGCCCGCCGCAACATCCGGTCTCGGCAGCTATCTCGCGGCACGTCACGCGCGGCGCAACCACGACAGCGCCGCCATCGCCCATTACGTCGCCCGGGTGCTGGCCGACGACCCCGCCAATCCTGAACTGCTGGCCCAAGCCCTGACGGCATCGCTGTCCGAGCGCGACATGGCGGGTGCGGTCGACTATGCGTTACGCCTGCAGAAAGTCGACGAGGAAACGCGCATTGCCGGCATTGCGCTGGCAGTCGATGCCATCGGCAAGGGCGACAGGCCTGCCGCCCTCGGCCATCTCAACGACGCGCCGATGTCGGGGCTCAACAAATATCTCATCCCCTTGCTGACAGCCTGGACCCTGGTCGGCTCGGAGGCGGGCGATCCGATGGCGGCGCTGGGCGAGCTCGGCAAGACCTCGGCTTTCGCCAGCACCCACGACTTCCACACCGGGCTGATCGGCGAGATCCTCGGACACAAACAGGAGACCGAGAACGGCTATGCTGGGGCGCTCAGCGCGCTGCGCGGCGGCTCGCTGCGGGTGGTGCTTGCCGCAGCGGGTTTCTTCCAGCGCTCGGATCGCAACGACGAAGCACGTGCGATATACGATTCCTATGTCGAGCAGAATCCCGACACCACCTTCCTCGACCAAGCCTACGGCAGGCTGGTGACGGACGAGCCACCGACGCTGCTGGTGGCCGACAGCGCCGAGGGCTATGCCGAGGTCTTCTACGGTATCGCCGCTTCGCTGTTCCAGGAGAACGCCGTGGAGGCGGCGTTGGCCTACACCCAGATGGCGCTCTATCTGCGCCCGGATATGGATGCCAGCCTGATGATGCTCGGCGATATCATGGCCGCGACCGAGCGCTATGAGGAGGCCGTCGAGGCCTACACCTCGCCCACCGAGAGCGACGCCTTGACCTGGCATTTGCGCCTGCGCGCGGCCGGTGCACTGGCGGAGCTGGAGCGTATCGACGAGGCAGCCGAGCATTTGCGGCGCATGGCGCTGGAGCGTCCCGAGCGCGCGGATCCGTTGATCACCCTCGGCGACATGATGCGCAGCCGCAGCCGCTGGGAGGATGCGGTCGAGGCTTATGATCTGGCGCTGGCGCGCATCCCCACCCTCGACCAGCGCCATTGGACGCTGCTCTATGCCCGCGGTATCGCCCTCGAGCGCTCGAAGCAATGGCCGCGCGCCGAAGCGGATTTCCTGCAGGCGCTTGAGCTCGAGCCGGACCAGCCCCTGGTGCTCAACTATCTCGGCTACAGCTGGGTCGAGAAGGGCCTCTATCTCGACCGTGCCCGGGCGATGATCGAAAGCGCTGTCGAGCAGCGGCCCAACGACGGCTATATCGTCGATAGCCTGGGCTGGGTGCTCTATCAGCTGGGCGACTTCGAAGGGGCGGCAGAGCAGCTGGAGCGCGCCGCGGAGCTGCGGCCTTCGGACCCGGTCATCATCGACCATTATGCCGACGGGCTGTGGCGGGTCGGCCGGCGCGAGGAAGCGCGCTTCCAATGGCGCCGCGCGCTTTCCTTCGAGCCCGATACCGAGGTCGCCGATAGCCTGCGCGAGAAGATCGCCAACGGCCTCGCCCCGCTGCCGCTGCCGGGCGACCGACCCGAGGACCTTTAGACCTGACTCCAGGTCGCCTCAGCGAGCCGGCACCGGCCAAGGTCAATCTGCATCTGCACGTCACCGGCCGCCGCGAGGACGGCTATCACCTGCTCGACAGCCTGGTGGTGTTCACGGCGCTCGGCGATGTGCTGACCGCCGTGCCGGATGACCGGCTCAGCCTAACTGTGACCGGACCCAATGCCTCGGCGCTCGGCGAGACGGCGGACGAGGACAATCTTGTGTTGCGCGCCGCGCAAGCCCTCGCCACAGCGGCCGGCATAGAGCCTCAAGCGGCGATCACCCTGGAAAAGACCCTGCCTGTCGCCGCCGGTATCGGCGGCGGATCGGCCGACGCGGCGGCGGCCTTGCGCCTGTTGTCGCGGCTCTGGCAGGTGACACTTCCGGCAGAAGAGAGGCATGCCATTGCCGCCGGCCTGGGCGCCGACGTCCCGGCCTGTCTGGTCTCGCAACCGCTCGTGCTCGGCGGCGTCGGTGAAAACCTGACACTGCCCGACGCGCCACTGCCGCCTTGTGCGCTGTTGCTCGTCAACCCTAGTGTGCCCGTCGCAACACCGGCTGTTTTCGCCGCCCGCGAAGGCCCCTATTCGCCGCCGGCGCCTTTTGCCAAGATGCCGCGGACGCCGGCAGACCTAGCGACGGCGCTTGGCCAGCGCCGCAATGACCTGGAAGCGCCGGCACGGCGCCTGGTGCCGGTCATCGCCGATGTGCTGGCAGCGCTCGACGCAGCACCCGATTGCCTGCTGGCGCGCATGTCCGGCAGCGGCGCCACCTGCTTCGGCCTGTTCGCCGACCTCGACCAGGCCAGAGCCGCAAAGCACAGCATCGCCGCCGCACGGCCCGAGTGGTGGTGCGCCGCGACCGCGCTCTTCGACAGGCCTCAATAGCCCAGTGCGCAGCCGTCCTTGCGGGGCTCGGAGCCGGCGGTCAGCACGCCGGTGTCCCAGTCGATGGTGATTGCCTGGCCGCCGCCGATGGGGAAGCTCGACTCGACAACATTGTGGCCGTAGCCGGCCAGGGTCTCGCAGACATCGCCTGGCAATCCGCGCTCGACGCGCAGCTCGCCGCCGATGGCGAAGGCGCGCGGGAAATCGAGCGCTTCCTGCGGGCTCATGGCGTAGTCGAGCATGTTGGTCAGCAGATGCACATGACCGATCGGCTGGTAGTGCCCGCCCATGACGCCGAAGGGCATCATCACGCGCCCGTCCTTCATGGCCATGCCGGGGATGATGGTGTGCAGCGGCCGCTTGCCCGGCGCGATGCAGCACGGGTGGTCCGGATCGATGACGAAGCCCGAGCCGCGATTGTGGAAGGTCACCCCGGTCTTCTCGCTGACCAGGCCCGAGCCCCAGGAATGGAACAGGGAGTTGATGAAGGAGACCGCGTTGCGGTCCTCGTCGACGACGCTGAGATAGACGGTATCGCGGTGCGGCGCCGTGCCCGGGGGCGGCATGTCGGGCATCGCCCGATCGCGGGAGATCAGCGCGCGCAGATCGTCGGCATAGCCCGCCGAGAGCAGATGCTCGGCCGGCACCTCGGCGTGCTCCGGATCGGCCAACAACGCATCGCGATCGCGATAGGCGAGGCGCGCCGCCTCGGCCTCGAGGTGAAAACGCTCAGCGCCGAGGGGATCGAGCCCGGCCATGTCGAAGCCCGAGAGCATGTTGAGCATCATCAGCGCCACGATGCCCTGGCCGTTGGGCGGGCATTCGTAGATCGTGGCGCCGCGATAGTCGGTCTTGATCGGCGTGACGTAATCGGCCCGCGCGGCGGCAAAATCGTCGAGGGTCTGTAGGCCGCCGTGGCTCTGTAACGATGCCACCAGATCCTCGCCGACGGGACCCTGGTAGAAGGCGTCGCGGCCGCCCTCGGCGATCGCGGCCAGTGTCTCGGCCAGCTGCGGCTGGCGGTGGATCTCGCCGGCCACGGGCGCGCGCGCCTCGGGCAGAAAGGTGCGGCGCGCGGCATCCGTGGCGTTGAGCTTGTCGAATTCCTGGGCCCAGACCTTGGCGATGACCTCGTGCACCACATAGCCGTCGCGGGCGTGGGCGATGGCGGGCTGCAGAACCTTGCGCAGGCCCAGCCTGCCATGGTCGTCCGAGAGCGTCTGCCAGGCCGCGATGGCACCGGGGATCGAGACCGCGTGCGGCGAGCGAAAGGCGATCTCGCTCATGCCCTGCTCGCGGTACCAGTCCACCGTGGCCGCGGCAGGCGCGCGGCCCGAGCCGTTCAGCGCGATGACCTCGCCGCTGCCGCCTGGCACATAGAGCGCAAAGACATCGCCGCCGATGCCCGTCGATTGCGGCTCGACGACGGCAAGGACGGCGGCAGCAGCGATCGACGCATCGATGGCGTTGCCGCCGTCGCGCAGCATGTCGAGAGCGGCCAGAGTCGCCGCCGGGTGCGAGGTGGCGGCCATGCCCTTGCGGGCATGAACGTTCGAGCGGCCGGGCAGATGCAGATCGCGCATGAGTTCTTCCATTTTGCGGTGTGTGGCGACCCGTCTAGAGCATTTGTGGCCTGTTTGGAACCGGTTTGCGGTCGCGATGGTCTATTATGCCGGCGACATGCCGGAAAGGTCCCCATCATGACGCAAAGTCAGTACTACAGCGACGATCACGAGGCCTGGCGCGATACCGTGCGGCGTTTCGTCGAAAACGAGATCGCGCCTCATGTCGAGGCCTGGGAGGAGGCCGAGCTGTTGCCGCGTGCGCTGTTCCGCAAGGCGGGCGAGGTCGGGCTGATCGGCGCCTATCACCCTGTCGCGGCCGGCGGCATGATGGCAGATCACTTCACCATGATCATCGTCGCCCAGGAGCTGGCACGGCCCGGCGCCGGCGGTGTCGCGGCCAGCCTCGGCAGCCATGCTATCGGCCTTCCCCCCGTCATCCGGGCGGCGACCGAGCCCGTGAAGGCCCGCGTGGTGCCCGGGGTGCTGGCGGGCGAGAAGATCGCGGCGCTCGCCATCACCGAGCCCTCGGGCGGCTCCGACGTCGCCAACCTGCAGACCACGGCGCGGCGCGAGGGCGACCATTACATCGTCAACGGCAGCAAGACCTTCATCACCTCGGGCGTGCAGGCGGATTACATCACAACGGCGGTGCGCACGGGCACAGACGGCATGCATGGCGTCTCGCTGCTGCTGATCGAGGCCGATATGCCAGGCTTCTCGCGCACGCCGCTGAAGAAGATGGGCTGGCATGCCTCGGACACGGCAACGCTCTATTTCGACAATGTCCGCGTGCCCGCGGAGAACCTCATCGGCGTCGAGAACCAGGGCTTCAAGATCGTCATGCAGAACTTCAACTTCGAGCGCCTGATGATGGCCGCCGGCTGCAACGGCTTCTCCCAGGTCTGCTACGACGAGACGGTGGCCTACGCGCGCGAGCGCCAGACCTTCGGCAAGCGCCTCATCGACCACCAGGTGGTGCGCCACAAGCTCGTCGACATGGCCATGCAGATCAACGCCACCCAGGCCTTTCTGGAAAGCCTCGCCTGGCGCATCGACCAGGGCGAAAACCCGGTGGCCGAGATCTGCATGCTCAAGAACCAGGCCACCCTGACCATGGAATACTGCGCCCGCGAGGCGGTGCAGACCTTCGGCGGCGCCGGCTACATGAGGGGCCAGAAGGTCGAGCGCATCTATCGCGAGGTGCGCGTCAACGCCATCGGTGGTGGTGCCGAGGAAATCATGCGCGATCTGGCAGCGCGGCAGCTCGGATTCTGAGCGGGTTTGGAAGTGGCTTTTGCTTCTCCCGATTCCGCTCCATAATCGGCCCGGGAGGAAGATCACTATGAGGCGACAGACGATAATTGCCGCCGCCCTTGTGGCGGGTCTGGCCATGGCCGGGGCCGGCCGCGCCGAGGAGGTGCTGCGCGCAACCTCGATGCTGCCGCTGGGCACGGTCTACAGCCAGAGCTTCATCAGCTTCATCGAGCGGGTGAACGCGGAAGCGGCAGGGGTGCTGCGCATCGATCTGCTCGGCGGGCCCGAGGCGCTGCCGACGGCGGAGCAGGCGAACGCCGTGCGCAACGGCATCGTCGACATGATCTATGGGCCTTCGAGCTACTATCCCGGCGACGTGCCCGAGACCGACGCCTTTGTCGGTGGCAATGTCTCGCCGGCCGAGCTGCGCGCCAATGGCGGCCTGGCGCTGCTCAACGAGATCCACCAGCAGAAGCTCAACGCCTATTTGCTCTCCCATCCCGAAGGCAGCCTCGGCTTCCATATCTATCTGACCCAGCCGCCGGTGCTCGACGCAGCCGGTCTGCCCGATCTCGACGGCCTGCGTATCCGCGGCGCCCAGCTCTACCGCGAGTTCTTCACCGGCCTCGGCGCGACCTACGTCAACATCAAGGTGCCGGAGGTCTATACCGCGCTCGAGCGCGGCACGGTGGTGGGCGTCGGCTGGCCGTCGGTGGGCCTGATGGACCTCTCCTGGGACAATTTCCTTACCCACCGCATCGATCCGCGCTATTTCCAGGGCGACATCGTCATTCTGGTGAACCTCGATCGCTGGCAAAGCATGAGCGACACCGCGCGCGATGCCCTGCAGGCGCTCGGCCTCGACCACGAGCAGCGTTCCTATGACATCTTCGCCGGCCTGGCGATCGACGAGGACGCGGAGATGCGAAAGCGTGGCGTCGAAGTGGTAACGCTCTCTGACGATGCGGCCAGGGAATATCGCCGGCGCGCCTACGACACCGCCTGGGAACGCCTCAAATCGCGTGACGACAGCCACTACGACGCGCTCCGCCAATTGTTCTATATCGAGGAATGACCACAGCCATGCGCCCCAATCCCGTCAAGGAGAAGCTCGCCCGCGGCGAGACAGCTTTCGGCACCATGGTGTTCGAGTTCGCCAGCCCCGGCATCGCCACGGTACTGGCCGGTGCCGGCGCCGAATACGTCATTTACGACATGGAGCACAGCGGCATCTCCGAAGCGGAGATCAAGCAGCAGATCGCCTATTGCCGCGGCCAGAACCTGGTGCCCCTGGTGCGCCCGCCGGACAAATCCTACGCAACAACTGCCCGGCTGCTCGATATCGGCATCATGGGTCTGGTCTATCAGATGGTCGAAAGCCGCGAGGAAGCCCAGGAGATCGTCTCCTGGACGCGCTATCCGCCGCGCGGCGTGCGCGGGGCGATGTTCGGCGGCGCCCATGACGACTACAGCGGCGGCGACGTGCCGACCAAGATGACAGGCGCTGAAGCCCGCACTATGGTCGTCGCCTTGATCGAGACCGCCAAGGGTGTCGAGGCCGTGGAAGAGATTCTCGCCGTGCCGGGGATTGACGCCGCCTATGTCGGCCATTACGACCTGTCGCTGACCATGGGCATTCCGGGCGAGTTCGACCATCCGGATTTCGATGCCGCCATCGGCCGCATCGTTGCCGCCTGCCGCAAGCATGACAAGCCGGCGGGATGTCTGGCCCCCAACGTGGAATGGGGCCGCGCCTGGATGGCGCGCGGCTTCCGCATGGTGGCCTATTCGATCGACATCGCCTTGCTCGGCGGCGCGCTGCAAGCGGGCATTGCCGAGCTAAAGGCCGAAGACTGAAACCAGGAGGACGACATGGACGCGACCTATAACGAGATCAGCACAGCACTTGCCGCCTATTTCGACGGCTTCTACGAGTGCGACGTCGACAAGCTGAAGAGCATCTTCCACCCCGCCTGCCACCTCTACACGGCGACCGACGGGCCCTTGCAGGACGACCCGATGGAGGCGGTCTATGCCCGCGTCGCCGGGCGCGAGGCGCCGGCCAAGTCGGGCCAGCGGCGCCAGGACCGCATTCTCTCGATCGACAAGTCGGGCGCGGAGTCGGCCCTTGTGCGGTTGCAGATCGCCATCGGGCCGAAGCTGTTTACCGACTATCTCAGCCTGCTAAGGCTGGACGGCCGCTGGCAGATCATCTCCAAGACCTACACCTACGTTCCCATCGCCGTCGAGACCGAGAAAGGCGTCCCCGTAGCGGCGGAATAGGCATGACCGAGCAGAGACTTCCCCTCGAGGGGATCTTCGTTCTCGACCTGACCAGGGCGCGCGCGGGGCCGACGGCCGTGCGCCACCTGGCCGACTGGGGCGCGGACGTGATCAAGATCGAGGCGCCGAGCGAGCCCGGCAGCGAGGGGCTCGGCGGCGCCCGCGACGGGCCGGACTATCTCAACCTGCACCGCAACAAGCGCGCCATGACCCTCGATTTGAAGAGCGAAGAGGGCAAGGAGATCTTCCTCAAGCTGGCCGACCGCGCCGATGTGGTCGTGGAGAATTTCCGCGCCCGCGTGAAGCATCGCCTCGGCATCGACTACGAGACGCTCAGCGCCCGCAACCCGCGCCTGGTCTATGGCAGCATTTCGGGCTTCGGCCAGGACGGCCCCTATAAGGACCGTGCCGGCGTCGACCAGATCGCCCAAGGGCTTGGGGGCTTGATGTCGATCACCGGCCTGCCGGGCCAGGGACCCGTGCGGGTCGGCATTCCCATCGCCGACCTTTCGGCCGGCAACTATCTCGCCATGGGCATGCTGCTGGCGCTGTTCAATCGCGAACACACCGGCCGGGGACAGTGGGTACACACCTCGCTGCTCGAGTCGCAGATCGCCATGCTCGACTTCCAGGCGGCACGCTGGCTGATCGACTCGGAAGTGCCGCCCCAGGCCGGCAACAACCATCCGACGGGCATTCCCATGGGCGTCTTCCCCACCGCCGACGGCGCCATCAACATTGCCGCCGCGGGCGACGTGCTGTGGCAACGCTTCCTCGGCGTCATCGAAGCGCCTGAGCTGGCGGACGACGAGCGTTTCGTCAATGGCGATGCCCGCTCCAAGAACCGCGACGTCCTCAATGCGCTGTTGGGCGAGTTCACGGCCAAGAAGCCCAGCGCCCACTGGATCGAGGCCATGAACGAGGCGGGCGTGCCCTGCGGCCCGATCAACAGCATCGACGAGACCTTCGCCGATCCGCAGGTGCGCCATCTCGGCATTGCCGTGCCCATGAGCCACCCGGAGCACGGCAATATGCATGTGGTAGGCCAGGCCGTGCATCTGACCGGCACGCCCCAGCCCGAGCAGGTGCGCCGCCCCACCCCCGGCATGGGTGGCGATACCGATGCCATTCTTGCCGAACTCGGCTTCGACGACGCGGCTGTTGCGGATTTGCGCACACGGAGAGTGATCTGATGGCGGAGACGCTGAGCCTCGACACCGACAAGATGATCGCCCGTAAGGACGGCGGCATCGGCTGGATGATCTTCAACAATCCTGAGCGCCGCAACGCGCTGAAGCTGGAGATGTGGCAGGCGGTGTCCGAGATCATGGCCGATTTTTCGGCCGATGATGCCGTACGCACCGTTGTCATGGCAGGGGCCGGCGACAAGGCCTTCGTTTCGGGCGCCGATATCTCGGAATTCGAAACGCACCGCGCCTCGGCGGAGGCAGAAGAGGAATATAACCGCGTCACCGCGACGGCCCAGGAAACGCTGGGCAGCCTGGAGAAGCCGCTGGTGGCGATGATCCGCGGCTTTTGCGTCGGCGGCGGCCTGGCGGTCGCCTTGCAGGCCGACATCCGCATCGCCAGCGACGATTCCCAATATTCCATCCCCGCCGCGCGCCTCGGCCTCGGCTACGGCTTCGCTGGCCTGCGCAAGCTCTCGGCCCTGGTCGGCCCGGCCATGGCCAAGGAGATCCTGTTTACGGCGCGGCGCTTCACCGCCGAGGAGGCCTTGCGCATGGGCCTGATCAATCGCCTGGTGCCGGTGGCCGATCTTGACGCCACGGTGCGCGAGCTGGCCGAGACCATCGCCGACAACGCGCCGCTCACCGTGCGCGCCGCCAAGGCTGCCATCGGCGAAGGGCTCAAGGATCCTGCCGAGCGTGACGTAGACGCTATCGAGGCCCGCGTGCGCGCCTGCTTCGACAGCGAGGACTATGCGGAAGGCCGCACCGCCTTCATGGAAAAGCGCCGGCCGCAGTTCAAGGGACGCTGACGCCTTGACGTAGGTCATGGCGGACACCGTGCTTCCGGGGCACTCTCTTCGTTTGTCCGACCCACGCCAAGGTGGCCATCATGAAGACACGTGACGTTGCCCGGCGAGAGCCGCGCCGCGATCGCCTGGTCAAAGACCACGCGCACGACCCCTACAAGGCGCGCGGCAAGCTGCCTGAGCCGACCGTATGCCCGCAATGCGGTGCGGTCTGGCAGGACGGCCGCTGGCGCTGGTCGCTCAGGCCTGCGCCTGCGCACGAGACGCTGTGCCAAGCCTGCGAGCGCATCAACGACCGCTATCCTGCGGGCGAAATCACCCTTGCCGGCGGCTTCTTCGCGGCGCACAGGGACGAGATCCTGAACCTGGTCCGCAACACCGAAGAGCGGGAAAAGCAGGAACACCCCGGGCACCGGCTGATGGTGATGAACAGCGTCGAGGGCGGCATGGTGGTAACCACCACCGATATCCATCTGCCGCGCCGCATCGGCGACGCGCTGCACGATGCTTACAAAGGCGAATTGAACCTCGATTACGACGAAGACGGCTATTTTGTCCGCGTGCGCTGGCAGCGCGAGGATTGATCGCCGTCACATTTGCGCCCTGCGCAGACAATCGGGCGGGCTCAACTCCAGCGGTTCGAAATCGCGTGCGGCGTAATATTCGGGGCGCGTGAAGCTTTCGCCGCGATTGTCGCAGGGGCTGACATTGACATAGGCGATGGCGCGGCGCGCGGGTAGGATGTTTACGCTCGATCCGTGCACCAGATTGGCGTGCATCAGGAATACCGTTCCCGCCGGGCCGAGCACGGCCTCGGGTTCTGCGGCGGCGGCGAGCCGCGCGATGGTGGCGAGCGAAATGTCGTAGCGATAACGCGCCGCGCCCTCGTGGTCCGATGCCGCCCCGTCAATGACCGCTTCCGAGACGATGCCGCCCCGGTGCGAGCCCGGCAGCACAATCACCGGCGCATTGGCCGCGCCGACTGTATCGATGAGCACACCAATAACCAATCCACGCGCCTCGGGGATGCCATCGACGCGGTGGTAGGTGGCGAAGTCCTGGTGCCAGGCGACCACCGAGCCGCCCGTCTGCTTGAGATTGAGGCGCGACTGGTGGATGAAGAAGCGCCCGCCGAGAAGTTGGCGCGCCGGTTCGTGAATCGCCGGATGGCCGGCCAGCGCGGCGATACGCCCGTCCCACAAATGCACGCCGTAGATGACATGGGGAGAGCCGTCGGCCTCACGCGCCACTTCGGGTCCGTCGCGCTGCGCGAGGTCGCCGACGGCAGCGTCCAGGATCGCCACCTCGTCCTCGACCAACGCCCCTGGCAAAATCAAAAAGCCGCGCTCGTCGAACTGCCGACATTGCGTCTCGTTCAGCATCAGCCGGCTTCGGGCAGCTGCGGCGCCGGCTGACCGGCAACGCGGTGGGCGCGGCCGCGGCAGACGGCAATGAGGCGGCCATCCTTGCCCGTGACGGTGATGTCGTAGAGCGCCGTGCGCTTGCGCCGCCACAACTCGTTCGCCTCCGCCCGCAAGGTCTCGCCGAGCTTTGCGGAATCGATCAGGTCGATCCCGGCACTGGCCAATACGGCGTTGTAATTGTGCGAGTTGGCGGCGAGCGCAAAGGCCGTGTCGGCGAGGGCGAAGACCATGCTGCCATGGCAGATGTCATGGCCGTTGAGCATATCCTCGCGCACGTTCATTTCGAGCACGGCACAGCCGGGCGCGATCGAGACCTTGCGCATGTCGAGGCCGACGAAGACCCGGTCGTTGGGCTCCATGGTCTCGTAGACGGCCTCGGCGATGGCCTGGGGGTCCATAGTCAGCGGCCGCTGAACTGGGCGGCGCGCTTTTCGAGAAAGGCCTGGATGCCCTCGCGGTAGTCCTCGCCCTGGCCGGCGGCGCGCTGCATATCGCGTTCCAGCGCCAGCTGGTCTTCCAGGGTATTGGTTTGCGAGGCCGCCATCAGATGCTTGATCAGGCCGATGGTGCGCGTCGGCCCCGCGGCCAGGCGCCTGGCCAGCCCCATGACGTCGTCCATCAATACGTCATCATCGACGCATTTGTAGATCAGGCCCCAATCCGCCGCCGTCTCGGCGTCGATCTGCTCGCCGGTCATGGCCAGCGCCATGGCGCGCTGGCGGCCGATCAGGCGCGGCAGGAAGTACGAGCCGCCGACGTCCGGCACCAGGCCGATACGCACGAAGGCCTGAATAAAGCTGGCAGAGCGCGCAGCGAAGGTCAGATCGCATGACAGGGCGAAATTGGCACCGCCGCCGGCGGCAATACCGTTGACCGCCGCCAGGACCGGAATCGGCATGGCGTTCAGCTTGGCTACCAAGGGATTGTAATATTTTTCCAGACCTTCGCCGAGATCGGGCTCCTCTACGGTGGTCAGATCGCCTTCGGCGAGATCGGCCCCGGCACAGAAGGCGCGCCCGGCACCGGTAATCACCAGTGCCCGCGCACCACCCTTCTCAATGGCTTTCAGTGCCTGGCGGATCTCCTTATGCATCTCCACCGTGAAGGCATTGAGCTTGTCCGGGCGCGATAGCGTCAGGACCGACACGTCGTCGGCAATCTCCAGGGCGATGGTCTCATATGTCATGCGGAAGTGTCCCCAATGCGAAGTCTGCCGTACAGACTATCCTGAGCAGCCTGTGACGCCAATCACTGGCAAAAAGGGCCAAGAACCCTATTTCCATTACCCGCACGCCCCGAAAGGCATGGGAAAAGAGGCCATTATGGTTCTTGCCAAGTTTCGCGCCGATCTCAAAACGTCATCGCTGCAATTGCTGCGGCAGATGGGCTGTTTCGCGGCCATTGGCGGCTGCGCCTATGTGGGTCTCAGCCTGTTTCGTGCGGCCGACCAAACCGGCTACAGCTCGCTGATTATCTCGGCTTTGCGCGGTTTCGGCAGCATCGTCGCCGCCAATCTGCGCATCGATCCGGCCTACGCCATGTTCGTGGTGCCGTTCCTTATCGTCGCCACGTTGAGCATCGCCGGCGTCTATGCCTGGAGCAATGCCGGCGACTAAACGTGACCGCCGTCACTGTGTCGCCGGGCTTAATGCCCTACCTTCCTTGTCACTTCCTCCCTCCCCCCCTTGCGCCGGTCCGGCTGGGCCGGCGCCTTTGTTTTGTGTAATCCTTAAGGAATGTCGCATCTCAAAGTCTTTGCCATCGCTGCTGCAACCGGGCTTCTCGCCTATGGCGGCGTGATAGGGCTGATCAGCCTGTTCCGCGCGCTGGGGCTGCAGGAATGATGCTGCGCGACGGACCGGAGGAAGCGCCGATAACGGTCGTGCTGGCCCATGGCGCAGGCGCCGGCATGGATACGCCGTTCATGACCCGTATCGCCGAAGGCTTGGCCGGAGCCGGCCTTCAAGTGGTCCGCTTCGAGTTCCCCTACATGCAAAGACGCCGCACCGAAGGCAGCCGCCGGCCGCCCGACCGCCAGCCGATCCTGCTGGACTGCTGGCGCCAGGTGATCGCCGAGCTGGGCCCGGCCGAACGTCTGGTGATCGGCGGCAAGTCCATGGGCGGACGCATGGCCAGCCTGATCGCCGACGAATGCGCTGTCGCCGGCCTGGTCTGCCTCGGCTATCCCTTCCACCCCGCCGGCAAGCCCGAGCGCACGCGGACAGAGCACCTTGAAGGCCTCGCCACGCCGACGCTGATCCTGCAAGGCGAACGCGACGCGCTCGGCAACCGCGAGGACGTCGCGGGCTACGCCCTGTCCCCCTCCATCGCCGTCCACTGGCTGGCCGACGGCAACCACGACCTCAAGCCCCGCAAAGCCAGCGGCCGCGACCACGAGCAGAACCTCGCCGAAGCCATCGATGCGATCGCGTCGTTCACAGGCGATCTAATCCCGCAGCCTTGAGCTCATCGGCCTGGCGCCGGTCGAGCGCGGCGGCGTCGAAATCCTCGATCAGGCCTTCAAACAGGCGGTGCCAGTTAATCTCCGCGTTCAAGTGCAGGAAGACCGAGCCGAGGCCTATTGCCGCACGGTCGACGAAGACGAACTCGCGCGGCGGCCTGACCCCGCCGAGGCGGCGCAGCTCGCTATGCACCTTGGCCGCCACCTCATGGCCATACTCGCCGCTGGACGAGTCCTGGATGCGGCGGTCGCGGTCGTCGAGCAATGGCGCATAGAGGTAATTGGCCCAGAGGCTGAGCACGTCGATCATCTCACGCGTCAGATCCTTGAAGCCCCAGCCCTCATAGGCCGCCACGGCCAGCGCCTCGTCATCGGTTTGCAGGGCGCGATAGAGATCGATCACGCCCTTGACGAAGGAACCGGGAAAGATACGGATGCAACCATAATCGAGCAAATTGACGCTATGGTCGTCGCGCACGGTGTAATTGCCGAGATGCGGATCGCCATGGATGACACCGCAATCGTAGAACGGCACATACCAGGCACGGAACAGATGATAGGCGATGCGGTTGCGGGCCTCGGCCGGGGCGTCCGCGAAATCGAGCAACGGCCGGCCGTCGAGCCAGGTCATGGTCAGCAGGCGGCGCGTCGAAAGGTCCTCGACCACCTCGGGCACATGCACGGCAGGCTCGTCGGCGAGCATGCTGTCATATAGGCGCATGTGTCCTGCCTCGCGGGCGTAATCGAGCTCCTCGCGCAGACGATCGCCGATCTCGGCGTGGATCTCGCCGGGGTCGATGGTTTGGTCGTAGCGGCGGTAGATGGCGAAGATGAGCTTGAGCTGGACCAGATCCGCTTCCACAGCCGCTGCCATATCGGGATATTGCAGCTTGCAGGCCAACGCCCGGCCGTCCAACGCTTTGGCGCGGTGGACCTGGCCGAGGGAGGCGGCGCGTGTCGCCTCCTGCCCAAAATCGCCGAACTTGGCCTGCCAGTCGCGACCCAACTCGCCCGCCATGCGCCGACGCACGAAAAGCCAGCCCATGGCAGGCGCGTCGGCCTGCAGTTGCGCCAGCTCCCCGGCATATTCGCTGGGCAGAGCCTCGGGGATGGTCGAGAGCAGCTGCGCCACCTTCATCAGCGGGCCCTTGAGGCCGCCCAAGGCCGCCCGCAGCTCCTCGGCATGGCGCTGACGGTCGATGGCGACACCGAGATAGCGCTCGGCGCCGAGACGCGCGGCGAGCCCACCGACCTTGGTCGAGACCCGCGCGTAGCGGCGGACGCGCGCGCCGAGCCCGCCGTCGTCGCTCATCCCGGTGCCGCCAGGGCGCTTTCGAGTTCGTCGACGAGCCCGGCGATCACGTCGAGGCCCTTGCGCCAGAAGGCCGGGTCGCTGGCATCGAGCCCGAACGGCGCCAGCAACTCCTTGTGGCGCAAGGTGCCGCCCGCCCGCAGCATCTCCAGATAGCGCTCGGCAAAGCCCGCCTCGGCGTCCTGGTAGACGGCGTAGAGCGCGTTCACCAGACAATCGCCGAAGGCATAGGCATAGACATAGAACGGCGTGTGGACGAAGTGGGGGATGTAGGACCAGTAGCAGCGATAGGCATCGTCGAGGCGAATGGCCGGGCCGAGGCTTTCGCCCTGCACCGACATCCACAGCTCGCCGATGGCGTCCGGGGTCAGCTCGCCGCCACGCCGCGCATCGTGCAGGCGACGCTCGAACTCGCAGAAGGCAACCTGGCGCACCACCGTATTCAGCATGTCCTCGACCTTGCCGGCGATCATCACGCGGCGACGCACCGCATCGCTCTCGCCTGCCAGCATGGCGCGGAAGGTGAGCTGCTCGCCGAACACGCTGGCGGTCTCCGCAAGCGTCAGCGGCGTCTCCGCCATCAGCGCACCCTGCCCCCCGGCCAGCACCTGGTGGACGCCGTGGCCAAGCTCGTGAGCAAGGGTCATGACATCGCGCGCACGGCCCTGGTAGTTGAGCAACAGATACGGATGAGCCGAGGGCACCGTGGGATGGGCGAAAGCGCCCGGTGCCTTGCCGGGGCGCACCGATGCGTCGATCCAGTCACCGTCGAAGAAGCGCCGGCCGATGGCCGCAAGCTCCGGCGAGAAGGCGTGATAGGCATCGAGCACGGTGGCCTGCGCCTCGTCCCAGGGCACGAGCTGGTCGTCGTCCTCGGGCAAGGGGGCATTACGGTCCCAATAATCGAGCGCGTCCGTCCCCATCCACTTGGCCTTGAGCGCGTAGTAGCGGTGCGAGAGGCGGGGATAGGACTCGCGCACGGCCGCGATCAGCGCCTCGACCACATCGTCCTCGACCAGGTTCTCGAGGTTGCGCTGAGAGATAGGTTGGGCATAGGTACGCCACCGGTCCTCGACCTCCTTGTCCTTGACCAGGGTGTTGGTGATAAGCGCGAAAGTCTGCAGGTTTTCGGACAGCACGCGGGAGATCTCGGCCGCGATGTCACGGCGCACCCCGGCGTCCTTGGACGACAGCAGGTCGAAAGCCTCGGCACTACTTAAGCGTTCATCGTTATTACGGAAGCGCAACCGCGCCATGGTCTCGTCGAACAGGCGCACCCAGGCACCGCGCCCGGCCACGGCCTTCTCGTGCAGCAGCTGCTCCATCTCGTCGGAGAGCTGGTGGTCGCGAAAGGCGCGCGTGTCGCGAATCCAGGGCTGCCAGCGCCCCAGCTCCGGCGCCTCAAGCTGACCGGCCAAAGTCGCCTCGTCGATGCGATTGAGCTCGAGGGTGACGAACAGCGTCGTGGTGCCGATGGCATTCACCCGCTCCTGCATGGTTTGCAGGAACTGCCCCGCCTCGGGATCGCTGACATCGCCGGCATAGTCGAGATAGGCGTAGCTCATCACCCGGCCAAGGGTGTCGGCGAGGCCCTCATAGGCCTCGAGCAGCGATGCCAGCTCATCGCCGCCGAGCGCGGCAAGGCGGCCGCGATAGCGCTCGGCGAGATCGTCCGCCGTGGCTTCGGCCGCGTCCAGATCGCTGGTCAAGGCCGCAGCCTCACGGCCGGCATAGAGGTCGGACAGGTCCCAGCCCGGCAATTCGCCGAGCCCGCTGTCGCTGGCAGTCTCTGTCATTCCGCTCTCCCGAGAGTCTCGCATCTATCAGCTATATGCGCCTCGTGCGGCGCTGCCAATGGTGTAGACTCGAACGATGGGGAAAGAGGAAAGCGAATCATGAAACTCGACACCTGGCCGAACCTGGTGACCATGCTGCACGAACAGGCGCAGGCGAAAGGCGATGCGCCGTTCCTGTGGGGCAAAGTCGACGGCACCTATCGGCCGACCACGTGGCGCCAGGCGGCAGATCAGGTCAACGCCCTGGCCAGGGCCTTGCGCAGCTACGGCCTGCAATCCGGCGACCGGGTGGCCCTGGTTTCGGAGAACGCGCCGCACTGGGCGATCGCCGACTTCGCCATCATGGCGGCAGGCGGCGTCAGCGTGCCCGCCTATACCACCAACACCACCCGCGACCACGGCCACATTCTGTCCGACAGCGGCGCCCGCTTCGCCATCGTCTCGTCCGCCGCGCTGGCCGAGCCGCTGCTGCAGGCGGCGGCCAGCGCGCCCGGGCTCGAGCGCATCATCGCCATCGAGGAGCCCGAGGGCGGTGGCGGCGAAGGTGTCACTCGCTGGCAGACAGCGCTCGACGACGGCTCTAAAGGCGACGGCGACCCGCTGGCCGAGGCCTCAGCCATAGGCGCCGACAGCCTCGCCTGCCTGATCTACACCTCCGGCACCGGCGGTGCGCCCAAGGGTGTCATGCTCAGCCACCGCGCCATGCTCGCCAATTGCGTCGGCGCCTATGAGCTATTGCTGTCACTCGGCCTGGACGAGGAAGTGTTTCTCTCCTTCCTGCCGTTGTCCCATTCCTACGAGCACAGCTGCGGGCTGATGTTCCCGGTCGCCATCGGCGCCGAGATCTATTACGCCGAGCGGGTCGAGACCCTGACCACCAATCTGCTCGAAGCGCAACCGACCGTCATGACCGCGGTGCCGCGGCTCTACGAGCTGATGCGCGGGCGCATCCTGCAAGGCGTCAAGCGCCAGGGCGGCTTCAAGGAGAAGCTCTTCTGGCGCGCGGTCAAGCTCGGGCGCAAAGCCTACGAGGACCCGGACGGCATGAGCTGGTTCGAGCGCCTCGACAACGCCATCGTCGACCGCGTGGTGCGCTCGAAGGTACGCGGGCGCTTCGGCGGCCGCCTCAAGGCGCTGGTCTCGGGCGGCGCGCCGCTGAATACAGAGATCGGCATCTTCTTTACCGCCCTCGGCCTGCGCCTGCTGCAAGGCTATGGCCAGACCGAGGCGGCACCGGTGATCAGCTGCAACCCGCCGAAACTCATCAAGCTGCACACGGTCGGCCCGCCCACCGCCGGCACCGAGGTGCGCATCGCCGAGGATGGCGAGATCCTGGTGCGCGGGCCGCTGCTGATGGACGGCTATTGGAACCTGGAAGAGGAGACCGCCGCGGCACTCAAGGACGGCTGGCTGCACACCGGCGATATCGGCGTCATCGACGAGGACGGCTATATCGAGATTACCGACCGCAAGAAGGACATCATCGTGATATCCGGCGGCGACAATGTCTCGCCGCAACGGGTGGAAGGCGTGCTCGCCCTGGAGCCGGAGATCGAGCAGGCCATGGTGATGGGCGACCAGCGCCCGCATCTGGTAGCGCTTGTGGTGCCGACCGAGGAGTTCGTCACGCAATGGGCCAGGGCCAACGACAAGTCCGCGAACCTGGCCGAGCTGGCGACGGACAGCGACCTACACGCGGCGTTGGATGACGCGGTGACGCGGGCGAATGGCGAGCTTTCCGTGATCGAGAAAGTGCGCCGCTTTAGCGTCGCCGATGGGCTGTTCACGGTCGAAAACGAAATGATGACACCGACCATGAAACTGCGCCGGCATCAGATCCTGGCGCACTACGGCGAGCGCCTGGAGGCGTTGTACTGATCTACCAGCGGATCGAGCGCGTCCCAGTACAGATCGAAGGCCTCGCGGACCTCGGCAACTGTGTCACCGGGCGCCAGGTGACGGTAGAGCAGTGCCATCAGCTTCACATCCACCGGCGCCAGCGTGAGCGCGCTGGAGCTTGCCAAGCCATCGCGATAGACTACGCTTTCGGGAAACAGTGCACTGTGCCCGCCGGGACCCAGGGTATGGTACAGCTCGTGGATCAGCGTGGCACGGCGCTCGTGCCCTTGCGTCTCGGCCATGATCAGCGCCAGAGAGCGGTCGATATCGAGCGCCGGCCCCAGCCAGGACTCCGTGTAGCCGACGCCGAGCTTGGCGACATTGCCATTCAGGTCATAGCGCCTGACAATCCAGGGCAGGCGATCGCGCGGCAGCACCAGTAGCGCAACGTTGACGAGATCGGGCCGCCGGGTCTCTAGCCGCAGCCTGGTCTCGCCCAGCAGACCGTCCATGGCGGCAACCGCGCCAGCCACGAATTCGATGTCCGCAGGCTGCCCGTCGAACACCATTGCCAGCGGCTGTTCAACAAAGCGGTTGACGCGCGGGTCATCGGGATCGCCCTCGGCGTTGCCGCCGAACAGCACGTCGTGCACGAACTGCCACTCGCGCTCTGGATCGCCAGCCACAGACGGTGCTGTGGCAAAAAGCGCCGCAAGCAACGCCGCCCCGAGATATCTCACGCGCCTGCTTCCAGGCCGAGCGCCCTGAGGCGCTTGACCGTCTCCTCCCGCCATTGCTCTAGCAGCTCGCCATTGCCGCGCCGTCGCAGACCATAGGCAGCGTAAAGCGCCATGCGCTCGGAATCGGCATGCCCGAAGCTCGCCACCACACGCGGCCACCAATAGGCCACGGCGGCTTGGGGTCTGGTGCGGTTGCCCGAGCGCTCGATGACCAGTTCCAACGCCCGCTCGCTTTGTCGGGCATGGCGTGCCTCGCGAGCCACGATGCTGGCCAGGGCGCCGGCGAAGGGCTTGTAGGACGACGCCACCTGGTCGATCAGTTGGATCACCGAGGCCCCTCCCATCAGCAGCACGAAGACCAGCGAATCGAGCCAGCCCTGCAAGGGGTAGTGAAACACGTTGAGGCGCTTGTCGCCGCCGATGCGGCGATATCCGAGATCCGCCGAGCGGTCGACGCGCGCATCCCAGGCATGCTCGACCATGTAAAGGTCGGGATCGACACCGAAAGGCACCAGAAGCTCGAGAACGGTGCCGGCATGGCCGAACTTCTCGCTGACCATGCGAGCCGCAAGCTGGCGGTCGGCGATGGTCGGCGCGGCATTGACCTGCCCGGCAAGCCCGGCGGCACCGGCGAGCTGGGAATCGACCAGCCCCACCATCATTCGCAAAAGCTCGCCGCGATAGCCCGGCGTCACTTCGTCCGGCCCCGCCAGGGTGTCGCCGGCGGCGATACGCGCCACCAACGCGCGATCCTTGTCCTGCATCATGCGGCCGCTCCTCCCCCGTCAGCCTAATCCTACCCGTCGGTGGCGGCAACATGGCAAAGGTTGCAAGCGCCGCGACGATTGCCGAGACTGCCGGGGAATGGGAAACGCGAACGGGGCGCGTGACGTGGCCGACATCCTCATCCTGGTAGGAACCGAATCGGGCAATGCGGAGCTTGTCGCCGAGACCCTGGCCGAAGAGCTGGGGCCGGCGGGCCACGAGGTCGAGGTCATGGCCGAGGAGCACACTCTGCCCGAGACGGAAAGGGTGGTGCTGATCTGCACCTCGACCCATGGCGACGGCGAGTTGCCGGACAACATCATTCCGCTACAGGAGAGCCTCAGCCAAAGCCGCCCCGATCTTGCCCATTTGCGCTATGGCGTTATCGCCCTTGGCGACCAGACCTTCGCCGACACCTTCTGCGGCGCCGGCCGCCAGCTCGATGCCCTGTTCGCCGGGCTCGGTGCAACCAAAGTCGGCGAGCGCCTTGAAATCGATGCCTGTACCCAGCCGCTTCCCGATGACGAGGCGCTGACCTGGGCCCAGGAATGGGTGACATTGCTGTGATATCGGGAAGGGACTGAGCATATGGGACGCTTGCAGGATAAGGTGGCGCTGATCACGGGCGCGGCGGCGGGAATCGGCGCGGCCGCGGCACGGCTCTTCGCGGCGGAGGGTGCGAAGCTCGTGCTGGTCGACCGCGACGAAGCCGGCATGGCAGCACTTACGGGTGACGATGTCGCCTGCGTCACCGCCGACATGTCTGATGGCGAGGCTGTGCGGCAGTGTGTCGCCACAGCCGAAGAGCGTTTCGGCGGCCTCGATATCGCTCTCTTGAACGCCGGTATCGAAGGCGTCATCCAGCCCATCGCCGACTATCCCGAGGACATTTTCGACCGGGTCATCGCCGTCAACTTGTGCGGCGTCTGGCTCGGCCTCAAACACACCCTGCCGGCGATCGCCAGGCGCGGCGGCGGCAGCATCGTGGTCACCTCGTCGATCGCCGGCATACGCGGGCGCGAAGGCATGAGCGCCTATGTCGCGAGCAAGCACGGCGTTATCGGCCTGATGCGCACGGCAGCGCTCGAAGGCGCACCCGATGGCGTGCGCGTCAACAGCATCAATCCGTCTCCCGTCGAGACGCGCATGATGCGCTCCATCGAGGCCGGCATGGACGCGGACGATCCGGAAGGCGTGCACGCTCGCTTCGCCCGCACTTCGCCGCTCGGCCGCTACGCCGAGCCGGAGGAGATCGCCAAGGTAATGCTGTTCCTCGCTTCCGACGACAGCAGCCACTGCTCCGGCTCTGTCTACATGGTCGACGGTGCTCGCAACGCGCGTTAGCGTACCAGCAAGGAAAACTCTGCCGCATCCTCCCAGACGAAGCCGCCATCGCGCTTGATCAGCTCGGGGAAATGACCCGGGACGATGCGGTCCGCCATATCGAGAATATGCCCGATGGTAGCCTTGCCGTTGGCGATACTGTCGAAGGCCAGGTCGCAGCACCGCGTCAGCGCCTCCTTCGGGTACTTTATGGCATCGCCCGCCACAACCACGCAGCCCGACTTTTCCGTATCGAGGCGCAGCGCGAAGGAGCCCGGCGTGTGGCCCGGCGCCGGAAAGTAGCGCACACCGTTGCAAATGCGCGCCTCGCCATCGATCAGTTCCAGATTATGCTTCTGCAACTGTTCGCGCACCATCCAGGGAATGAACAGGTCGTCCTTGTGAGGATCGCCCGCATAGTCCCATTCCCGCCGGCTGACCATGATCTTGGCGTCGGGAAACAGATCGATATTGTTGGCATGGTCGAAATGTAGGTGCGAGAGAAACACCACCTTGACGTCGGCCGGGCTCATGTCTTTGGCTGCCAGGGCGTCGAGCAAGGTCATGCGATTGCAGTAATGGCCGACGTCGAACAGGATCGGACCATCGTCGCAGGTGATCAGCGTCGCATTGGCAAGCCCCAGGAATCCGTCCTTTGTTCGCAGATTGTTGCCATGTACGACGATTTCGTAATCTACCGGCACGCTCGTCTCCTTAGACTCTCATATCCGTAGCTGATAGGCCCAGCGATTCCGCGGCTTCGACGATTTCCCGCCATGTCGTGGCATCAATGGCAATGCCGCCTGCGCCTCGCGACGCCCTCTGCTTGCGCTCGGGATCGCCCGGCACCATCACCGCCTCGACGCCCTCCGCCGGCGCGGACGATTTCACATAGCGGGTGATCTCGTCCAATTCCCTGCGGAAGAAATCCGCATCGCCCAGTGCAGCCGGATCGAGAATGATGCTGAGCATATTGTTGATGACGCTGTCGCGGGTCTGTCGCTGCGGCACGCAGCCGCCGCCATTGACCAGCGCCCCCGCCAGCACCTCGCATATCAGGGCGAGCCCATAGCCCTTGTGGTCGCCGAACGGCAGCAGCGCGCCACGGGGCTCCTGAAACATGATGCCGGGATCGTTGGTCGCCACGCCGGAGGGGTCGATCAGGGTGTCGTCGGCGACGGTTTCGCCCTTGTTGTAGGCCACCCTCACCTTGCCGACGGCGATCTTGCTCGTTGCCATGTCGAGCACGATCGGCGGCTGCGTATCGGTGCCCGGAATGGCCGTACAATAGGGGTTGGTGGCGTATCGCCCTTCCGCACCGCCGAACGGGGCGACCAGCGGCTTGTGGCCATTGATGTTGACGTAATGGATAGAGACCAGCCCGGCGTCCGCGCAAAGCTCGGCCCAGGCACCGATGCGCCCGAGGTGGTGGGTGTTGCGAAGCGCCAGGATAGCAACGCCGGTCTCTTTCGCCTTGGCAATCCCGATGTCCATGGCCTCGGCCCCGATCACCTGGCCGTAGCCGAGATTGCCGTCGAGTTGCACCACCGGCCCGCTGTCGCGCAGCACGCTGACATGCTGGTTGGCGAAGAGCGCCCCGTTGCGGACGTTGCGCACATAGAGCGGCAACACGCCGATGCCGTGGCTGTCGTGGCCGGCAAGGTTGGCGGCGACAAGGTTTTCCGCGATCGCGCGCGCTTCCTCAGGCGCAGAGCCGCAGGCGGCAAAGACCGCGGTGATGCTCTCGGTCAGCGCGCCCGCATCGGCGACAACCTCGCCGTCGGTCTCCGCCTCAAGCGCCAAAGCCCGAGCCTTTCTTGCGGTATTCGTCACGCGGCGGGCTGAAGATATCGAGCACCAGCGCGCCCTCCGGCCCGGCCTTGAAGCCGTGCTCTACATTGCCCGGCGACTGCCAGAAGTCGCCAGCCGCGACCGGGTGCTCGACGCCATCCTGGATGCGCACGCCGCTGCCTTCAAGCATCACGCCCCATTGCTCCTGGGGGTGGCTGTGCAGGCTGCCCGATTTGTTCGGCGCCATGCGCACCACCGACAGCATGACGTTTTCGCCGGGGAAGATTCGTGTCTCAAGCCCTTCCGCCAGGGTGCGCGCTATGCCCTGGCTGAGGTCATGCAGATTGAAGAAATGAGAATCGCTCATAGGTCGCCGCAGCCGGAATCCTCTTGGCCCCAGGGAGTCTGGGTGCGGCAAAAGGTGGCGCCGGCAACTTTGGTGTTGCGCAAGGCGGCGCTGGTGAGGTCGAGGTCGGTCAGGTCGGTACGATCGAGGTCGGCCTCGCTCAAGGTGGCGTTCTGCCAGGTGCTGCCGGCAACGTTGACGCCGCGCAAGTCGGCATGGGCGAGATAGGCGTAGGTCAAGTCGGCACCGCTGAGGTTTGCGCCGGCAAGGTCGGCGGCGAGCAGGTTGGCCCCGGTCAGCTTGGCGGTGCTGAGGTCGGCAGCGGCGAGACCGGCATATTTGAGATTGGCCTCGCTGAGGAGCGCCCCGCTGAGGTCGGCGCCCGTAAGGTCGGCATCGCGGAGGTTGGCACCGCTGAGATCGGCAGCGGCGAGATTGGCGCCGCTGAGGTCAGCGCGCCAGAGATTGGCCTTGGCAAGCGCAGCGCCGGCAAGATCGGCGCCGGACAGGTCGCAGGCGATACACTGGCCCTCGGCCTCGAGCGCCGCGAGATGGGCGTCATCGAAGGCAAGCGCCGGCGTGGCAAAAGCCAGCAGACAGAGCACGGCAAGCCTCATTCTTCGCATCCCCCGTTCTCCTCGCCCCAAGGCATCTTTGTCGCGCAGAGGATGGCGCCGGTGAGATCCGCGCCCTCCAATATGGCGCCGGAGAGATCGGCCTCGCTGAGATTGGCCTTGCGCAGCACGGCGGCGCTGAGGTCGGCGCCGGCCAGACTGGCGCCGCGCAGATTGGCATCGCGCAAGGTCGCGCCCTTGAGGTCGGCACGATCCAGCGTGCCATTGTTCAGGTCGGCCTTGACGAAGCTGGCACCGGCCAGCAGCGCGGCGCTGAAATCGGCGTTATCCACAAGCGCGCCGGCCAGATCGGCACCGCTGAGATCGGCCGCCGTGAGGGTGGCGCTGCTGAGGATGGCGCGGGCGAAGATGGCGCCGCGCGCCTGCGTCCGGTGCAAGTTGGCGCCGCTCAGATCGGCGCCCGACAGATCCGCATCCACCAGGTTCGCCCGGCTGAGATCCACATCGTTGAGGTACGAGGCGCGCAGGCTCGCCTGTTCGAGATTGGCCGAGACCAGGATCGCCCCGGCAAGGTCGGCGCGGCTCAGTACCGCCTCGGTCATATGCGCGCCGGTAAGGTCCGCCTCGCCCATGAAGGCCTTGCGAAGATTGGCCCGGGTCAGGTTGGCGCCGATCAGCGTGGCGCCCGAGAGATCGGCATCGATGGCTTCGATCTTGCCGAGATTGGCGCCGGTCAGGTCGCTGCGCCGCAAGGTGGCGCGGCCCAACTCCGCACGGGCCAAGCGGGCGCCAGCAAGATTGGCATTGCTCAGCTGCGCATAGCCCAAATCGGCAAACCCCATCGCCGCATCCGCCAGAATGGCATTGCGCAAATCGGCCTCGCGCAGCATGGCGCGGGTAAGGTCGGCGCCGCTCATATCGGCCTTGCCGAGGCGCGCCTGCGGCAGCAGCGCGTGGCTGAGATCGGCCTGGCGCAGATCGGCCTGGCGCAAGTCCACCCGCACCAAGGCGCCGCCGCTGAGGTCGGCACCCGCCAGCGTTGCCTCACGCAAATCACAGGCTTCGCACTGGTTGAGGGCGGCCAGCCGCTGCAGATCTGTGTCGTCGAAGGCCACCGCGCCGGAGGCAACGACAGCGCAGCCGAAAGCCCCGAAAACCGCTGCCACGGGCCGCATGCGATGCTTCCTCGTCATTCTCGCCATGGCGCGCACGGTCCCCGACTCTCAGCCCCGCGTCAAGTGCGGAATGACTATGGCGGCAACTGTTGCGTTTTTCCGTCTCAGGGACTGGCCAGACGGCGTTCGATAAGGCTATTTTGGGCCAACGGCGAAGGCCGGCGAGATGAGGAGACAGCGGTCTATGAGTTCCGGGCTCTACCAGTGGTTCGAGTCACGAACCGGCGTTGGCGGCTTCGCGCGCGAGAAGATGTCGCAGGCAGTCCCCAACAACGCCTTTTACTACTGCTTCGGCGGCATCTCGCTTTTCATCATCGTGCTGCAGCTGCTCACGGGCATTTTCCTGGTCATGTTCTACATGCCCAATCCGGAGCTTGCGCTGCAAAGCATCGAGCGCATGAGCAACGAGATCACCGGCGGCTGGCTGATGCGCAACATGCACCGCTGGGGCTCGACTATCCTGGTGGCGGCCGTGTTCACCCATATGGTCACGGTGTTCTATCGCAGAGCCTATCGCAATCCGCGCGAATTCAACTGGATGTCGGGCGTGTTGCAGTTCCTCACGGTCTTCCTGTTCGTGGTCACGGGCATCATCCTGCCGTGGGACTGGCGCGCCTATTGGTCCTACGCCATCTGGGTCGATTATGTGGAGACCTGGCCGCTGATAGGCGGCTTCGTGCAGGCCTTCCTGCTCGACACCTTCACCATCTACCGCACCTTCATCATCCACGTGCTGGTGCTGCCGGCGATCCTCTTCATGCTGCTCTTCTTCCATTTCTCGATGGTCAAGAAGCACGGCATCGCCGAGCCGCTGTAGGGGGCGGAGATGGCCGAATTCAAGGACAAGAAGGGCCGGGATATCCTCGTCGACGACAAGTACGACCCGCCCTACCCGCAAGAATTCCACCGTTTCTATCCCAAGCACGCCTTCAAGGCGGGGATAACGGTGGTCATCACTTTCGTGCTGATCGTGGTGCTATCCCTCGCCTACCGTGTGCCCACCAACCACGACATGCCGCCGCTGCCCGACCACGGCGTCAGCGTGCCCGCGCCCGAGTGGTACCTGCTGGCGGTCTTCGAGCCGTTCTGGCAGCTCGGGGCCGAAAATGAGGCCCTGCGGCAGATCGGCACCTTCTGGATCCCGCTTGGCGTCATTCTGTTCCTCCTGGCCATTCCCTTCCTGTTCGGGCGCAAGCGCTGGAACGAACAGCCGCGCATGGCCAAGCGTACCCGCCTGCTGATAGGCGGCGGCTCGCTGGCGGTATGGCTGCTGCTGACCCTGGCAGTGGTCGGACGCGGCTACGACGCCAAGACCACGAGCTGCATCTCCTGCCACACGCCGATGGCCGGCGCGCGCATCGCCTTGCCGCCCGCCGACATGGCAAAATATTACCTCGAGGTTCGCGAGATGGAGATCGCGCTCGGGCGCAACCGCCCGGGCGAAGAGAGCGAGGCATACAAGGATGCCAATTGGCATTTGCGGCATTTCCAAGAGCCGACGGAGAACTGGTAGGAAGATGGCGATTTCCCTGAAAGGTATGGGCAAGTTGGCTCTGGCGCTGGTCTTCGCGGCAGGGTTGACCGGGGCCGCTGAGGCCGACATTCCGCCCGAGACGTATGAGGCGTTGGGCGTCTACCCCATCGACGAAGGCGGCGACCCGGCCGAGCTCTACGACGCCCTCGAGTGGCGCTATCACGACCCGGCCGAAGGCGCGGGCGAAGGCAGCCTGGCCGATTTCTGGGATCCGATCCCGTTCAGCAAATACACCAACCCGCAGAGCTTCTACGAGCCGCCCGAGAAGGGCAAAGGCTCGGATCGCCAGGGCTGCGTCGATTGCCATGAGAAGGACACCGCCGGGCACACCATGGCCTGGAAGGCCAGCGTCCATGCCAATCTCAACGCCATCCGCAATCTCAGCCCCGATGATTCGCGCTACTATAAGCGGGAAAAGCTTGTCGCTGTGGAGCGCAACCTGGTGGCGCTCGGCTATATGGACGAAGGCGATACGCTCTCGGAAGTGAGCTGCATGGACTGCCATGTGGAGCTCATGCGCGACGGCCAGGCGGACCACAAGCGCGACCTGCGCCTGCCCGATGCCGCGGTCTGCGGCGCCTGCCATTTGCAGGAGTTCGCCGAGCGCGAATCCGAGCGCGACACCCTGCATTGGCCGCAGGAACAGTGGCCGGCGGGGCGGCCGTCCCACGCGCTCGACTACCACGGCATGGTCGAGCTCGCCATGTGGGCGGGCCTGGCCGAGCGTGAGGTGGCCGAGGGCTGCGCCGAATGCCATTCGAATCAGAACAAGTGCGACAGCTGCCACACCCGGCACACCTTCTCGGCCGCGGCGGCGCGCAAGCCCGAGGCCTGCGCGACCTGTCACAACGGCATCGCTCATAACGAGTTCGAGAACTACATGATGTCCAAGCACGGCACCATCTACCAGACCAGCGGCGACGACTGGGACTGGGAGGTGCGCCTGCAGGACGCCTATGCCCTTGGCGGCCAGACCGCGCCGACCTGCGCCAGCTGCCACTTCGAGTTCAAGGGCCAGTTCGGCCATAACATGGTGCGTAAGGTGCGCTGGGGCTTCACGCCAATGCCCGAGATCGCCGACAATCTCGGCGACAGCTGGTTCGAACAGCGCAAGGAAGCCTGGATCGCCAATTGCAGCCGCTGCCATTCGGAGAGTTTCGCTCGCGCCTATCAGGAGATGGCCGACAACAGCATCAAGGCCGGGCTCGAAGTGCAGCAGGAGGCCAAGCGCGCCCTCGAAGCGCTGCATGCGGATGGCCTGCTGGTGGGACAGGACAGCAACCGTCCCGCACCGCCAGAGCCTATCGAGGACGCGCCCGGTGCCTTCCACCAGATGTTCATCGCCTCCGGCAACAATCCGAGCGCCATCGAGTTCGAATATGCCAGCGCGTGCCGCAACGATTTGAACCAGCTCTACAAGGGTGTCATGCACACCAATCCCGGCGGCTGGGCCTACAGCGAGGGCTGGAGCCCGCTGGTCGGCTGCTATGCCAGGATCATGGACGCGGACACACGCCAACGCGAGATGGAGTCGATCCGCATGCGATTGGCAGCGGTGGAGCAGAAGAGCGGCCTTGCCATGCTCGATCTCGACAGCGACCTCGAGCGTGCCTCCGTGGGCAGCCTTGGCGGTGCCCTGATGCTGGTCGGGGTGACGGGACTGCTGTTGCGGCGCAGGAAGTCGGACCCTGACGACGACTCCTGAGCGAGGCCGCCGGCCCGGGCGAAGCTGGCTCAACCGCCGCCTGCCCTACATCTACGGGGCGTTCATCATCGTCGGCTTCGTGCTGATCGATTGGGCCGGCTGCGATCTCATCATGCCCGACCCGGCGCCGTATCGCTATGAGCTGGTCGCCGAGGGCGACATCGCGGACTTCCCAGATCTCGGCCTGTCGGTCCCGGATGGACTGACCTTGCGGCAGTTCGCGGTGCGGGATGCCACCAGCAATGCCGACCTGGCGTCATTACATGTGGTCGATCTCGGCGAGGGCATCGGTCCTGTCCTGCTGGACTGGCAAACCGCGCCAGGCGCCGATGCGCTCGCCCTGCCCGGCCGCGGCATGGAGCTCGACCGTCTCGCCGAGGCGGTCATCGAGCACGTGCCGGACGATGCCGTGATGCTCGCCTGGTGGGACACGAGCCGCCAGCTCTCGGTGCTGAGCGGCGTTGCTGTCCACTACGACCAGAACTTGCCACGGCCGTTGATTCTACCGCCCGCTTGGCATGACAAGCGTGATTCGATCGAGTCCCTCGAGCGCGTCTTCTGGCGCATGCCCGAGCCGGAAGCCAGCGATTTCGCCCGCTTCGTAGATGCCTTGGCGGCCCCGGCAGAGGAAGGCCTCGCCATGCTCGCCGGGATCGTCGACGAGCGGTCGGCCTTCATCGCAGTGCAGCTCGCAGATGCCTACAAGCTGGCACTGGCACGCCCGCAGGCGATCGGCATCGGCTATCGCGACTTTTCGCGCACCGGCGAAATCCACGACGACATACGGCAGGTCAAGGATTGGTTGGCGCGCCAAGGCTTTGGCATCTATGCCGTGGAGCAAATGGGCATTGCGCGCAATCGCGTCTATTACGTTGCCGACGAAGAGACCGCCAACTCGCTTTTGATGAACATCCTACCCTTTGGCGAATTCGAGCCACTCGATTTGGAGGGCCTGAAGCTGGTGGCCAATTACGGCAGCTATTGGGTTTACGAGGTCGTGCCGCCTATTCCTGAGTAAGCTGGTGCTCGCCGTCCGCTTCTTCCGTCTTGGGACGGGTGCCGTATAGGCTGAAGACGTAGGCTGCGACGGTGCGAATTCGCTCCTCGGTCATGCGCACGCCCCATTTCGGCATGCCGACATCAAGCACGCCTTCGGTGATCAGCGCGACCATGTCCTCGTAGGCGTTGCCATGCAGCGTGTGCTGGTCGGTGAGGTTCGGGCCCATGCCGCCGATACCGCCCGGACTATGACATTCGGAACAGTATATGTTGAAAGTCCGCTTGCCTTCGGTGATGACCGTCTCATCACGATAGTCCACGGCGTGGGCGGTTGATGTGGCCAGAATGGCGAGGGCACAGAGGCCGGTCGTTGCCTTACGCATCGTTTTGGACGTCCTTTCACGATACAAGAAGAATCTCACTGGGCTTGGCGTGTAAGAGTACGCCTACATCAGAGTGAGATTGGCGTTGGCGCCCGGCGGCTTGTCCCTGGGCCGGGTTCCGAACAGGCTGAATACGTAAGCCGCGACCTGACGTCGCCGCTCCTCGCTCAGGCGCTCGCCCCAATTCGGCATGCCGACATCAAGCACGCCCGAGGTGACCACCGCCAGCATATCTTCGTACTTCTCGCCATGCCGCGTATACTGATCGGTCAGGTTCGGACCGGCGCCGCCAGCACCGCCGGGGCCATGGCAGACGGCGCAATGGATATTGAAGGTGCGCTTGCCTTCCTCGATAACCGCGGCATCCTTGATATCCACCGCGTAGGCAGCGGTGGCGAACAGAAGCGCCACGGCGCACGCTGCAATCATTACTCTACTCATGGTGCCTTCACGAAAAATTCCGGCAGCCAAACGGGCCGCCGGAACAGTCATTGTCTTGTTGAAGGCGGGTCGGGGATTCGTGTCCCCGACCCACTTCCAAACGGCTCTTACGCCAGGCTCATGCCATGGTTCTTCAGCGGCAGCGAGCGCAGACGCTTGCCGGTCGCTGCGAAGATGGCATTGCAGATCGCAGGCGCCACGGTGTGGAACACCGGTTCGCCGATGCCGGTCGGATCGTTGGTGTTCTGCACTGCATGGGCAGACCACTCAGGCATCTGCGAGATGCGCGGCAACTTGTAGGTATTGAAGTTGCTCTGCACCAGCTTGTCCTGGGACACGGTGTGCTCCGCCAAGAAAGTATGGTGGAGGCCCATGACCAGACCGCTCTGCATCTGCGAATCCCAGCTGTCGGGATTGACAACCAGACCGCAATCGATGGCGCGGGTGACCTTGTGGATGGTCACGCGACGACCGCCACGCACGGACAGCTCGACAACGTCCGCGAAGGGCGAGTCGAAGCTGTTGTGGAAGGCGATGCCACGATGATGACCGCGATCCAAAGGCGTGCCCCAGCCGGACTTCTCAGCAGCCAGCTCGAGAGTCGCAAGCATGCGCGGCTCCTTGGCAAGCAGCTTCTGACGAAGCTCGAACGGGTCCTGCCCGGAGGCGTCCGCAATCTCATCGATGAAGGACTCGATGAAGAACGAGTTCTGGGTGTTACCCACACCACGGAAGAACACGATCGGCACCGGGAAGTCCTTCTGCACCCACTCGACTTCGAGGTTGGCGAAGTCGTAGCCGATGTCCTTGGCGCCCTGGACGCTATGGAAATCGACGCCGCTCTCCTGCATGCCGTTCATGAAGTCGGAACCGGCGAACAGGTCCTTGAGGCGGGACGAGCGCATCGGCGACAGCCAAATGCCAGGACCAACGATCTTGTGCCGCCAGGCAACCGGGTTGCCGTCGGCGTCGAGGCCAGCAGTCATCTTCGCGGCATAGGCCGGACGATGGAAGTTGTGCTGCATGTCCTCTTCACGCGACCAGATCAACTTGACCGGCTTGCCGACCTTCATGGACGCCTCGAGAGCCTGCTCGAAGTAATCCACCTCGTTGCGACGGCCGAAACCACCACCGAGGAACGGCTGATGAACCTTGATTTTGTCCTGGGACAGACCAGTGATCATCTCGGCCACGATGTAGCAGGCACCCGGGGTCTGGGTGGCAGTCCAGATCTCGGCCGAATCGCCACGGAAATCGGCGAGGGTATTGGCCGGCTCCATCGGCGTGTGGCTCATATAGGGCACTTCGTAGACCGACTCGAGCACCGTCGCGGCGCCCGCGAGCGCACCATCGACGTCGCCGTCGGCACGGCCCAGCTTGCCTTCTTGCCCGAGGCCTTCCTGGAAGGTCTGCGAGATCTTGGCGGAATTCAGATCGGCCCACTCACCGGAGTCGAACTGCGGATTGGCCGCCTTCATGCCCTGTTCAGCCTGCCAATAGGAATCGGCAGTCACGATCAGCGCAGGCACGTTGTTCTCGAGGAAGATGGCGGGAGCCTCGGCACCCACGACGATGACGTCATGAACACCGGCAACGGCCTTGGCCGCAGCTTCGTCGTAGCTGGCGATGCCACCGCCGAAGTCCGCATGACGGATGGCGCCGACGACCATGCCGGGCACCGAGATGTCCATGCAGTACTCGGCCGCACCGGTAACCTTGATCTCGCTATCGAGACGGTCCACGTGAGTGGTGAGCAGGCTGAACTCGTCATAGCCCTTGAGCACCGGATCCTCCGGCGGAGTCTCCGCCGCAGCAGCTTCGGCAAGCTCGCCAAAGGTAGCGGACTTGTCGCCGCACATGACCATGCTGTTCTTGGCCGTGCAATCGCCTGCGTCCACGCCCCACTGCTTGGCCGCAGCCTGCAGCAGCATATGCCGGGCCTGGGCGCCAGCCTTGCGCATCACGCCCCAGAAGCCCGGGGTAGCGGTGCTGCCACCCGTCAACTGCAGGCCGACCAGCGGGTTGACGTATTCCGGACGACCGGTTCCGAACTCGAACTCGATCGCACTCCAGTCGCACTCGAACTCTTCGGCGAACATCATCAGGTTACCCATGGTGCTGCCCTGACCGAGCTCGGTCTGACTGGCCCTGAGGGTGATGGTGTTGTCCGCAGCGACATGAACCCATGCGCTGAGCTCGGCGCCACCGGCGGCAAGAGCCATCTTGCCGCCCTTAAGCCCGAGCGGCAGACCGATCATAAGACCGCCACCGGCGGCCACCGCCGTGGTCATGAAGCCACGACGCGTTACATTCATCATTTCACTCATCTCTGCCTCCCCTATTCTTAAGCAGAGCTAGCGGCTCTGTGGATTGCCTTGCGAACGCGAGTATACGTCCCGCAGCGACAATAATTCTCACGCAGAGCCATATCGATCTCGTGATCGGTGGGCTCCGGATTGGTCTCCAGCATCATGGCGATGGTCATGATCTGGCCAGGAATGCACCAGCCACACTGGGTCACGTTCTCGTCGATGAACGCTTGCTGGACCGGGTGCAGGCCATTGGCACCGAGACCTTCGATCGTGGTCACGGTCGCACCGGCCGCCTTGCCGATGGAAGTTTGGCAAGACTTGATCAGCTCACCATTCATGTGGACGTTGCAGGCACCGCATTCGCCGATGCCGCAACCGTACTTGGTGCCGTTCAAGCCGATATGCTCGCGCAGCACCCAGAGCAAAGGCGTATCTGGTGCCGCCTCTACGCTATGGGACTTACCATTGACAGTCAGAGTTATCACAGCTCTGGTCCTCCCCTGATTTCACACTAAAAGTCCACGCTGCGGCCAAGCACGGTCCAAGTCAAGCGTAGCCACCGAAACGCGGTCCTCCCGCCAGACAGAACCTGACGATGTTCGAAGGCTTGATCACGCTTCACTTGGCTCAACAAAGGGTCACACTCAACCTACTGGCGGACGACATCTTCATTCACTCGCTTCTTGCTCGCGAGTTATATGGGTTGGTCAGGTGCCCCGAGCGCTCCGCACCGCGGAAACCCTGGGAACAGCCTCCCTATCCATGGCAAGATACTATACCGGTGCGTCGGACAAAGCAATTCGACTCATTGCCTGTCCCGAAGGATTAATCGACGCCCTGTGGCACCCTCGGCGCGCGGCGGCGGCCCTCGACCGCCTGATCCGCCCCCGGCGCCAGCAAGCGCAAGGTAACCTGCAGGTTTCGCAACGAGGTCGCGAGCTTGCCGACGTCTACCAGGACTTTGGCCTTGACCAAGAATAGCCCGTCTTCGAGCAGGGTCTCTTCGAGCACTTCAAGGGATTTCAGATAGCTCTGGCTCTCGTCCAATATGCGGTAGCGAATCTGTTCCGAATTGGCGTCGAGCGAGCTCGGCCGGACATAGCGTTCCATGGTCATCCTGACCGCGATCTCGGCCGAGTTCTCAATGGCGCCTTCGCGTGTCAGCCCTGTGGCATCCACCACCACCCGGTCGATGGTCTCGGCCATTGCGGGCGACACGAATGATAGCGCCCAAGCCAAGCATAGCGCCGCCAACGGATATCTTGCTGAATTCATGGCAGGCGCCTCCATGCTTGGTTATTCCGACAGCTCGGCCACCTCGATATCGCGCGAGGCCGTGGTCACGGTGCCGTCGTCCTCGATCCAGGTCACCTCGATCGTGCCGGACTCCGTGGCCCTGAGCTTGAAGGCGGAATAGGGATTGGCCGACATGCCGTTGAACCAGTCGGCGAAAAACACCAGCTCGCCGTTGTAGCGGCATTCCATGCGGTTGATGAGGAACCGCGGCACCAGCTCGCCGGTCTCGGGATGCTTGCGGCGGCCCGACTCCATGACATGCTCGGCCAGGCACTTGATCTGGATGATCTCGCCCGGCACCGCCGTCTTCGGTACTCGCAATCGCCGCCGCCTGTCGCGTTCCGCCACTTCGCCCCCTTACGAGCAGGCGCCCATGGTGACATTGACGAAGTGCTTGCTCAGCCCCACCGTGCCGTCGGCCATGTCCGCCACCAGCACCAGGTCCGAGGTCGCCCGCATGCGACAGCGAAACGAGACCTCGGCCTCGCCACAGGCGGGCGTGAAATGGTAGCGCGCGATCTCCGGGAAGGGATTGACCATGGCGATGACGTGGACCGAGGCCGGATAGTCCTCCCCGCTCATCGAGCAGGCAACCTTGAAGGAGACAGGCACGGCGCTGCCGTCCTCGGCGATATCCGGCACCGTCCCCGAGATCAGGCCGTCGCGCAAAGGCCGCCCGGCGATAACGCCGGCCAGGATGCTCTCCGCCTTGACGCGGTTGGCGGCAAGCTCCGCCTCGTGGGACTCCGGCGGCGCAACCAGCTCGCTCTCCTGGGCTTGCACGGCCGGCCCGAGCAAAGCCACAGCGCCGGCGCCCAACACCAGGTGGCGCCTCGTCAATTCCGGCGCCAAACCTTGGCGCCACAGTCCATCAAGCTTTCGATCTCGCACAGCGCCGGCAAGCGTACACGCTTGCCCGGACCGGAACAAGCTGGCGGCATTGGCGTGCGCTGACGCGTTCTGCTAGTGTCCCGCGCCACAAAATAAGGCCGCCACAATGGCCGCTGCGAGAGTCACCTTGGAGCTGGAACGGGAAGAGACGTGAAAAAAGATCTGTCGAGACGCAAATTTCTTGCCGGAACCGCGGGTGCGACCGCGGGCATGATGGCGGCAGGCCTGGGCGGACGCACGGCGAACGCGGCCCAATCCGTGCCACACCAACCGGTCATTTTGGTCGAAAACATGGCCGAGCTGCCACCCAAGCGCGGCCTGCGAGGGGTCGTCATCGGCGGCGGCTGGGGCGGCCTGACCATGGCCAAGCACCTAAAGCTGCGGGTGCCGGAGATGGAGGTGATCCTGATCGAGCGGCGCTCGGTCTTCATGTCCTGCCCGGTCAGCAATCTCTGGCTCGCCGACATCATCGACTACAAGTTCCTCATCCACAGCTTCGTCGATGCGGCGCGCAACAACGATTACACCTTCTTCAACGCCACGGTGGTCGACGTCGATCGCGACAAGAAGCGTGTCTATACCGAGAAGGGCTACGTCGATTACGACTATCTGGTGCTGTCGCCGGGCATCGACTACGACTACGACGATATCGGCGTGCACGAACCCGAACACAAGCAAGCGGTGATGACCCACTTCCCCGCTGCCTTCAAGCCTGGCTCCGAGCACATCACGCTCAAGCAGAAGGTCGACAATTTCCGCCGCGGCATCTTCCTGCTCACGGTGCCGAGCGGCAATTACCGCTGCCCGCCGGCGCCCTATGAGCGCGCCTGCATGATCGCCGCCGTGTTCAAGCGCAAGAAGCTGCCGGCCAAGGTGGTGCTGCTCGACAACAATCACGACATCAAGATCAAGGGCGAAGGCTTCCATGCGGCCTTCGACGAGCTCTACAAGGACTACATCGAGTATTACCCCTCGACGAAGGTGCGCGGGGTAGACGTGGAGAACAAGATCCTCATCGAGGACATCGACGACTACCAGTTCGACGATGCCTCGATCTATCCGCGCATCCGCGGCGCCCGCCTGATCGAGACCATGGGACTGGTCAGCGAGACCAGCCCGCAGATGGAAGCTCGCATCAGCCAGTACCGCAACAATCTGATCGACGACTTTCACGTCTACGTGATCGGCGATTCCCGCTCCACCGGCTTCTCCAAGAGCGGCTCGACGGCGCAGGCCGAGGCGCGCTTCGTCGCCAAGGTCATCGCCGGGCGCATCGCCGGCCACGAGATCGAATGGGAGAGCCCCTATACGAGCTGCTACTCGATGGTCGCGGCCGACCCCGCGCAGGCGATCTATTTCGGCTCCGAATACCTGCCGCCGCTGGCCAACATCACGGCCTTGAGCCAGGAGAAGACCATAAACGAGTGGATGGATTCCGGCGCCGCCTTCGCCTGGCGCGACCGCAACATGAACCGCAGCGTCGACATGGGCGACGAGATGATCGGCTGGGCGCTGACCCATTACGCGGAAATGTTCCAATAGACGGAGCCGACCGGAGCCGCAGGGGGGACAGATGACGCCGACACCGAGCCGCCTGGCCTACGCTACGAGCGCTTTGCTGATGTGGAGTGCCGCTGCCGCAGCAGCGCCGCCGCAACCTGGCGAGCGCTTCGGCGATTGCGCCGAGTGCCCTGAGATGGTGGTGCTGCCGGTGGGCGATTTCGCCATGGGCTCGCCGGACGGCGAGGCGGGCCGCGAGAATACGGAGGGGCCATTGCACAAGGTCGAGATTCGCCGCCCGATCGCCATCGGCCTGACCGAAGTCAGCAGCCGCGAGTGGCAGGCCTGCGTCGACGACGGCGCCTGCAATGCGCCGCAAGCGCCGGCAGCAGCCGAGACGCCAGTGGGCGGCATCAGCTGGAACGACGCCAAGGATTACACGGCCTGGCTGACGGCGAAGAGCGGCCGGACCTACCGCCTGCCGAGCGAGGCGGAGTGGGAATATGCGGCCCGGGCGGGAACCGCCACGCCCTGGTTCTGGGGCGACACTGCCGCTGTGTCATGCCCTTTTGCCAACCTCGCCGGCACTACCTGCGACGGCTATGACGGCCCGGCGCCGGCCGGCGGCTATCGCACCAACCCCTTCGGCTTGCACGATATGGCCGGCAATCTCTCGGAATGGGTCGAGGATTGCTGGTACGAGGGCTATGGCGGCGCGCCGGAAGACGGCAATGCCCGCACGCTATCCCTGCGCAGCAGCCTGCCGGAGCCCTATGCCCCCTACCCGCCGGGCAACTGCAATTGGAAGGTTCATCGCGGCGGCAGTTGGCAAAGCCCACCCGCCGAGGCGCGCTCGGCCGCGCGCGCGGGCCTGCCGCGCTACGAGAGCCGCGACAGCATCGGCCTGAGGGTCGTCAGGTCTCTGCCGTGAGAGGCTTGGCAACAGCGGCGGCGCTTTATGCCTGGGCGCTCTGCCTGCCGGCCGCCCTGGCCCAGGGCCAGCTCGTCGATCTCGAGCTGGTTCTCGCCGTCGACGTCTCGTCGAGCGTCGATGCCGGCGAATACGACTTGCAGATGAACGGCCTGGCCGCCGCCTTCCGGCACCCGGATGTGCTCTCGGCGATCGAGGCCTCGACCGTCGACGGCATTGCCGTGACAGTGCTGCAATGGTCCGACGCCAGGGCCCAGGCCGTGGCGATCGAATGGACGCGCATTGCCAACGCCACTGATGCCGCGCGCTTTTCCGAGCGTATTCGGACCAGCCCGCGCCTCATTTCCGGAGGTTCGACGGCGATCGGGGCGGCAATCTATTTCGCACTGGCGCAACTGCGGAACAACGCCTTCGATGGTGGCCGGCGGACCATCGACGTCTCAGGCGACGGCCGCAGCAATTCCGGCCCGCCGCCCTTGATGATCCATGAGGAAGCCGAAAAGCGCGGCGTTACCGTGAACGGCCTGGCGATCGCCAACGAGCAGCCCTTCGTCGACATATATTACGAAGAATCCGTGGTCAGCGGCGAAAGCGCCTTCGTGGTCCGCGCCGAGGATTACGAGGATTTCGAGCGCGCCATGGTCGAAAAGCTGATCCGCGAGATCGGCCTGCCGCTGAGCTATTGGCCCGGCCCGTCGCGGCCGACTTTCGCTGCCGCCGGCAGGAAATTTCTGTGACCAGGCCCCCGGCACGCGCGCCCATCCTGGCGCACAAGCATCACGACGAGCCATCCGTCTTCACGCCCGAGAGCCTGCTGCGCGAAGCGCGCCGCCAAAAGGGATTGGCGCCGGCGACGGTGCCCGAGGTCTGTGTGCTCGACCCGGACGGCGACCTCGCCCAGCGCCTGGCCGAGAGCGGTCGCGCCGAGGACGACCCCGGCTGGTCCTGCTACCACACCAGCCTGCGGCGCTTCGACGAGGCCGGCATGGCCTTCGGCGTCGTCGCCAATGCCGTCGGCTCCGCCTTCGCCGTGCTTGTCGCGGAGGAGCTGTTCGCCTGCGGCTGCCGGCTACTGATCAGCATGACATCGGCAGGCCAGCTCGCGGATTTGCGCCCACCGCCCTATTTCATCCTCATCGACAAGGCCTTGCGCGACGAAGGCACGAGCTACCACTACGCCCCGGCCGCCGAGTTCAGCCACGCAGACCCGCAGCTGGCAACAGCCCTGGATGGCGCCTTCCGCGGCTTGCGCGTGCCCGTCGAGCGCGGCGCCACCTGGACCACGGACGCCCCCTTCCGCGAGACCGCGACGGCGATCGAGGCCATGCGCGAGAAGAACCTGCTGGCGGTGGAGATGGAGGCCGCGGCGCTCTACGCCTTCGCCCGGGCACGGGCCAAGCCCGTGCTCTGCTTCGCCCACGTCACCAACCAGATGGGCCAGATCGAAGGCGATTTCGAAAAAGGCGAGGCCGACGGCACGGTCGACGCGCTGGCCGTGCTGGCGGCAACGGCGAAAGCGGTTCTGCAAGGCTGAGAATGAGCGACTCGAGACATAGGTGACGTTCTGTACCGGACATCTAGGTAACACTTTTTGCCTTTTGGCGTGAGCTATTGATGCCGTGGAAAGAGAGTTCGGTTATGGAAGAACGCCTGCGCTTTGTTGCCCGCCTGACATCACGGAGGCCCTCAACATCGGCCTCAAGCCACTTTTCGACAGCATCGACCCGAACGCGACAATCCGGGACGTGGTGATCAAGCCGGCAGTAGACGCTCAATGGCGATCTCGGCCGCCTCGTTGGCCGGGCGCGACAGATAAAACTCTGCGAGCAAATGGCCCTCGGTCTCCATGCCGCTCGGATCGATGCCGTTCTCGCGCAGCTGCTCCAGCACTTGCTTACGCTCAGCGGAGGATTCAAACCGACGTTGAACGAAGGTCCGACTTTCGAGTTTTTCCGTCACATAGCCCCAATCGTCCAAGGTCGCCTCGATCGGATCAAACGGGAACAAGCGCAGCACGAAATTTCCGATCCACGGCGACTGCCCCTGCGTCACGGCGGGCAGCAATCGATCAAAGCTCTTCTCGGTCAAATAACCAACACATCCTGTCGAAGTGACCAGGTCGACCGGTGCCAGATCCTGTTTCGCTGCTTCGGGCAACGGCTCTAGTTCGAGATTGATGGCGAGGCCCTCATCCAACAGGCCCGCCTCCTCAGCGAAGGCCACGGCCTGCTCGGCCTGGTCGAGACCGATCACTTCAATGTCCTCGGGCTCGTCAAGTTCGTTGAAAAAATGTTGATCGTGCGCGACGACCTGTTCCGCCGTAATCTCCGTAAGGGCGTCGTCTCCCCAATGGTCGAACAGCTCCGACATCGACAAGTCGTGTTTCAACAGGGCCGCATTTACGCCATAGGAGCAACCCAGGTCGAGCACATGGACGGTGTCGTTGTGGCGACGGCGAAGATGCGAGATCAGCGTCTGGAAAATCGGTTTGGCGGCGCCGGGGATCGCGTAACCCAGCTTTCTCAGCTCGCGGAAATAAGCCCTCGGGTCAGGCTGATCATAAATGTGATCCATGTTGGCTTTGGCTTCGTTGATCTCCCCGAAAGCGGCATCGCCCGACATGGATACTCTCCCTGGTTTCCTTTTGGCCGTGCCGTTGCAGCGCCCGCCTCGGCCAAAAACTCAGGTAGCCGAACAAACGACACGCAAGGGCACTCTCCCGCGCATCGCCAAGCCGACGTGGGACGAGCCAAAAAAACGTTCTATGAGCTGTTCGAGCGAACCTAACACGGTCGGCTGCTACTGGAAACCGGGCGACGTTAACGCCAGGATTACACTCGCGGAATGACTGGTTGTGGCTAACCCCGCCTACTGGCCCAGTCGCCTGATGTGCCCGGAGCTGACAGAACAACGGACCTGCGGCGCTGGCGGCGGCGCCCGATCTCCGCGAGAGAGCGTGTTGTTTGACTCTAAGGAGCCCGTACAGGGCCTTTTGCATTATTGGATGAGTGGGCCATCGGCGGCCCTACATTCGTCACAATGGTTGCCATTTGGTCGCCAACAGAGCTGAAGCAATCCATCGGGGATTTCGCAAGGTATTGAAATCGCTGGTGGGCGCGGCTGGGATTGAACCAGCGACCCCCACGATGTCAACGTGGTGCTCTCCCGCTGAGCTACGCGCCCGGTAGCGCGCGCACTATAGCCATCAGGAATCGGATGGCAAGCGGCGGCGGCCGCCGGCCGCAGTGCCTTGCCAGCGACTGACCGTGCCACTGTCGAGACCGAACAGATCGAGCACTCTTCCCAATGTGTGATCGACCATGGATTCGAGGCTGTCGGGGCGCGCGTAGAAGGCCGGAACCGGCGGCGCGATGACCACGCCGAGTTCGGCCAGGCGCGTCATATTGGCAAGGTGGATGGCGTGCAGCGGCGTCTCACGCACCATCAGCACAAGCTTGCGCTGCTCCTTGAGGGTGACGTCGGCGGCGCGGGTCAGCAGGTTGGCGCAAAGCCCGGTGGCGATCTCCGACATGCTGCGCACCGAACAGGGTGCTACGATCATGCCGAGGCCGCCGTGGGAGCCGCTCGACGGCGCCGCGGCAAGATCGTCGACGGGATACCAGGCATCGGCAAGCTCGCGCACCGCCGCCAGCTTGCGGTCGGTCTCGTGCGCCAGGGTGATCTCGGCGGTGCGACTCATCACCAGATGGGCCTCGACGGCAAGCGGCTGCAACAGCTCCAACAGGCGCACGCCGTAGATCGCGCCGGAGGCCCCGCTGATGCCGACGATCAGCCGTGGCACGCCCATGCCGTCAGGCGCCCCGCGCCAAGCGCTCGATGGTGCCGGACGTGCTGTGGCCGGGCTCGAGGTTGGCCAGCACCACGCGCCCGCCCCAGCCGCGCACCAGGTCGCCGCCGACCACGTCGTCGAGGGCATAGTCAGCGCCCTTGACCAGAACGTCGGGGCGGAAGCGCTCGATCAGCGCCAGCGGCGTATCCTCGCCGAACACCACCACCAGGTCGACGTCTTCCAGCGAGGCCAGCACGAGGGCGCGCGCGGCCTCGCCCTGTACTGGCCGATCGGGGCCCTTGAGGCGAGCCACCGAGGCATCGCTGTTGAGGCCGACAACAAGCCGGTCGCAAGCAGCGCGGGCTTGGCGCATCAGTGAGACATGTCCCGGATGCAGCAGATCGAAGCAGCCGTTTGTGAAGCCGATACGCTGGCCTTGGCGGCGCCAGCGCGCCAGGCGCTCATCGGCGCGGTCGGCGGCGAGAATTTTGGATTCGCTGTCGAGCACGTCGCCGTGGCGCAGGGCCGCTTCGAGGTCGCCCGCCGTGACCACGGCGGTGCCGACCTTGCCGACCACGATACCGGCCGCAACATTGGCGAGGCTTGCCGCCTCGGCCGCCGGCAAGCCGCAGCCGACAGCGGCAGCGAAAGTCGCCACCACCGTATCGCCGGCGCCGGAGACGTCGAAAACATCCTGGCCGCGGGCCGATAAATGCGTCACCTCGTCGGCGCCGACCAGGCTCATGCCGCGGCTGCCGCGGGTCGCCAGAACGGCATCGAAGCCGCAAGCGGCGATCAAAGCAAGTGCCGCGGCCACGACCTCGTCATCGTCGCCGACCGCCTGGCGGGCAGCCGCGGCAAGCTCGTTGCGGTTCGGGCTGATCACGCTGGCACCACGATAGCGGCCGAAATCGTCGCCTTTGGGGTCTACGACAACGGGAACCCCGAGCTCGCGTGCGCGGGCGATCACCGCCTCGATCAGGGTCGCCGACAGCGCCCCCTTGCCGTAATCCGACAGCACCACGGCCTGATGCCCTTCGATGGCATCGACGGCGGCGCGCTGAAGGTCCTCGGCTATCGCCGGGCTGACCGGCTCCGCGGTCTCGTGGTCCGTGCGCAAAAGCTGCTGGCCGGCGGCCAGATAGCGGCTCTTGATGGTCGAGACCCGTTCCGGATCGGTCAGCAGATAGGCCTCGATACGCGGTTCGGCACCAACCATGCCCGCCAGCTCGCGCCCCACCGTGTCGCGCCCCAGCAACGACAGGAAAGTGCAGGACGCACCCAGCGAGATCAGATTCCGAGCGACATTGCCGGCTCCGCCGAGCATGGCCAACTCGCGCTCGACCCGCATCACCGGAATCGGTGCCTCGGGCGAGATGCGGGAGACCTCGCCGTAAATGAAACGGTCGAGCATGAGGTCGCCGATACACAGCACCCGCGCCCGGGCGAGATGCTCGACGTGCTCGGCGAGACCCGTCAAGTCGCTCATCGCCGTACGCCCGCCCGCTGCCTCAGGCGGCGTCGTCGCTTGTCTTGAACAGCGACTCCGGATCGATATTGGCTTCATGCGTAGGCTCGGGCTCGGACATTGGCTCGGGCGGCGGCGCAACAGCGTCGGGCCGCCGCTTGCGCGCCTTGACCAGATGCTCTTCGAGATCGGTCTGGCTGCAAATGCCGAGCAGCACGGGATCGCGCGGTCGGATATTGCTGATGTTCCAGTGGCTGCGGCTGCGCACCGCCTCGATGGTGGGCTTGGTGGTGCCGACCAGCTTGCAGATCTGCGCATCCGAAAGCTCGGGCGTGTACTTCAACAGCCAGGAGATCGCATCCGGCCGCTCGCCGCGCTTGGAGACAGGCGTATAGCGCGGCCCCTTGCGCCGCGGCGCATCGGGCACCACGGCTTCGCGCAGCGCCAGGCGCGCCTCCGGATCGCCCGTGCAGCGTTCCAGCTCCTCGCGCGTCAGCTGGCCGTTGGCGGTGGGATCGAGCCCGACGATGCCCACGGCCACTTCGCCGTCGGCGATACCCTGCACCTCTAACAGATGCAGGCCACTGAATTCGGCGATTTGCTGAAAGGTCAGGGTCGTGTTCTCGACCAGCCAGACAGCGGTTGCCTTCGGCATCAGCGGCTGTGCCATGGGTCGGTTCCTTTCGTTGTACGGGTCAGACCGCACTATATAGTGCCGCACGGCCTCGGGCGAAAGGCGCTTAGACGGTCAGAACGACTTTGCCGATGTGCTCGCCTGCTTCCAGCACGGCATGGCCCTTGGCGGCCTCGGCTAGCGGAAAGCTGGCGTGGATCACCGGGCGGACCCGTCCGGCCGACAGCAAAGGCCAGACTTTTTCGCGCAAGCCCTCGGCCATGCGGGCTTTTTCCTCGACGCTGCGCGGCCGCAGGGTCGAGCCGCTGACCCACAAGCGCTTGCGCATAATGGTGAACAGATCGACCTCCGCCTTAG